>JBEGNF010000033.1:0-22220 GCA_041182625.1 Pseudomonadota bacterium | reverse complement strand
GGAGGGGTTTATTCCCCCAGATTCCCTAGCCGGTACTGCCTCAGCTTCACATACAAGCTTTGCCGCGACAGCCCGAGGATCTCGGCGGCGGTGGCGCGGTTGTCTTGGGTTAGCTGTAGCGCGGCCTCGATGCACAGTTTTTCGATCAGCTCGGTGGTCTCGCCGACGATATCGCGCAGCGGCACGCGGCCGACCAGTTCGGTGAGTTGCTCTGCAGAGCGGGGGGATTCGTGACGGCCATCGCTGCCCAGCCGGCGGCCGATGTCGCGGATGGTGAAGCCCAGTCCGCTGACTTCGCCGTGCGGTACTGAGACGGCAGAGATTTCGACAGGGATGGTCGCGCCGTTTTCATTGCGCATGGTCGTCGCGAACAGTCTGACGGTGCCGCGCTGGCGCAGGTTGGCCAGCAGAACGTTCAGATCGACGCCGGCCCGGCCCAGCCAGCGATCGAGCGATTGGCCGAGCGCCTGTTCGGGGCGGCCGATCTGAATCATGTCGGTGAATGCGCGGTTGGCAGAGAGTATTTCGCCATCGTTGTCGGTGACGACGAAGGCATCCGGTGCCTGCTCAAGCACGCGCAGCACGGTGTCTGCCTGTGTCGCGCTGCTGCTGGCCGGAACGGACTGCGCATCGCCGGCGACACGGACTAAGAACAGTTCGCCGGACTCTTCATGCATCACCGAGACCGACAGCGTCAGTCGGCCGCTCGGGGATGCTGCGGACCGCGCGGTGGTCTGATCGGGCTTGCCGCTGGCGCGCACGGTGTCGAGCAGCTTGCTGACTGCGCCGCGCGTGTTGGGGTCGATGCAGTCGAGCAGGCTCTTGCCCAACAGCTTGCGCACGCCTTCGCCCAACGCTTGCGCGGCCGCGGGATTGGCTTCGATGATTTTGAGGCTGCGGCCGTCGAGCACCAGCACACCCTCGCTGGTCAGGTCGAACAGAATGCGATAGCGCGATTCGAGGTGGCGCAGTCGCAGATAGTCGCGCTCCATGGTCTGCTGCGCATCGACCAGCTGCTGCTGGAGTTCGGATTGCGCGCGCAGGTCGCGTCCGAGCGCAATCATCCGACCTTTGGGGCCGACATGGATAGCGCAAAAAGAGAGCGGCACATCGGCGCCGCTGGCCGCCGCGACATTCACTTGTCGCCACACCGGGCGCGCATCGCTGGCTGCCTCGCGAACCAGCTTGGCGATCTTCGGGCGGCTTTCGATGGTGACCGTGTCTTCCCAGGTCTTGCCTATCCAGCTGTGCTGGCCGCCTGCCACGGGCAGCGCGCTATGACTGGTGGACACGTCCTGCACCACGCCATCGCCGTCAATGACCAGCACCACATCCGCCGTGGCTGACAACAGCGCGGCATTCGCCTCGGCGCTCAGGCCGGAGAGCGATTGCTTTGGGGTCTCGAATTGAGTCACGTAAGAGGTGTCGGTCTGAGATTGCATTGGATTGCAAGGCCGGTCAGCCGATAAACGTGACCGGGCAGTAAATAGACATACGGTTGAGTGTATTGTGAGGGCAATTCCGGGGTTTTTCAACCGGAATTGTCATCCTCAAGCGTCAATTTAACCTGACTTCTTGCTGCTGTTGGTAGAGATGGCCGGCGAGCGCCAGCGCAGAAGGAGCATCTTCGGACATGCCGTCCGCGCCCACGGTAGCAGCCAGGCCAGGCTGGCGCAGGAACAGCGGGCCGCCGACCATGACGGCCAGACGGGGATTGCGAGAGGTCTTGCGGGCGGCCTTGATGGTCTTGGTCAGATGGCTGACCTCGCCATCCATGCTGGCCGAGAGCGCCAGCACATCGAACCAGTGCATGGACAGGCTGTCCTGCACCTCGCCTGCCTGCGGCGAGGGAATGGCCAGCACGACCCAGCCGTCTTTTCTGAAGAATTCGGAGAGCATGGACAGCCCGAAGGTGTGCTGCTGTCCCGGCAGCGAGGCCACGAGGATGCGGCGCTCGGCACCACTGCGTGCCGTCGGGCGCAGATCGCCGCCATGGAAGGCCGCGCTCAGGTCGTACATCAGGGTCTGCATGCGCCACAGGCACAGCGTGACCTCGGAGAAATTGCACTGATCGGCTTCCCACAGCTCGCCCAGATAGCGCGCGGCAGGGGCGAGCAGCTGCAAGTAAACGGCGTCCATTTTCACGCCGCGCTCGCAGAGCTGGCCGATGAGCTCGGTGGCGTCGCGGATGTCATTGGACAGCAGCGCGCGCGCAAAGGTCACCACCTCGTGTGGGTGGATAGCGTTGTCTTGCGCCTCGTGGCGCGAATCTCGGTGGGCAAGCATCAGTCGCGGGATGATCTCGGCTTCCACCAGGGTGAGCAGCCGTTTTTCGCTCGCGGCCTCTGTGAGCGCCCCCGCGCTACTGGCCGGGGCGGCGGTGCCGCTGTGGCCTTTTGAGGCTTTGTCCATTGTTATCTCCTGCGGGCGCTGGCGGGGTCTCAGGGAGAACCTGGGCGGCTGCCCTCTGCGGGGAGTGTGCCGACCGGCGCTGCGTGGATCCTCTTATCGCGGTTGAGTATCTGGAGCGAACCTTCCTCTGAAGGAACAATTCCGTTGTACGCCTGCAATTCGCTTGTGTCAAAGGAATAATCCAGACCGGATAAGCGCAAGCGCCACGATGCCCGAAGCCCGGTTCGGTGTCAATAAAACCTTACGTAATCTTAGATTGACATAGTGTCCCGTCGGTCCTACAGTGCATGGATCACCCCACAGAGGGCGGAGCACCTTTCATGTACGAAAACACGGGGACATCAGGGGCAGCGGCCACCATCAGGCCGCTCTACACCAGCGAGGAAAGGGCGCGGCGGGATGCCACGCGCTGGACGCTGGTGCAGGGCGTGTTAGCGCCTTTGCAATTTCTGGTCTTCCTGATCAGCGTCGTTTTGGTTTTGCGCTTTTTACAGACCGGGCAGGGCGAAACCGAGGCCACGGTCTCCATCGTCATCAAGACCCTGCTGCTGTACACCATCATGATCACCGGCTGCATCTGGGAAAAGGTGGTGTTCGGCCGCTACCTGTTTGCCCCCAGCTTTTTCTGGGAAGACGTGTTCAGCATGCTGGTGCTCGCGCTGCACACCGCGTATCTGGTGGCCTTGTTCACCGGCGCGCTTCCGGTGCGTGAGCAGATGCTGCTGGCGCTCGCGGGCTATGCCGCGTATGTGATCAACGCGGGTCAATTCTTGCTGAAGCTGCGCGCCGCCAGGTTGCAGTCGTCTTCACCCTCCGCATCAGCCTCAGGCGAGGTGGCCGCATGAGCGCCGTGATTCCAATTCAGCGGGACGCCGCCGATAAGGGCTGCGCCGATGCGCCCGTGCTCCGCGAGCGCGGTCAGCGCGAGGTTTTCTGTGGACTGACGGGCATCATCTGGATGCACCGCAAGATTCAGGATGCCTTCTTCCTGGTGGTCGGTTCCCGTACCTGCGCTCACCTGATTCAATCGGCAGCCGGCGTGATGATCTTTGCCGAGCCACGGTTCGGTACCGCGATCATTGATGAACGCGACCTCGCCGGCATCGCTGATGCGAATGAAGAACTCGATCGCGTGGTGCGTCAGCTGTTGAGCCGCCGACCAGATATCAAGATGCTGTTCCTGGTGGGTTCCTGCCCGTCTGAGGTCATCAAGCTGGATCTGTCACGCGCCGCCGCGCGGCTCTCGCGCGAATACCTGAACCAGGTGCGCATACTCAATTACTCGGGTAGCGGCATCGAGACCACGTTTACGCAGGGCGAGGATGCCTGCCTCGCGTCGCTGGTGCCGGAGCTGCCGCCGTCCGAATCTGATGCACCGTCACTGATGGTGGTGGGCTGTTTGCCCGACGTGGTTGAAGATCAGTTCGCGCGCCTGTTCACAGCGATGGGGCTGGAGGGCGTGCAGTTCTTCCCGCCACGGTCGTCGCGCAGTCTTCCCTCGGTGGGCAAAAACACGCGCTTCTTGCTTGCGCAACCTTTCCTGGGCGAGACCGCACGCGCCTTGACGGAGCGCGGCGCAACGCATCTGGTGGCGCCGTTTCCTTTCGGTGTCGAGGGCACAACCGAATGGCTACGCACAGCGGCGCACAGTGCGGGCATACCGGCAGAACGCTTTGCGCAGGCAACGCAAGTCTCGCGCGAGCGTGCGCAGCGTGCGCTGGAGCGTCATCGTGAGCGCTTGCAGGGCAAGCGGATTTTCTTTTTCCCGGATTCGCAGCTCGAAATACCGCTCGCCCGCTTTTTGTCGCGCGAGCTGGGCATGCATCTGACCGAAGTCGGCACACCCTATCTGCATCGTGAACATCTGAAGCATGAACTGGCCTTGCTACCTTCGAACACGGTGCTGTCCGAAGGGCAGGATGTCGAAAAGCAGCTCGACCGCTGCCGCGCGCAAGCCCCCGACCTCGTGGTGTGCGGACTGGGGCTCGCCAATCCGCTCGAGGCGGAAGGCCTCACCACCAAATGGGCGATCGAGTTGGTGTTCTCGCCCGTGCACGGCTATGAGCAAAGCGCCGATTTGGCGGAATTGTTTGCCCGGCCGTTGCTGCGCCGAGAAAAGCTGTCTACCCGAACCTCACAGGAGGCCGTATGCAGCTGACGCTGTGGACCTACGAAGGCCCGCCTCATATTGGCGCGATGCGCATCGCCACCGCGATGAAGGATGTGCATTACGTGATGCACGCACCGCAAGGCGACACCTATGCGGACTTGCTGTTCACGATGATCGAGCGACTGCCCAAGCGACCTCCAGTGACCTACACCACGTTTCAGGCGCGCGATCTGGGTGGTGACACTGCCGAGCTGTTCAAGAATGCGGCACGCGATGCGTATGAGCGTTTTGCGCCCAAGGCCATGATGGTTGGCGCCTCCTGTACCGCCGAACTGATTCAGGATGATCCCGGCGGGCTCGCCAAAGCGCTGAATCTTCCTGTGCCGGTGGTGCCGCTGGAACTGCCGTCGTATCAGAAAAAAGAAAACTGGGGCGCTGCGGAAACCTTCTATCAGATGGTGCGAGCGCTCGCGAGACCTAGAACCTCGAGCGACAGTACTCAACCCAGCTGCAACATTCTCGGCCCGAGCGCACTGGGTTTCCGACATCGCGACGATTTGCGCGAGATCAGCGGGCTGCTGGAACGCATGGGCATCGCCGTGAATGTCGTCGCGCCACTGGGCGCCACGCCGGATGATCTGTCTCGACTGACCAATGCCGATTTCAATGTGGTGCTGTATCCGGAAGTAGCGATGTCAGCAGCGAACTGGCTGCAAAAGAATCACCAGATGCCGATGACGAAGACGGTGCCTATCGGTGCGCAGGCGACCCGTGAATTCATTGCGGAAGTCGCGCAGCTCGCGGGGATTGCTGTCGATCCTGCGCTTGAAGATGAGGCATCGCACGCGCCCTGGTATGCCAAGTCGGTGGATTCGACCTACCTGACCGGCAAGCGTGTGTTCGTATTCGGCGATGCCACGCATGCGATCGCGGCAGCACGTGTCGCTGCCGAAGAATTGGGTTTTGAGGTCGTGGGTCTGGGCACCTACAGTCGCGAATTTGCGCGCGAGGTGCGTGAGGCGGCGAAGCGGTATGGCGTCGAGGCACTGATCACCGACGATTACCTCGAGGTCGAAGCCAAGGTGGCGGAGCTCTCGCCCGAGCTGGTGCTGGGCACGCAGATGGAGCGGCATATCGCCAAGCGGCTGGGCTTGCCGTGCGCGGTGATCTCTGCGCCTGTGCATGTGCAGGATTTCCCTGCGCGCTACTCGCCGCAGATGGGTTTCGAGGGTGCGAATGTGCTGTTCGATACCTGGGTCCATCCGCTGATGATGGGACTCGAAGAGCACTTGCTCGGCATGTTCAAGGACGACTTCGAGTTCCATGACGGTGCCGCACCTTCGCATCTGGGTAAAGCAGGCACGCCGCGCGCGATGCCCGCAGAGCCTGAAGCCATCGTCGCGCCTGACGCTATTGCCACGCCGGCCAATGCCGACGAGATTCATCCGAGCTGGAGCAGCGAGGCCGAAAAAGAACTGCAAAAAATACCGTTCTTCGTGCGCGGCAAGGCACGCAGGAATACCGAGCGCTTTGCGAAAGATACAGGCGCCCACACCATCACCATTGAGACCTTATATGACGCGAAAGCCCACTTCGGCCGCTGACGCGTCAGTGATGCGCGTCGTCATCGTCACGATGGATAACCATCTGGCGAGTGCGGCGCAGCGCGCGCACCGGCTGCTGCAGAAGAAACTGCCTGGCGTCTCGCTGGCGGTGCATGCGGCATCGGAATGGGCGGATGATGCGTCAGCGCTGGAGCGCTGCAGGGCAGACATCGCACAGGGCGACATCGTGATCGCTTCGATGCTGTTCATGGAAGACCATTTCCTGCCGGTGCTGCCTGCGCTCAGTGCACGACGCGATCAGTGTGATGCGATGGTCTGCATCATGTCCGCGGGTGAGGTGATGAAGTTGACGCGTATTGGTCGCTTTGCGATGGATGGCACGACGCGCGGCCCGATGGCATTTTTGAAGAAACTGCGCGGCAAAAGCGAAGACAAAGAATCATCAAAAGGGGCGATGAAGACCGCCGGCGCTCAGCAAATGAAAATGCTGCGTCGCCTACCCAAGCTGCTGCGCTTCATTCCGGGCACTGCCCAAGACGTACGTAATTACTTTCTCACGCTGCAGTACTGGCTAGCGGGCTCGGAAGAGAATATCGCCGGCATGGTGCAGCTCTTGGTGAATGCCTATGCGGATGGTCCGCGCAAGAGCTTGCGCGGCAAGGCGCCGCCCCTGCTGCCGATCGAGTACCCGGAAGTCGGTGTCTATCACCCGAAGCTCAAGAGCGCGGGCGCTCACAAAGGCATGAGCGATCGCGCAGACAAATTACCTACCATCGCCAACGCACAAGGCACCGTGGGTGTGCTGGTGATGCGGTCTTACCTGTTGGCGGGCAATGCGCAGCACTACGATGGCGTGATCGCCGCATTAGAGGCGCGTGGCTTGAACGTGCGCGCGGCGTACTCCAGCGGACTTGATGCGCGACCTGCCGTCGAAGAATTCTTCATGGCCCATGGCCAGCCAGTGGTGGATGCGGTGGTGTCACTCACCGGCTTCTCACTGATTGGTGGTCCGGCCTATAACGATTCGAAGGCGGCCGAAGATCTGCTGGCCTCGCTCGATGTGCCGTATGTCGCGGTCTCACCCGTTGAATTCCAGACTCTGGAGCATTGGGGTGCCTCCGAGCGCGGCCTGTTGCCCGTCGAGGCGACGATGATGGTCGCGCTGCCTGAGCTCGATGGTTCCAGCGGTTCCATGGTCTATGGCGGTCGCAGCGATGCGGCAGGCAAGTCATGTACGGGTTGCGAGCGGCAGTGCACCTTCGAGCAGGCCGACAATGCTCAGGACATGCAAGTGTGCAGCGAGCGCGCAGACATGCTCGCAGCCCGCGTGGCCAAGCTGATCGCGCTGAAGAAGAGCGAGCGTCGTGAGCGCAAGGTCGCGGTGGTGTTGTTCAATTTCCCGCCCAATGCCGGCAGCACCGGCACGGCGGCGTTCTTGTCGGTGTTCGAGAGCCTTTACAACACGCTGGCTGCGATGCAGCGTCAGGGCTATACGGTGGAGTTGCCCGCCGATGTGAATGCACTGCGCGATGCGATCTTGAAGGGCAATGCCGAGCGTCACGGCACGCCTGCCAATGTGCATGCGCGTATCAGCGCCGATGAGCATGTGCGCAAAGAGAAGTACTTGACAGTCATTGAAGCGCAGTGGGGCCCGGCGCCGGGCAAGCATCAGAGCGATGGCGGGCATATCTATGTGCTGGGTGCGCAGTTTGGCCATGTGCTGGTCGGTATACAGCCGGCGATGGGCATCGAGGGCGACCCGATGCGCCTGCTGTTTGACAAAGGCTTCGCGCCTACCCATGCCTTCAGCGCGTTCTATCGCTATCTGCGCGAGGACTTCGCCGCGCATGCGGTGCTGCACTTCGGCACGCATGGCGCACTGGAATTCATGCCGGGCAAGCAGGCGGGCATGTCTGGTTCATGCTGGCCAGATCGCTTGATCGCTGATCTGCCGAACGTGTATCTGTACGCGGCGAACAATCCCTCGGAAGGCACGATCGCCAAGCGCCGCGCGCAGGCGACCTTGGTGTCCTACCTGACGCCGCCGGTCGCAGAGGCCGGTGTGTACCGGGGACTGGCGGACTTGAAAGCCTCGCTGACGCGCTGGCGCGCACTCGGCCCTGATGATGATCATGAAAAACCCGAACTCGCCGCGCTGATACAAGCGCAGGCGAGCGAGCTGGAACTGGCCAAGAGCGAGCCGGCCTGGGATGAGCACCGTGACACCGCGATTGCTGCGCTGAATGACGCCGTATTGGAACTCGAATACACGCTGATCCCTCACGGCCTGCATATCGTCGGTAAAGCACCGACACGAGAAGAGCGCACCGATATGTTGGTGGCGATTGCCGCGTCCGCGCATCAGGCGACGGTCACCCCCGAGTTGCGAACAGCTATCGAGGCCATGCTGTCTGGCGATGCGCAGCCTGCTGGCCTGTCAGAAGAACACTTCAGCTTGCTGGCCAAGCTGGCGGCAGCGAGTGAGCTCATGCATGAGTCGCATGAACTGGATGGCCTGCTGGCCGCGCTCGATGGTCGCTATGTACGTCCTGCACCCGGTGGCGATTTGCTGCGCACGCCGGAGATCCTGCCCGCAGGTCGTAACCTGCACGGCTTTGATCCCTTCCGCTTGCCGAGCGCCTATGCCGTCAAAGATGGCGCACGACAGGCTGAGCGCCTGCTGGAACGTCATCAGCAAGACACCGGCAGTTTCCCGGAATCGATAGCGATGGTGCTGTGGGGTACCGATAACCTCAAGAGCGAGGGCGGACCGATTGCGCAGGCACTGGCGTTGATGGGTGCACGTCCCCGCTTCGATAACTATGGTCGGCTGGCGGGTGCTTCATTGGTATCGCTGGAAGAACTTGGCCGCCCGCGAGTGGATGTACTGATTACGCTCTCGGGCATCTTCCGCGATCTGCTGCCGCTGCAAATCCGCATGCTGGCCGAAGCCGCGCTGATGGCCGCGAGCGCCGATGAACCTGAAGAACACAACTTCATTCGCAAGCATGCGCTGGCCTATCAGCAGGAGCAGGGCTGCGACATGGAGACGGCCGCGCTGCGCGTGTTCGGCAATGCCGAGGGTGCGTATGGCGCGAACGTGAATCATCTGATCGACTGCAGCCGCTGGGATGATGAAGACGAGCTGGCCGAGACTTATACCTGCCGCAAGGGCTTTGCGTATGGCACGAGTGGCCGTCCGGTCGCCCAGCCTGACTTGCTGAAGAGCGTGCTCTCGCGCGTGGAACTGGCCTACCAGAACCTGGATTCGGTGGAAGTCGGTGTGACGACCATCGACACGTACTTCGACACGCTCGGCGGTATCAGCCGCGCGGTGAAGCGCGCTAAGGGAGCGGATGCCCAAGTGGCGCCGGTTTACATCGGCGACCAGACACGCGGCGGTGGCACGGTGCGCACACTGACCGAGCAAGTGGCACTCGAGACGCGCACGCGCATGCTCAACCCCAAATGGTACGAAGGCATGCTCGCGCATGGCTATGAGGGCGTGCATCAGATCGAGCTGCATCTGACAAACACGATGGGCTGGTCGGCGACCACCGGACAAGTGCAGCCCTGGGTGTATCAGCAACTGACGCAAACCTTTTTACTCGACCCGGAGATGCGCGAGCGTCTCGCCAGGCTGAATCCTACGGCATCTGCGCGTGTGGCGAGTCGGTTGATGGAAGCTACCGAAAGAAATTACTGGACGCCGGATGCCGACACGCTTGATGCGATGCGGCGCGCTGGTGAAGAGCTGGAAGACCGGCTTGAAGGCATTAATGAAGGAGTGAACCAATGAATGTAGCGACCGTACCCGTGTCGGAGATCAAGCGCGAACGCCGCGCCGATGGCGAGGGCAGCGTGCAGGTGCAGCTCGACCCGAGCATGAAGATTGGCAATGCCAAAGTCTTTGCCATCTATGGCAAGGGCGGCATCGGCAAGAGCACCACCTCATCGAACTTGTCGGTGGCGTTTTCCAAGTTGGGTAAGCGGGTCTTGCAGATCGGTTGCGATCCCAAGCATGACTCGACCTTCACGCTGACCAAAAAACTGATGCCGACCGTGATTGATGTACTGGAGTCGGTGGATTTTCATAGCGAGGAATTGCGCGTTGAAGATTTTGTGTTCGAGGGCTACAGCGGCGTGATGTGCGTGGAGGCCGGCGGCCCACCCGCAGGCACAGGCTGCGGCGGTTATGTGGTCGGACAAACGGTCAAGCTGCTGAAAGAGCATCACCTGCTGGATGACACCGATGTGGTGATCTTCGATGTGCTGGGCGACGTGGTCTGCGGTGGTTTTGCCGCGCCATTACAGCATGCGGATCGGGCACTCATCGTCACCGCCAATGATTTCGATTCTATCTTCGCGATGAACCGCATCGTGCAGGCCATCGGTGCAAAAGCTAAAAACTACAACGTGCGACTCGGTGGCGTGATCGCTAACCGTTCCGATGCAACCGACCAGATCGATAAATTCAATGAGCGCATTGGCCTGAAGACCATGGCGCGCATTCCGGCGCTGGACATCATTCGTCAGAGCCGGCTGAAAAAAGCGACGCTGTTTGAAATGGATGAATCGCCCGAGGTGCTGGGTGTGCAGCAGGAGTATCTGCGGCTGGCGGCAAGCCTGTGGGCGGGTACCGATCCGCTGATTTGTGAGCCGATGAAGGACAGAGATATTTTCGATTTGCTTGGTTTTGACTGAGTGAATACTTGGTAGTACGCAGGACGGGGCGCCATCCGTCAATCACCCCAGAAAGGGGGAGCTATGGGAAATACAACTTACGAGGAAAAGCGCGAAAAAATAGAAGAATATTTCGACCGTACTGCTGCCGATCAGTGGGCAAAATTGACATCCGATGCACCGGTATCCGGCATACGCAAGACAGTGCGCGCCGGACGCGACCGTATGCGCGAGACATTGCTGTCATGGTTACCTGAGGACTTGCGGGGCCGTCGGATACTGGATGCCGGTTGTGGCACCGGGACGCTGGCGGTGGAGCTGGCGCGTCGTGGCGCGCATGTGGTGGCGATTGATCTCTCACCGACGCTCGTGGAACTGGCGCGCGAACGTTTGCGCGGACAACTGCCGGTCGATCTTCTGGGGGGAAAACTGGAATTTGTCTCGGGCGACATGCTCTCGACCACGTATGGCCAGTTCGACCACGTGATCGCAATGGACTCCATGATCCATTACGAGAAGCACGACATGGTGTACGGCCTGGCGGGACTCTGTCAGCGCACCACGCATTCCGTGCTGTTCACTTTTGCGCCCAGCAATCCGATTCTGGCAACGATGATACGCGTGGGACGCATTTTTCCGCGCGCCGACCGAGCGCCGTTTATCGAGCCTGTGGCCGAGTCCGCCCTGCGCGGGGAGCTGGCGCGCTCTGCTGATCTGCAAGGCTGGGCGGTTAGTCGCACTGAAAAGATCTCCAGCGGGTTTTATACCTCGCAAGCGATGGAGCTGTGCCGTTCATGAAAGAACTGATCGAGATTGTGCTGGTGTTGTTCTGGGGCGGGTTCATTGGTCTGAACCTGTGGCTCTGGAAAACTGATGTGCTGGAGCACACCGCGTTGGACCCGTATGGCCATGATAAAGCCGATGTGAAGCAAGGAGAGCAACATGCAACATACCATCACTGAAATCAAATCCGTTGAAGATGCCGCTGAAAAGGCCGTAACGAATACGATCTTTTCGCCACGCTTCTATACGACTGATTATGACGCGATGGACAAGATCAATATCGAACCGGTGCGCGCGGAATGGGATGCGATGATGGCCGAGTACGAAGGCGACAACAATCACGATCATTTTCAGCGCGATGCGACGTTTGCTGATGAGGTGCGTGAGCTGGATACGAAGTTGTCGCCAGAGCTGAAACAAGAGTTCCTGGATTTTCTGGTCAGCTCGCTGACCTCGGAATTCTCAGGTTGCGTGCTGTACAACGAGATCAAGCGTAATGTCAGCAACCCGGATATCCGGCAGCTGATGGAGTACATGGCGCGTGACGAGTCGCGTCATGCAGGTTTCCTTAATTCTTCGCTGAAGGACTATGGGCTCGGCATTAATCTCGGTGATCTGAAGCGCAACAAGCAGTACACCTACTTCAAGCCGAAATACATTTTTTATGCGACCTATCTGTCCGAGAAGATCGGCTATGCGCGCTACATCAAGATTTTCCGCCAGCTGGAAGCGCATCCGGACAAGCGCTTTCATCCCATCTTCCGCTGGTTTCAGCGCTGGTGCAATGACGAGTTCCGTCACGGCGAATCCTTTGCGCTGATCATGCGTGCCAATCCTGAGCTGCTGCGCGGGCATAACGTGCTGTGGATACGCTTCTTCCTGCTGGCGGTCTACGCGACCATGTATGTACGCGACCATACACGCCCGGAACTGAAGCAGGCCATGGGGCTAGATCCTACTGCATATGACTTTGATGTCTTCCGCATCACCAATGAGATCACCAAGCAGTGCTTCCCGATCCTGCTGGATATTGATCATCCGTCCTTCCATCGCAATCTGGAGCGCTTGTCCTATTGCGCGCAGCGGGCAGACGAGGGCAAGCGTGCTGGCGGACTGTTGGGTACGCTGCGCAAGGCCGCGTGGAGCGTGGCAGGTGCGGCGGTGTTTGCGCGCATGTTCTTTATTCCGGTGAAATCGAATGCCTTGCCTGCGACGACACGTCTGCAACCGGCCTGGTAAGTGAGAGTCAATCGCCATGGAATCGGAGTGATGTCGTGATCAGCCAGTATCTGCTGCCCGCAGCCTTCACCGTGTTCATCTGGTGGTTTTCCACCAGCGTGATCCTGTATCTCGGCAGATTGCCGCGCTGGACGTTCAAGTGGACGATGCTGAAGTCCACCTTGCTGCTCGGCTTTGCGATCGTTGGCTTGTCGATCTCGGCATCTCATGCAACCGTCGCCTCCGCGTATTGCGCATTCACCTGCGCGGTACTGATCTGGGGCTGGCAAGAGATTGCTTTCCTATTGGGTTATGTGACAGGCGCGAGGCGCAGCGAATGTCCGCCGGACAGTCGCGGCTGGCGTCGCGCCTGGCACGCGATCCAGGCAATACTGCATCATGAATTGGCACTGGTGGTGTTGGCGATCCTGGTCTTCCTCGCGAGCTGGGACAAACCGAATCAGACCGGCTGGTGGACCTATCTGGTCCTGTGGACGATGCGCTTGTCGGCGAAGCTGAATCTCTTCTTGGGAGTGCGCAATTTGTCAGAGAATTTTCTGCCCGCGCATTTGTCGTATCTGGAAAGTTATTTCACTCGACGCGCTTGGAACTGGCTGATGCCGTTTTCAGTCACCGCATCGATCGGGGTGCTGGTGCCGCTGTGGATGGCTGTGTCCATGCAGCCAGCCGAAGGATTCGCGGCGACCAGTTTGTGTCTGGTCGCCGGTTTGCTGACGCTGGCAGTGCTGGAACATGTGCTGATGATTGTCCCGCTGCCAACGATCTGGTTGTGGAAATGGGGGCTCAGGCTGAAGCCCGAGCCCTGAGCATCACACTCGGGTGCAGAGCAGATCGAGCTACCGAAAACTCCATCAGATCACATTACATCAACGATCTTGAAGTCCGTCGCCGACAGTGAGCTGCCCGGCGTCAGGACCCCAATCAGCACGGCGGCGCTGCTGCCACTGCCGTCACGATCAAAATACAGATTACCGCTCTGGTTATCAAACAGGAAGCGATCATCTGCATCATGTGCCTTCGTGATCCCCTCACCGGAGTAGAACGCACCTTCGGCAAGATCACCTACTGCACCGATGTTCGCGAATTTCGATCGCACGAACACGAGCTGATCTTCGCCATGACTGAAATCCATGATGGTATCGACATCGGTCTTGGCATTGGGCGTCATGTTGAACACAAACTTGTCGCTGCCCGCGCCGCCCATCAGCGTATCGTTACCGCCATTGCCGATCAGGGTGTCGTTAAAGCTGGTACCGGTGAGTTTATTCACTCCGGCATTGCCGGCGATGGTCAGACCATGGGTGACCTCGGCGGCATCAATGTCGGCGGCCATCTTGCCGGTGCTCACCGCGAGCTTGCCGGTGCCGGTACCTATGACCACGCGCTCGATACCGGTGTCGCCAGCGAATAGTGTCAGCTTGGGAGAAGCGATGGGCTCGCCCGCCGTCACAGTGGCGGGTTTGGGGGCGAAGCGCACTTCGTCTACGTCATTGCTGCCGACGCCGCTGTCCGCAAATTCTGCCGCTCGGTGCTCATCTGAATTGCCGATCAGGTAGATATCTGAGCCCTCGCCACCATTCAATACATCTATGCCAGCTTTGCCGTCGATAATATTGTTGCCGTCATTGCCAGTGAGGTGATTGTCGGCGTCATTGCCAGTGCCATTCAGATTGCTTTTGCCGGTTAACACCAGATTTTCCAAGCCCTGTGCCAAGGTGAAGCTGATACTGGATTCCACTGTGTCGTTACCACCGGCATCTCGGTCATCGCGTGCCTGCAGAGCTTCGGAGATACGATCCCGGGTATTGTCGATCACATAGGTGTCGTCGCCTGAACCCCCCCACAGGGTGTCGATCCCGGCGCCGCCGTCGAGGCGATCATTGCCTGCCTGTCCGTAAAGCGTGTCGTTGCCGCCTTCGCCGCTGAGCGTATTGTCGCCACCATTGCCCGTGATGATATTCGCGAGCGCATTGCCTTGGCCACTGATGGCTTCCCCCCTTAGGAAGAGATTTTCGATGCGGGCGCCCAGCGTGTACTGGTTGATGAAAGAGTGCACGGTATCGATGCCACCGGCGTCACCCGTATTGGTCGGACTGCGCGACTCATTCACGATATCGCTGTCATCCTCGATGACATACAGATCATTGCCGGCGCCGCCCCACAAGGTATCAGCACCCAGGTTACCTGCCAACGTGTCATTACCTGCGCCGCCGAATAGCTGGTCATCGCCGTCTCCTCCAGAGAGACTGTCGGCGCCGCCCATACCTTGCAGAATGTCGTTACCTTGTTCGCCGCGGATTTGTTCATCAAAATTGCCGCCAGTGATCTGGTTATTCAGTTGATTGCCGGTGATATCCGCCACGTCTTTACCGGTGAAGACAAAATTTTCCAGCCCATCGTAGTCAACCAGGTTGACGGTGTAGAAGGCGGCTCGCAACGTATCGATACCTTCGCCTGCGATCAGATGGACTTGATCATCCAGCAGAGTAATCTGGTCATCGCCAGCGCCGGTATCAATCGACAGTTCGCCATGTCCTCCTTTGGCGGTCACGATGTCGTTGCCGGCACCGGTGTTCACATTGATCGATTGCTGCATGTTATCTGGCAGGATGAGGCTGACTTTGTCATCGCCAGCCCACAGCTCGGCTTGGCTCAATGCTTTGATCAGTGACGTTTCTCTGGAGGCTGGGACGGAGCTACCGCCACTCAGTCGGATGTAGCTGCCATCGTAATAATTGACGTCATAACTGGAGACGGTGCCTGATACGGCGACACGGATTGCTTCGGCTTGGGTGTCGAGGGGATTGATACTCGTGCTGATGGGGTCCGTCGCTACTTTCGATGGCGTGATATCGAGGTCGCCTTTAACGACGGCCGATTTCAGAAATTTTGATGCGTTGAACGTCAGCTGGGACAAGCTGCCCGTCAGGTAGCTCTCGTGCAGGCCATCACTATCTTGCGTAAAGCTGGGGAACAACTCCAGCTTGCCGTCCAGGCGGGACCGAGTGTTGCCGTAGACCGAGTCAGGCGCTGCACCCGAGACGTTGTATTGATAGCTGGCCAGGCTGCCGAGCAAATGGGCCGGCATGACCTCATTCCCGCTGCGCATGTAATTGTAGGTAATATCCCCCGTAATGATCGATGTGCTGCCATTTGCGCTCGTCAGGGTGACTGAGCTGGCATCGATGAACCCAATCTTTTGACCAAAAGCGTCGATGTCAGGCGATTCGTCTCGTGCGCCGCTCACCCGAATCGACACACCCTGTCCGATGTTGACGTTGAATCCGCTGCCCGCGGTCAGTGTGCCGTAGTTACTTGCAGCCTCCACGGTCTGGATGGGTTGGGCGAGGAGTTTATCCAGGCTGGCGCCCAGCATTTGCGTGACGAGCGACTCGGCATGGGGCATTGCCTGCTCGCTGAGTTTGATGTCAATGACAGCGCCGGGAGTGGCGGGGGCAGTAGTAGTCATGGGTCCTCCTGATCAGGGTGGTGGCGAGAATGAGAACTACCCACTCTGTCAGGAAGATTCGTGAAGGGTCTTAATTTGGTCGAGTAGACGCGTGCATTTACCCGAAAAGAAAGATGATGGGTCGGGTTGTTACTAAAACGCCATAGCAGTTGCCATGGAGCATCGGACGGTTCGGGCGATTCAGGGAATTTGGCGGATGCATGGGCGCTCAGTGACTCGTCCTCTGATGCCCATCACCCCATGCGTAAATCTCAACGATTCCCGAGGATTTGACGCAAATTCAGTGCTTGATCAGATCATCGTCGATATAAGCACGCACCACATCGTCATAGCTCTGGTCGCGAACAAAGCCCATGTTTTCTGCGCGCCCGGTGTTGAAATCTCCCGGCCAGGTGCGAACCAGCTTCATCACTGCGGGATCTTCTTTCCACTCGATCAGTGCCAACGGTTCAGGCCCCGCCACCCGCGCCATCGCATCGACCATCTCTTGCACGGTGATGCTGAGGCCGCACAGATTCACTGCGCCGGCGCTGCCAAAAGCGGCCGCGTCGATTTCGTGGGCGTGGATCAGATTGTGCACGGTGCTGCGCGGTGACAGCACCCACATCCGGGTGTGCGGCGGCACCGGACAAACGGACGCCACGCCATTCAGCGGCTCGCGAATCACACCACTGGCAAAACTCGATGCCGCCTTGTTGGCTTTGCCGGGTCGCACCGACACTGTGGGCAGGCGCAGCGAGCGTCCATCAACAAAGCCCTTGCGCGCATAGTCAGTGACCATCAGCTCGCACATCGCTTTTTGCGCGCCATAGGAGCCTTGTGGTGTTGCGGGTGTGCTGTCGAGTACTTTGGCGGGCAGATCGCCGCCAAATACAGCGACCGAGCTGGTGAAGACAAAGCGCGGGCGGTTGCCGTTCTTGCGGGCCTGCTCGAGCAAAAAGCGTGTCGCATCCAGATTAATGCGCATGCCAAGATCGAAATCGCTCTCCGCTTCGCCGCTGACCACGGCGGCCAGATGGAACACGGATTGAATCGCGGGCGTCAGTACGGCGGCGATGGAGGCCGGATCGGAGACGTCACCCGTGACCGAGGTGATGCGAGGATCGGAGAATCCCTGCGCGGCGACTTGGTCGAACAGCACGATGCGAGTAATGGTGTGCGGCTGGCCATCCTTGCCGACAAGGGTGCCGCGCTCCAGCAGTTTGTGCGCGAGTTTTGATCCGAGAAATCCAGCGCCCCCGGTGATCAGGACTTCCATCGGCGTCTCCTGTTTGTTGTTGTTTTAGTGGTGTTGCTTTGGTCGGTGCACAGGATACTCTGCGGGGCTTGGTTGTGGCAAATGGACGGGGAATCACTGCCAGAGTAAAGATGGATTCCGGCCTGCGCCGGAATGACGATGTAAAGAGGAGCAGCGCTAAATACCGTCATTCCGGCGCAGGCCGGAATCCATGTCTGTCCTGGCAGAGCGTCTTCATCGTTGCTCTGCAATGCGCGATTTAAAGAGGAGCAGCGCTAAATACCGTCATTCCGGCGCAGGCCGGAATCCATGTCTGACCTGGCAGAGCGTCTTCATCGTTGCTCTGCAATGCGCGAACGGGTACTCAAAACGGCACCGACGTCCCCCTGCCGGCTCCCTGCTCCTGCCGGAACACACGCTCCACGGGTGGATCTTCATGCACCGCGAGCTGCAGCTTTTGCTCACTCGGTCGGTGCAGTATGCGCAGCTCATCGCCGACAATTTCAGTGGTGTGCCTCTCGACGCCATCTTTGCCGGTCCACTTGCGGGTTTGCAGATGGCCCTCGATGTACACCAGCGCACCTTTTCTCAGATGCTGCCCGGCGAGCTCGGCGAGTCGTTTGTACAGCACGACCCGGTGCCATTCGGTCGCTTCGCGCCGGGCGCCGGTGGATTTGTTTTTCCAGGCTTCACTGGTCGCAATCGACAGATGGGCGACGGGTTCGCCACTGTTCATCGTACGTACATCCGGATCATGGCCGAGGTGGCCGATCAGCAGGGCTTTGTTCAGCGTTCCAGTCATCATGGGGTCCTTGGTTTTGTAGTCAGGCATGCGCACATCATGCTGGAGCGTGATGCTCGGTGTTCTGCGCAGATTCAAGCGAGACTTTGCGCGGCGCCTTGATGCGGTTGAATTCATCCGGCGCCAACACCCCGTGCCGTCCTCATCGTGGGCTGATGTCGGCTCGCCGCCGCCGCCTTTGCACCATCGCTGTACAAATGTCTATGCGTACTGACAATAGGGGGTGTAAAGTAATCAGGTGTTTACTCTCCCGGCACGCTCAAAATTACAATAATGGCAATTCAACGACGGGTAGCAGAAGACGGGGGGTAGTCATGGGCGATATAGCGAGCGGATTTTTTGCGGGCACCGGATTGGTGGATTTTGTCCTTGCGGTCACCCTGGTGGAGGCCGCGCTGCTGGTGCTCTGGAAGGTTCGCACCGGACGCGGCATGCCCGTAGGGGATGTGCTGGCCATGCTGTTGCCGGGAATGTGGCTGATGCTGGCACTTCGCAGCGTGATCAGTGGCGATGACGGGCTGATCACGGCATCGTATTTACTGGCAGCAGGTGTCAGCCATGGTGGCGATCTGTTGCGACGCCATCGCTACCACCATGCCGATAAAAGCAGGTTTGAATAGAGACAGCAGAGCCGGCTGCAACGATGTCGGCGTACTGCGGAGAAGACATCATGCGCCACAGCTTTCCTTTTTCAGCAATTGTCGGACAAGAAGAAATGAAGCACGCGATTCTGGTCGCGGCTGTTGATCCCGGTGTCGGCGGGGTGCTGGTGTTTGGCGATCGCGGCACGGGCAAATCCACGGCGGTGCGCGCACTGGCGGCACTGCTGCCCAAGATGAAGGCGATGGCCGGTTGCGTGTACGGTTGCGATCCCGAACCGGGTACGCCATCGTGCGAGCACTGCGCGCCGCTGAAGGCCGCTGGCAATCCCAAGACCGTGCAGCGCGATGTGCCCGTGGTCGATCTGCCCTTGGGCGCGACGGAAGACCGTGTCGTTGGCGCACTGGATCTCGAGCGCGCCTTGTCCGAGGGCGTCAAGGCCTTTGAGCCGGGGCTGCTCGCGCGTGCCAACCGGGGATTTTTGTATATCGATGAGGTCAACCTGCTGGAAGATCATCTGGTCGATCTGCTGATCGATGTGGCCGCTTCCGGCGAGAACATGGTCGAACGCGAAGGCCTGTCGATACGTCATCCTGCGCGGTTCGTGCTGGTCGGTAGCGGCAATCCGGAAGAAGGTGAGCTGCGTCCGCAACTGCTTGATCGCTTCGGTCTGGCGGTTGATGTGAGCACCCCGACAGACCTTGCGCTGCGCATTGAGGTCGTGAAGCGGCGCGATGCTTTCGAGCGCGATCCGGCAGGATTCACCGAGCAGTGGCGCAAGGAGGATGAAAAAATACGCAAGCGCATCGTCGCTGCGCGCAAGCGTCTGAATGAAGTCTCCGTGCCGGATGCGGTGCTTGGTCGCGCCGCGGAGCTGTGCATGGCGCTCGGTACGGACGGCCTGCGCGGCGAGCTGGCGCTGATGCGTGCCGCGCGCGCGTTGGCCGCCTATGACGGCGACAAGATTGTCAACGCGGGCCATTTGCGGCGCATGGCCGCGCCGGCATTGCGCCACCGCTTGCGTCGCAATCCGCTCGATGATGCCGGCTCCGGCACACGGGTTGCGCGCGCGGTCGACGAAGTGCTCGCCTGAGCGCTGATCACTGATCGACGTTCGCATCGATCTCCCACGCATCAGCACAGACCCGCATGAACGCCCGACAAGATCCCGAAGCGCAGGCCATGAGTGCCGCCAGCCTGTGGCAATGCGCGGTGCAGGCGGCCGTGCTGCTGGCCATTGATCCTTCGGGTCTTTCGGGGGTGCGCGTGCGCGCAGCGCCGGGACCGGTGCGGGAGGCATGGCTGGCACTGCTGAAGGAATGGATGGGCGACTGTGCATGGAAGCGCATGCCAGTCAACATCAGTGACGAGCGCCTGCTGGGCGGACTGGATCTTTCCGCGACCTTGTCAGCAGGACGTCCGGTCTTGCAGCGCGGACTGCTGTCCGACGTGGATGGCGGTACGCTCATACTCACCATGGCTGAACGTCTTTCTCAGCAGACTGCCGCCCGGCTTGCCGCGGTCATCGATCATCATCACGTGACGATTGCGCGTGATGGTCTGCATGAGCGACATGACACTCGCTTTGCACTGGTGGCACTCGATGAGGGTGCACATGATGATGAAGCGTTGTCGCCCGCATTGCGCGAGAGGCTGGCATTCGATATCGATTTGCGCGCCATACCGTGGCAACTGGTCACGGACGATTCCTTGCCCATGATTTCGCAACAAGACATCCGTGCCGCACGAGAGCGTCTTTCCGGGATAACGATGCCGGATGATTTGCTCAAGGCACTGTGTGGCGCGTCACTAGGGCTGGGCATCGGCTCGGCGCGTGCCTCGCTGATGGCGCTGGCCGCTGCACGCGCGAATGCAGCGCTCGATGGCAATGACCAAGTGACAGAAGATGATGCGCGAGTGGCAGCCTCACTGGTGCTGGCGCCGCGTGCCACCCGCTTGCCGCCCGTGCCCGAGGAAGCCGAGGCCCCCGAACCCGAGGCGCACACCGAACCACCGGATCAGCAGACGGACGATCAGTCATCGGCGCAGTCAGCGCAAGAGCAAGCGCCACTGGAGGATCGCGTGCTCGATGCCGCCAAAGCCGCGCTGCCTGCGGGACTGCTGATGCAGATGCTGGATACGGGTGCGCTCAAGCGCGGCCATGCAGGCAAGTCTGGCGCGGCCGTGAAAGCCGGCCTGCGCGGTCGGCCCGCCGGATCGCGCCGGGCGCGACCGGTGCAAGGCAGCCGCTTGCATCTGATCGATACCCTGCGCGCCGCTGCGCCCTGGCAGCGATTGCGGCAATCGACGGGATCCAAGGGGTCGCAGGCATCGAATGCATCCAAGTCATCGAATGCATCGAGCACCATCAGCGGCGGCTCACGTATTCAGGTGCGCGCCGAAGATTTTCATGTCGCACGTATCAAGCAAAAGACATCCACTGCCACGCTGTTTGTGGTCGATGCATCGGGTTCATCAGCGTTGCACCGACTGGCCGAGGCCAAGGGCGCGGTCGAGCTCCTGCTCGCGGATTGTTATGTTCGGCGCGATCAGGTGGCGCTGATGGCTTTTCGTGGGCAGCAGGCCGAATTGCTGCTGCCGCCGACGCGTTCGCTCGTGCGCGCCAAGCGCAGCCTGGCCGGCTTGCCTGGCGGCGGCGGCACACCACTGGCGACGGCCATCGATGCGGCCGTCGTGATGGCGCAAGGATTGCAGCGACGCGGACTGTCGCCACTGATCGTGATGCTCACTGACGGCCGCGCGAATGTCGCGCGCAATGGCAGTGGCGGTCGTGAACTTGCTCACACCGAAGCCTTGCAGGCATCGCGTCAGCTGGCTGCGATGGGTGTGGAGTTGAAGGACACCCCCCAGGGCACCACCTGGGTGCGGGCATGAACGGTGCTTGGAAGGCAAAGATGTTTTGCCCCGAAAAGCCCCTCCAGCCGAGATCTTCCCGGTGACCACCACGCGAGCCGACGACGCCACTGCGCAAGGGGAGTCCCCTCTCGTGTCGCCAGACTACTGGGAGGCTGCCTGCAAGCACCTCAAGCGCAGCGACCGCGTCATGAAGCGGCTGATTCCGCGCTTTGGCGAGGCCCGTTTGCACAGCCGTGGGGATGCGTTCACCACCTTGTCGCGTTCGGTGGTGGGGCAGCAGATCTCGGTCAAGGCGGCGCAGTCGGTGTGGAACCGCTTCGTGGCGCTGGCCAGCCCGCAAGGGGGTCCGCTCTTGCCTCAAGCCGTGGCCGGTCTGGAGGTCCCGGCCCTGCGCTCGGCCGGGCTGTCCGCGCGCAAGGCAGAGTATTTGCAGGATCTGGCAA
>JBEGNF010000032.1:13633-41796 GCA_041182625.1 Pseudomonadota bacterium | reverse complement strand
GCCCGCTTCGCAGCGGGCATTTTTAGTATTACTTGGCGGAGACCGAGGGATTCGAACCCTCGATACAGGTTTAAGCCCGTATGCTTCCTTAGCAGGGAAGTGCCTTCGACCACTCGGCCAGGTCTCCACTGCCTGACGGGAATGCAGCTCCCGCTCGGCAAAGGGCGCAATGATAACTTTTGCACGACTTACGGTCAATCACGACTGCCGACACCCTGTAAATTCAAGGGCTTGCGAGAGGGTCGCGATCAAGACTTCTTCTCGGACTTGTCGGTTTTGTCCTTGTCTTTCTTTTCGACGATGGTGATCTGGTCGCCGTCGGAGAGGCTGTCGGGCGGGTTGAGCACCAGTCGGTCGGCGACGGTGACACCCGACAGGACCTCGATCTTCTGCCCGAAATCCTTGCCCAGCTCAACCTTGTGCAGGGTGACAATACCCTTCTCGTCCACGACCGCGACCCGCGCGCCCTCGCCGCGCAGGAGCAAGGTGTTCACCGGAACGACCATCGCTGCATTGTGACCGGCCGGGACGGACACATCGACATAGGCCCCGGGCATCAGACGGCCTTGTCGGTTGTCGATGTTGATCTCCACCTGCAAGCTGCGGCTCACGGGGTCGATCGCGCGTGCGGTACGAACAATCTTTGCCTCGAACTTCTGGTTCGGGATTTCGGGCTGACGCAGCATCACGGTCTCGCCCACCTTGATGCCAGCCGCATAGGCCTGTGGCACGTTCACGTAAGCGCGTAGTGTTTGCATCTGTACCAGCATGAAGAGCGGCTTGGTTGCGGTGGCGCCGGCGTCGATCAGGTCACCGACGTTCACGTTGCGCTTGGTGATCACTCCATCAAAAGGCGCGACGATGCGGGTGAAAGACAGCAGTTCTTTCAGGCGCTGTATGTTGGCATCTACCGCACCCAGATTGGCCACCGCCTGCTCATACGCGCTGCGGCGCTCATCGAACTCCTGTTGCGAGACAGCGCGATCCATGGTTACCTTGGCGAGATTCAGCGCCGACAGTGACTGCTGCCTAGCGGCCATTGCCTGCGCCAGCTGTTGCTCGGTTTCGGGGCTGCTGACCTCGGCGAGCAGCTCGCCGCGTTTGGCTTGGCTACCGATGTCTTTGGTCCAGCGAACAAGGTAGCCACTGGCACGCGATGAGATCGGTGATTCGACCAATCCAAGCAGGGTGCCCGGCAAAGAGATCGTCTGATCGGTGTTACCCGGTTCAGCATGCACCACTGAGGCGTACAACTTCCCGCGGCTCTTGGCATCTGCGGCAAGTGCTGTGGCCTCTGCGCGCTGGCGCATGAAGGTCATGCCTCCGGCGATCAGCAGCAGCAGCAACAGGCTGAGAAAGCCAAGTCGCATCATGCGCCAGGTGCGCACCCGCCGGAATTCCCGCGAACGCGAACCCTCGCCTTGCATGGCTAGATAAGCGTGACGTTCTTTGCTCATGATTCCTTCCTTCAGACGGGCTGGGCAACGAGCCGCGCGCGCTCACGCCGTGCGATGAAGCGGTGCGCCATTGCGAATACGATAGGGACAAAGAACAGCGTCGATACGGTGGCGAACAGCAGCCCGCCGATCACGGCGCGTCCCAGGGGTGCGTTCTGCTCGCCGCCCTCGCCCAGGCCGAGCGCCATGGGCAGCATGCCAATGATCATTGCAGAGGCCGTCATCAGCACTGGGCGGATTCGGGTGGAGCCTGCCTCCAGCGCGGCCGACAATGGCGGCACGCCCGCACGCAATCGTTGCAACGCAAACGACACCACGAGAATGCTGTTGGCTGTGGCGACACCCATGGTCATGATGGCGCCGGTGAGCGCGGGCACTGACAAGTGCGTGCCCGACAAGAAGAGCATCCATGCAATGCCGGCCAACGCCGCAGGCAGCGCGCTGATAATGATCAGCGGATCCAGCCAGCTCTGGAAGTTCACGACAATCAGCAGATACACCAAAATGATTGCACCCGCGAGCCCAAGCAGCAGGCCGTTGTAGGACGATTTCATCGTGTTCACCTGACCGCGCATCTGCAGCTTGTGGCCTTTCTTCAGCTTGGGCTGCATTGCCTCGACTTCCTTGCTGATATCTTTGACCACGCCGCCAAAATCACGGCCGTGCACGCTCACGTAAATATCCACCACAGGACTGATGTCATACTCGGATACCACCGCCGGCGTGACAGCCGGCTTGGCCGTGACCAGATTACCCAGTAACTGCGGGGTGCCGCCGCCGGTCGGCGATACCGGAGTGCGCATCAACTCATCGAGCGTATTGACCTTGTACTGCGGTGACTGTACGAGCACGTTGTACACCACGCTGTTGCTAGGATTGACCCAGAACGCGGGCTGCGTCTGAAAGCTGCCGGCCAGCGACACCAGCACGTTCTGCGCGACATTGGCTGCCGACAGATTCAGTGCCTGCAGCGCGGTGCGGTCGGTTTCCAGTGCCAGCGTCGGCTGATCCAGACGCTGATGGATATGCACATCGACTGCGCCGGGGATTTTTTCTAGCTTGCGCAGCATTTCCTTGGCCAGCTCGTAGTTGGCATTGACATCCTTGCCGGAGAACTGCACATCAATGGGCGCCTGCGAGCCGAAGTTCAGAATCTGCGAAATGATGTCGGGTGGCTGGAAGTAGAACTCGGTTCCGGGGAAACGGCGCGGTAATTCATCCCGCAGCCGCGCAATGTGCGACTGCGTGGGCTGGTGTCCCTGCTTCAGTGAGATCAGTAGCTCGGTGTCGATGGAGCCAAAGGTGCCTGCATTGTTGTATGACATATTCATGCTACTGATCGTCACACCGATATTGGCCAGCACGGTGTCGAGCTCATCCGGGGGCACCAGCTGCCGAATCTCGCGTTCAACCTGATCCGCAAGACGCGCTGTCTCTTCGATGCGCGTGCCGGATGCGGCACGCATGTGCAAACGAATCTGACCCGCGTCGACCTCGGGGAAAAAATCCTGACCCAGCAAGAAGAACAGACCGCAGGACGCCACACAAAAACTCAGGAACATCGTTACAAAAGCCTTGCGGCGTGTGAGCAGCGCTGAAAGCGCGGACAGGTAGGTCGCGCGCATACGCTCAAAGCCGCGATCAAACGCGATATGGACACGCTTGAGTGTGCTGGGCTTGCCACTGTTGGCATGCGCCTGATGTTTCATCATCATCAGCGCCATCGTCGGTACCAGCGTACGCGAGAGGAAGTAAGACGCCAGCATCGCAAAGACCACCGCCTCGGCTAGCGGCACGAACAGGTAACGCGCCACACCGGTCAGGAAAAACATCGGCAAAAACACGATGCAGATACACAGTGTCGATACCAGCGCCGGCACCGCAATCTCGCTGGCTCCGTCGAAGATGGCATTGTACAAGTCTTTGCCGAGATGCAGATGACGCTCGATATTCTCGATTGTCACCGTCGCATCATCGACGAGAATGCCTATCGCGAGCGTCAGTCCACCCAGCGTCATCAGGTTGATTGTTTCGCCCAGCACATGCAGCACGATGATGGAGCTAAGAATCGACAGCGGTATCGATACCGCAATGATGCAGGTGCTGCGCCAGTTACCCAGAAACAGAAGAATCAGTATCGCCGTCAGCAGCGACGCGATCACGGCCTCATGCAGCACGCTGTCGATCGCAGCGCGCACGAAGATGGACTGATCGAACATGGTCGTGATGTTCAGTCCTTCCGGTGCGCCTTTCATGATCTCGGCAACTTTGGCTTTTACGTTGTCGACAATGTTGAGCGTCGATTCGGAGCCATTCTTCATCACCGTGAGCAGCACACCTCGCTCGCCGTTTTTCTTGACGATATTCTGTTGCGGCTGGAAGCCGTCACGCACATGCGCGACCTCGCGCAAATAGGTGGTCGAACCGTTCACGGTCTTGACCGGAATCTGGTTCATCCCTTCAATGGAATCTGGCGAGCCATTTAGCCGTACTGAATGCTCAAGCTCATTCAGCTTCACCGTGCCACTGGGCAGGATCAGGTTTTGCGCATTGACTGCGTTGACCACATCGGCCGGCGTCAGACCCTTTGCGAGCAAGGCCTGAGTGTCGAGGTCGATGGATACCACCCTGAATTTGCCGCCGTACGGATATGGCACCGCAACGCCGGGAATCGTGATCAGCTGCGTCCGCACCTGGTTGATCGCGATATCGTTGAGCTGCTGCTCGGACATCAGCGGGCTCGACAAACCCACCTGCACCACCGGCACACTGGAGGCCGAGTAATTGATGATCAGCGGCGGCACTGTCCCTGGCGGCAGCGTACGCAACATGAACTGACTGATGGAGGTGATCTGCGAGATCGCGGACGGCAAGTTCACATTGGGATGGAAATACACCTTCACCACCGCCAGACCGGCCATGGACTGCGATTCGATATGCTCGACATCATTGACCGTGGTGGTCAGTGCTTTTTCATACGGGCTGACGATGCGCTCGCGAATGTCCTTGGGCGCCATGCCGGTGTAGTTCCAGACGACGCTGACGACAGGGATTTTGATATCGGGAAGGATATCGGTCGGCGTGGAGCGGAGCACGAACGGTGTCGCCAGCAGGATCATCAGCGCCATCACCAGATAGGTGTAAGGACGCCGCAGCGCAATATCGACAAGCCACATAGAGATGCCCGGATGGAGGTCACGTATCCCCGGTTTCCGCTCCGGGATCGTGCTTTTATAGATTATTTCTCCGTCGATTATTGCACGGCTGTGCGATTTAATCTTCAGAATACGTTTAGGCGGGGTTTTCGCGGGCCGCAAGCGCCTCACGGAGGCGGAGCGCATGGGCGTCGAGTCCGTGATCTTTTTTGCATGCCGGGCGGCCCGTCAGCGGGATGCCCTTGAGAACCCTTGTCAGGGTCGGGTCAGGCTCGGGCGCTGCCTTGCTTGCATGCGTGTGACGGTCGGCGGCTGCGATCGGCGCCGCCAGATTCGGCATGCGGGTCGGACCCGCCGCCGGGTGCCCCGCAGCGAGGGTCAGTCTTTTTCCAGGCCGAAGGCCTTGTGCAATGCACGTACGGCCAGCTCCATGTATTTCTCGTCGATCAGCACCGAGATCTTGATCTCTGAAGTCGAGATCATCTGGATGTTGATACCCTCTTCCGATAGCGTGCGGAACATCTGCGATGCGATCCCTACATGGCTGCGCATGCCCACGCCAACTACCGAAACCTTGGATACCTTGTTGTCGCCGACCACGTCGCTCGCACCCAACGAAGGTTTGACACCGTCATCGATGATCTTCATCGATTTGTCGTAGTCGCCGCGCGGCACGGTGAAGGTGAAATCGGTTTTGCCATCGACAGAGATGTTCTGGATGATCATGTCGACTTCCACATTCGCCTCTGCCACCGGGCCGAGAATCTGGAAGGCGATACCCGGCTTGTCCGGTACGCCACGAATGGTGATCTTGGCCTCATCGCGGCTGAACGCGATGCCGGTGATGGTGGCTTGTTCCATGTGAGTGTCTTCCTCAAACGATATCAGGGTGCCGGACTGGGCTTCTTCCTCCAGCGGGATCATCGGGTCTGTCAGCGACGACAGCACGCGGGTCGGCATACGATAGTTGCCGGCGAATTCAACCGAACGTATCTGCAAGACCTTCGAGCCCAGCGAGGCCATCTCGAGCATTTCTTCAAAGGTGACTGTCTTCAGACGACGCGCATCGGAGACGACGCGCGGGTCGGTGGTGTAGACACCATCGACATCGGTATAGATCAGGCATTCATCCGCCTTCAGTGCCGCAGCAACCGCAACCGCTGAGGTATCCGAACCACCACGACCGAGCGTCGTGATGTTACCTGCGTCATCCATGCCCTGAAAGCCGGTGATGATCACGATGCGTCCTGCGTTCAGATCTTTCTTTACCTTCGCATCATCGATCGACTGAATCCTCGCCTTGGTATACGCGCTGTCTGTGACGATCGGTACCTGCCAGCCGGTGTAGGACACGGCGTCTTTGCCGATCGACTGCAGCGCAATGGCCAAGAGCGCCACCGAAGCCTGCTCGCCTGTGGAGGCCAGCATGTCGAGCTCGCGCGGGTCAGGCTGGCCACTGATCTCCTTGGCCAGGCCCAGCAGGCGATTGGTCTCGCCGGACATGGCCGATGGAACGACCACGATCTGATGGCCGGCGTCATGCCATTTGGCGACGCGGCGGGCGACATTCTTGATGCGCTCGGTCGAGCCCATCGAGGTGCCACCGTATTTGTGAACGATTAATGCCATTTAGAAAAAGGAATCGCTGGAGATCATTGAAAAATCGCTTTCAAGCCCGCGATTTTACATGTTGCAATGCGGAATGACAATTATGTGCGGACCGTGTCGGCACACCTGATTCAGCGTTCCATGAGGGTCCTCGTGGCCCTCTTGCAAAGGCGCTAGATGCAGATTTTGAAGTGGGTCGCTCTGGCGATGGGTCTGACCTGATTTTTTTGTCGCCTCATCTCCACCAATCCATAGTTGGACATGGTTTTCAGCGTCCTGGACAAGAATCAATGGGTTGCGCAGACAAGCAGTTTCGCCACAAAAGTGACGTTTTATATGACCGCCACAAAAATCATCTGGGAACCGCGGGCTCCCATCGCAAGACCACGCCATTGGCAATGAATCCATAACGCATGTTCATCCCCACACCCGCCGCAAACACGAGCCGCTCGCCCGCATACACCAAGGGCAACCACGGTCGCTGCGAAGCCGGTACATCCGATTCTTGAAACAGGTTTTTCAGCGTACGCGATGGCCGTTTCGGATGCAGTTGCACGCGCTCGCCGCCGGTGCGCGCGCGCACGCTGAGCGGACCCGATCGCAGTAACTCGGGATCGACCCCTTCGCCCTCGCCTGTGGCAAACACCAGCATCCCCTGCCACTCTGGCAGGACTAGGCTGTCTTCGCCCTGCCAGACCAGCGTGATCGGCCCGGTGGGCGGATGTCGCCGGGTGGCAGGCCGTAGGCAGAGCCGGTGCCGCTGTCTGTCGATCACCCACTGCTGCAGCAAGATTGACGGTTGCGCATCGGCCGATGAGTGAAGCATCTGCTCATGCACTTGCTGCAATTGCGCTTCAGTGGGGTACTGGCCTGTACGCTGATGTAACCAATATCTGAGCAGATTGTCCCGCCGGTCCGGCGACAACAGACGCAGCGCTGGCAGCGACAAGTCATCACCTGTTCGGCACTGAGTAAGGTCCTGCTCGGCCAGCCCTGCAAGCAAACGCTGTGCTTGCTGAAAGTGCCGTGCGCTACGCGCCAGCGTGTGAGAAAACCCCGACACATGACGCTCGATCGCAGGAAAAACCTCATGCCGCAAACTATTGCGGCGGTACCGCGTATCCGTATTGGATTCGTCAATCACGAAGCTCATCGACGACGCAGACGCGATCTGCTCCAGCTGCGGTCGTGACACCTCCAGCAGCGGCCGTCCCAAGGTGACGGACGCTGGCAGCAATGCATGCAAGCGCTGACAGCTTGCCATGCCCGATGCACCCGGCAGCCCCGCACCGCGCAGCCACTGCAGCATCACGGTCTCTGCCTGATCATCTTCATGATGTGCGGTCAGCAATAAGCGCACAGCGCTGGCCTCGCACATCTCGCCGAGCGCCGCATAGCGCGCCAGCCGCGCCGCATGCTCGGTGCCATGCTCGCTGACTTGCGAAACGCTGACCTTGCGCGAATCAAAACGCAGCTGCAAGGATTCACAACGCTCGCGCGCATGCGCCAGCCAATCGTCGGCATGGGGGCTCAGTCCGTGATGCACATGGAACGCGTGCAGACGCAATCCGCGTGCCTTGCAAAACGGCGCCGCCAGATGAAGCAGTACGGAGGAATCCAGGCCGCCGCTGTAGGCAACAGCGATGCCATCATCGCCAGAAAGCACAACGCGCGCCAGAATTGCTTCCAGCGCGCGTTCAAAGGCCTGTTCAGCGTGGCGGGCTCGGGGATTATTCAGACGCGTTGAGTTCCTTGAATTTGCCATAGCTCATCAGCTTTTCATGGCGAGCTGAGAGCAGGTCCTTGGTCTTGACGCCCTGGAACTGACGCAGCGTATCGGCCAGCGCGCGCTTGAGCAACACGGCCATCTGTTTGGGATCACGATGCGCGCCGCCCAGCGGCTCGTTGACGATCTTGTCGATCAGGTTCAGCGCCTTCAGACGATGCGCAGTCAGGCCGAGCGCTTCGGCGGCATCCGAGGCACGCTCTGCCGTCTTCCACAAGATGGAGGCGCAGCCCTCGGGCGAGATCACGGAGTAGGTCGCGTACTGCAGCATCAGCACCGCGTCGCCCACCGCAATGGCCAGCGCGCCGCCCGAGCCGCCTTCGCCGATGATGGTCGCGATCAGGGGCACCTTGAGCTCGGCCATCACGTACAGATTATGGCCAATGGCTTCCGACTGACCGCGCTCTTCGGCATCGATACCAGGGAAGGCACCGGGGGTGTCGACGAAAGTGAATACCGGCAAGCCGAATTTCTCGGCCAGCTTCATCAGGCGCATCGCCTTGCGATAGCCTTCGGGCTTGGGCATGCCGAAGTTGCGCATCGCACGCTCTTTGGTGTCACGGCCTTTCTGATGGCCAATCACCATGCACGCCTGACCATTGAAGCGCGCCAGACCGCCAACGATGGACAGATCATCGGCATACGAACGGTCGCCATGAAGCTCGTGGAAATCGGTAAAGATCTCGTTCACATAGTCCATCGTGTACGGACGCTGTGGGTGACGCGCGATCTGGGAGACCTGCCAGGGCGTCAGCTTGCCGTACAGGTCTTTGGTTAGCTGCTGGCTTTTCTGGGACAGCCGATCGATCTCTTCGGAGATATCAACTGCCGAATCTTCCTGCACGAAGCGCAGTTCTTCGATCTTGGATTCCAGCTCAGCGATAGGCTGCTCAAAGCCGAGAAAGGTGGTTTTGCTCACATAAGCTCCTTGTATCCGTGACCCGGTGCGGGTGACTCACGCAGCCCGGCGCAAGGATAATGCCAATATGGCATTTGCACAATCAGTATTCTACCGGGATCGGGTCCAGACTGCGCCACAAATACCAGGTCGCGACCGTCCTCCAGGGCTCCCAGTTAGCAGCAACTTCGCGGGCATCGCTGCGGGAGACGGGCTCGCCGGAGAAGTAATTCACGCTAATACCCTTCAATAGGCCAAGGTCATCCAGGGGGAAAATATTGGGCCTTAGCAAATTGAAAATCAAAAACATCTCAGCTGTCCAGCGGCCGATGCCGCGGATCTGTATCAGCTCGGCGATGACGTCCTCGTCCTCCATCGAGCTCCAGTCTTTCTCGTGGATGCTGCCATCGGTGAAATGCACAGCCAGATCGAGCAGATACTCGGCCTTGCGCTTGGAGAGTCCGCAGGCCGCCAGTTTGACCTGCCCCTGCCGCTTGACCTGAGCGGGCGTCATCTTGGGGCACGCCACCATCACGCGCTCCCAGACCGCCTGCGCGGCCTTGACCGAGATCTGCTGACCGACGATGGAACGCGCAAGCGTCATGAAGGGATCACCCCGGCGCACCAGCCGCAGATCGCCAAAGCGCGGGATGAGCTTTTTCATGATGCGGTCGCGCTTCATCAGCTCGGCCTTGGCCTGCTCCCAATAATGCGGCACCAGCAGAATTTCAGGTGTTTTGTTCATGTCGCTTGCTCATCTCAGGCCCTGCGCCATTCAGTGATGCCGCCCGGTTTGTCCTCGAGCACGATGCCCTGCTCCAGCAGCTCGGCACGGATACGGTCGGCATCGGCAAATTGTTTGTCTTTCTTCGCCTGCGCGCGCGCAGCGATCTGTACGCTGACCTCTTCATCCGACAAACCCCCAGCGGCAGAGCGCCCCTGCAGAAAAGCTTGCGGCTGACGGCTCAGCAAGCCGATCACGCCACCCAGAGCCTTGAGTTGCCGCGCCAGTACCGGTGATTTGTCGCGATTGACCGCGGTAACCAGATCAAAGAGGCAAGCTATCGCGATGGGGGTATTGAAATCGTCGTTCATCGCCTCGGCAAAACGCTGTGCGTGAGGCTCTTCCCAATCCAGCGGCTGATTATCAGCCTCAGTGTCCTTGAGTGCAGTGTACAGTCGGGTCAGCGCAGACCGTGCGTCGTCCAGATGCACATCCGAATAATTCAGCGGGCTGCGATAGTGGGCACGCAGGATAAAAAAGCGCACCACTTCAGGATCGAACTTCTTCAGCACTTCGCGTATGGTGAAGAAATTGCCCAACGACTTAGACATTTTTTCATCATCGACACGCACAAAGCCATTGTGCATCCAGTAGTTGACGAAACGATGACCATGCGCTCCCTCGGACTGCGCGATCTCGTTCTCATGATGCGGGAATTGCAAGTCCTGTCCGCCGCCATGAATGTCAAACTGCTCGCCCAGTAGTTCGCACGACATCGCCGAGCACTCGATATGCCAGCCGGGGCGACCACTGCCCCACCGGGATGGCCATTTGACTTCATCGGGCTCATCGGCGCGCGAAGATTTCCACAGGACGAAATCGAGCGGATCGCGCTTGGTGGTGGCCACATCGACGCGCTCGCCGGCACGCAGATCATCCAGCGATTTGCCGGACAGCCTGCCGTAGCCGTTGAAATCACGGACCGAAAAATTCACGTCGCCATCGCTGGCCTGGTAGGCGAGTCCGTGGGTCTCCAGCTTGCCGATCAGCGACAGCATCTGAGGCACATAGGCGGTGGCCCGGGGTTCGTGATCCGGCCGCTGCACGCCCAGCGCATCGGCATCTTCATTCATCGCTGCGATATAACGGTCGGTCAGCTGAGAGATACTTTCGCCATTCTCGACTGCGCGGCGGATGATCTTGTCATCGATATCGGTGATATTGCGCACATAGGTCACCTGGTAGCCCTGTGCGCGCAGCCAGCGCTGCACCATGTCGAATACCACCATCACGCGCGCATGCCCAAGGTGACAGTAATCGTAGACGGTCATTCCGCACACATACATCTTCACCCTGCCCGGCTCGATGGGAATAAAAGCCACTTTGTCACGGGCCAGCGTGTTGTAGATCTTCAGTGCACTCATGGGTGGTTGCGAGGATTGGGGGCGGCGCGCACTGAGAGCTGGCGCGGCACGTGACCTGCCGTGAGCCACGGAGATGCCAGAAATTGGCGTGGCAGGATTTTGCTAAAATGCGCGTTTTGCCGAAGTATAACATCGAAGCAAGCGCCACTTACCGGCGTGACACGGGTCCAACTATCGTCAAACAAGCTCTGTCTGACCCTGCCCTCACACAAGGAAATTACCATGCTGATTCGTCGTCAGATCCTGAAGCTTTTTTCTGTCGCACTGCTTGCCGCCATCACCGGTGCGGCCAGTGCCGAGGCCGCACCCAAAGTCGCCATAAAAACGAGTATGGGTGATCTCGTGATTGAGGTGTATCCGGACAAGGCACCCAAGACAGCAGAGAATTTTCTGGCCTATGTCAAATCCGGCTTTTACAACGGCACCGTATTTCACCGCGTAATCAATGGCTTCATGGTCCAGGGCGGTGGCTATGACACCAACATGCGCGAAAAACCCACTCGCGCACCGATCCAGAATGAGGCCAAGAACGGTCTCAAGAACCGCGCTTACACGATCGCGATGGCGCGTACGCCTGATCCGCATTCCGCCAGCGCGCAGTTCTTCATCAATGTGAACGACAATGCCTTCCTCGACTACCCTGGACAGGATGGCTGGGGCTATGCGGTATTTGGCAAAGTCATCAGCGGCATGGAAACAGTGGACAAGATCAAGGCTGTCGAGACTGATCGCCGAGACAAGCCAAAAGCAAATGTCGTGATCGAGTCCGCAGCCATCATTGAATAAATAAATAATCTTTCAGCAGGAGCCGCCCTACCATGACCGTCGTCCTCACTACCAACCACGGCAAGATCACCATCGAACTCGATGCCGATAAAGCGCCGAAATCCGTGGAAAATTTCATCAGCTATGTGAAGTCCGGCCACTACGACGGCACCATCTTCCACCGAGTGATCGATGGTTTCATGATCCAGGGTGGTGGCTTCGAACCGGGCATGAAACAAAAATCTACCGAAGACCCGATTGAAAACGAAGCTGACAATGGCCTGACCAATGATCGCTACACCATTGCGATGGCTCGCACCTCGGATCCGCACTCGGCAACGGCACAGTTTTTCATCAATGTCAGCGACAATGATTTTCTCAACTACCCCGGCTCCGATGGCTGGGGTTATGCCGTCTTCGGCAAGGTGACCGAAGGCATAGACGTCGTTGACGAAATTCGCGCGGTCAAGACGGGCCGTCGCAGCATGTTCTCTGATGTACCGGTCGATGATGTCGTGATCGAAAAAGCAGAAGTCGTCTAAATCCCTCTGCGCCACCCATGAACGAGGCCCAGTCAGCGGCAGAAAAAGCGCAACCCGACACGGTTGCGCTTTTCGTTTCAGACCTGCATCTGCATGCTGGCATGCCACGCACGACGGATGCCTTCTTTCATTTTCTGCAAACCGAAGCGACACGCACGTCATCGCTGTATTTGCTGGGCGATATCTTTGAGTACTGGGCGGGCGATGATGATCTGCAGACGCCTTTCAATCGAAAGCTGTGCGATGCCTTGCGTCTGTTATCCGAGCGCGGAGTCAAGCTGTACTGGATCGCCGGCAACCGCGACTTCCTGGTTGGATCCGAGTTTGCCGATGAGGCCGGCCTCACGCTGCTGCAGGAGCCACATATCGCCGATTTCGCAGGACAAAAGGTCCTGCTGGTGCACGGCGATGCGCAATGTATCGACGATACCGCTTACATGGCATTCCGCCAGCAGGTGCGCGATCCCGCCTGGCAGCAGTCCTTCCTCGCCAAACCGTTGGCCGAGCGCAAGGCGCTCATCGAGAGCATGCGGGAAGGCAGTCGCGCTGCGCAACAAGAGAAGTCCATGGAGATCATGGATGTCAATCCCGCCGAGATTGAGCGCTTGTTCAGCACCTATGGTGTGACGCGAATCATTCACGGGCATACGCACCGTCCGGGGGTGCATCAGACCGCCGGCGGGATGCGGTATGTGTTGCCGGACTGGGATTGCGAAGGGAAAGTAGTGCGAGGGGGGTGGCTCGCGATGGGTCTGGATGGCGCGTTACAGGCTATCGGTGTTCGTGGATCCCAGTTCTCGCTGGGATGACGGTGTTGAGGTTAGTGACGTCCTGTCTCGTCATACCGGCCAGCCCAGTGTTCGGATTACTCCACGAGCTTGTTCAACCGTTCTTTGTTGAACTGGTCGAGCTCAGGCACGACCTCGCAGGCAATCCCTGCTGCCTTTAGCGCCTCGACGATCTTCACCAGCTGCAGCTCCTGAGAGGCCGCATTATCGATCAGCCCATGCAGCGCCTTCGAGAGCGGATCATCGCCATTCGGCGTGATGCCATAGGCCGAGAACATACGAGCGGCCGCTTCATCCTTTGACTGTTCGCTTTCTTTTTCAATCACCCGCGCCGGATTGCCAACCGCAGTGGCTCCGGCAGGGACTTCTCTCACGACGACCGCATTCGAGCCGACTTTCGCGCCCTCGCCCACGGTAAACGCACCGAGTACTTTCGCACCAGCGCCGATGATCACGCCTTGACCCAGCGTGGGATGGCGCTTCGCGCCCTTGGACAGCGAGGTGCCACCCAGAGTCACGCCCTGATAAATCGTGCAGTCATCGCCGACTTCTGCGGTTTCGCCGATCACCACACCAAAACCATGATCGATGAACACGCGCTGGCCAATGGTGGCACCGGGATGGATCTCGATACCCGTAAGCCCACGCGCGATATGCGAGATGAATCGGGCCAGCCATTTGAAGCCAGCTCGCCAGCAGGCATTGGCCCAGCGGTGCATGACGATCGCATGCAGCCCCGGGTAGCACGTCAGCACCTCCCAAGTACTACGGGCGGCGGGGTCGCGCTCTCTGATGCTGGCGATGTCTTCCCTTAAGCGGCTGAACATGATCTGGCAACGGGTTGGTGTTGAAGCTGCAATTTTAGGGGATTTGCTCGCGCGCGCCCTGACACAGTGGTGAATCAGATGGCAGTAGCGGACAACCGCTGACGGCGCGCCTCGTAGAGACAGACGCCCGAGGCGACCGAGACGTTCAGGCTTTCTACCGAGCCCATCATCGGCAGGTTCACCAGACGGTCGCAATGCTCACGGGTCAGACGGCGCATACCCTCACCCTCGGAACCCATCACAAACGCCGTGCCACCGGTGTAATCGACGCCATACAAGCTTTGATCGGCATCGTCCGCCGTGCCGGTCAGCCAGATGTCGTGCTCTTGCAATTCGCGCATCGCGCGCGCGAGATTGGTGACGGTAATGTAGGGCACGGTGTCCGCCGCGCCGCTGGCCACCTTGGCAGCGGTGGCGTTCAGGCCCACGGCCCTGTCCTTGGGCGCGATGACGGCATGCGCACCGGCACCATCGGCGACCCTGAGACAGGCGCCCAAATTGTGAGGATCGGTCACGCCATCGAGCAGCAGCAATAGCGGCGGGCCTTGTATGCCATCGATCAGCTCGGCCAGATTGCGCGCCAGCGACAGCTCTCCTGCACGAGCGACCACGCCCTGATGCCGGCGTGTTCCGACCATCGCGTCAAGGCGCTGATCATCGGCGTGAATGATGCGCACATTTGCGGCCTTCGCCACGCGCAGCAGATCACCCATGCGACGATCATGGCGCGCCGAATCGACGTAGATTTCTTCGATGGAGGATGCGTCATGGCGTATCCGCGCCGTGACAGCGTGAAAGCCGAAGATATGTCTGGTTTTCATTGAGTGTTGCCCGTGGCTTTACTTCCGCTTTTTGCGGCCAGTGCGCGCACCTGATTTCACCGCCCGGGCCGCCGTGCGCGCCTTCGCTGTCGCCGGCTTGGCGGGCGCTGCTTTTTTCTTGGAGGCTTTTTTTGCTGCCTTCTTCGCGCCAAAATTGCCCGTACGCGCATTCATCTCGTCGGCGCGTCGTGCCTCATTCTTGAGCTGGGTACGGATACCCGGCTCGTGTACCAGGCGCAGATCGATACGACGCGCATCAAGATCCACACGACTCACCTGCACGGTCACGCGATCGGTCAGCTGATAGCGTATGCCGGTACGCTCACCCCGCAGCTCATGCCGCGCTTCATCGTACTGAAAGTAATCAGAGCCCAGCTCGGTGACATGCACCATGCCTTCGATGAACAATGCATCAAGCTGAACGAAGATACCGAATGAGGCGACGCCGGAGATGGTTCCGGTGAACTCCTCACCCAACTTGTCACGAACAAAATAACACTTCAGCCAAGCCTCAACATCACGAGAGGCCTCATCGGCGCGACGCTCATTGGCGGAGCAATGGATACCCAGCGATTCCCAGATCGCAAGATCGCCTTCGGCCTTGCGCTTGCCCGCCGCGCGATCTTTGGCCTGCATCTTGCGCGCAGCTGGCGACAACTGCAGATTCAACGTCTCGGTCACGATGCCCTTGGGGTGATATCGCTTGCCTTGCAGGATGGCCTTGATCGCCCGGTGCGTGAGCAAATCGGGGTAGCGACGTATCGGGCTGGTGAAATGCGCATAGGCATCGTACGACAAACCAAAGTGACCGATATTGTCAGGGCTATAGACTGCCTGCTGCATAGAGCGCAGCAACATGGTTTGCAGCATCATCGCGTCTGGCCTGCCCTTGATTTTTTCGAGAAGCTCGGCATAGTCGGAGGCTGCAGGATGGACACCGCCGCCCAGAGACAATCCCAACTGCTTCAGAAAAGTGCGCAGCTGATTGAGCTTTTCTTCCGTCGGGCCCGCATGGATGCGATACATACCCGGGTGCTCATGCCGTTCCATGAAATCTGCCGCGCAGACATTCGCGGCCAGCATGCATTCTTCAATCAGACGATGCGCATCGTTGCGGGTGCGCGGAATGATCTGCTCGATCTTGCCAGCGGCATTGCAGACGATATAGGTCTCGGTGGTCTCGAAATCGATGGCCCCGCGCTGGTGACGTGCCTGCAGCAGCACCAAGTAGAGCTCATACAGATGCTGGAGATGCGGTAGCAAGGGCGCGCGGCGCGCGGCTTCCGGTCCGCGCGTGTTACCGAGGATGGCTGCCACTTCGTTATAGGTGAGTCGTGCGGCGGAGTGAATCACCGCAGGATAGAACTGGTAGGCCTTGATCTCGCCTTTGGCTGTGATTACCGCATCGCAGACCAGTGTCAGCCTGTCGATCTCGGGGTTCAGCGAGCATAGCCCGTTAGACAGCTTCTCGGGCAGCATGGGGATCACACGACGCGGAAAGTAGACCGAAGTACTGCGTTCCAGTGCATCCTGATCCAGCGCATCGTTCGGCTTCACATAATGGCTGACATCGGCAATCGCAACAATCAGTCGATAGGCCTTGGTGCGGCCGAGCTTGATCGGTTCGCAGTACACCGCATCATCAAAATCGCGCGCATCTTCGCCATCGATGGTAACCAGTGGCACATCGCGCAGATCGACCCGATCGTCGAGATCGGCGGGTCTGACCTCCGACGGCAGCTTGGCCGCCAATTTTTTGGCGTCATCAGAGAACTCATGCGGTACGCCGTATTTGCGTACTGCGATCTCGATCTCCATGCCGGGATCGTCGATTTCACCCAGCACCTCGGCAAGCTTTCCAATCGGCTGTGTGTAGCGCGAGGGTTGCTCAGTCAGCTCTACACTGACCACTTGCCCTGCCCTGGCCTTGCCCGGGCCGCCCGTCAGCAGTATGTCGTGACCAATCCGCTTGTCTTCGGGTACGACGATCCACACACCATTCTCATGCATCAGTCTGCCGATGACATGGGTGTTGGCGCGCGCAAGGACTTCGACAATCGTGCCCTCAGGGCGACCTCGGCGATCGACGCCAGTGACGCGCACCTGCACCCGGTCACCGTGCAAGACCTTCTGCATCTCTTTCTCGGGCAGGAAAATGTCATCGCCCTCATCGGGAATCAGAAAGCCGTAGCCATCGCGATGACAGGACACCCTGCCCTCGGTGAAATTAGCGGTGTTGGCCAGCTGAATGTGACCTTTGCGATCAGGCTTGATCTGCCCATCTCTCTCCATCGCGGCGAGACGGCGATGCAGTCCCTCGAGTTCGGATTCCTTGACGGACAGTGCACGGGCGATCGATACGCTCGTCTGCGGATCAGAAGCCTTGCGAAGTATGCCGAGGATTTCTTCGCGGCTGGGGATGCTGTACGGGTATTGGCTCAAAAGATGCGGGGGACAATGAATAAGAAAAAACCACCATAGTGTAACGGACGAACCTTGCCTTTGCTGAAAATCGCGACGACAGCGTGCAAGTGCACTGCCGAACTCCATACGATCGCAGCCTTTTGCGCCTGCCGTTAGGCACCTGCTTTGGCGGCGATCAGGTTGACTTAGGGGATTATTCCGCTATAATCTCGCCTTCTTTGGCCCACGTGGCGGAATTGGTAGACGCGCATGGTTCAGGTCCATGTGCCGCAAGGTGTGGGGGTTCGAGTCCCTCCGTGGGCACCAGATCCGGAAAAGAGAGTTTGCGACAGCAAGCTCTCTTTTTTTTCGCCCACGCGCCAAGTCACTGCGTTGCTAGATCATTTTCGCCAGCACATAGACCGCCACTGCGGTAATCGCAGCGCACAGCACCACCAGCGCCGAGAGGTAGTAATTGATCCGCCGCTGAGCACGACGCGCCTTGTCCAGGCGCTCCAACAGCGCGGACTGATCCTGATCCAACTGATCAAGCCGGGACTGTGCTGATCTCAATTCGCTCAGCGTTTTTTGTAAACGTTCACTGTCTTCCATGGGGTTTCCGTGCGAGGTGGCTAAAGTGCGCTTTCGGGGCAGTCACAGCTTGTCTGGCGTGATATCGTCGTAATGCTCGAACGGCTGATGTATCCACGGGCTGTCCGGCAGATACTCGAGATAATAATCCGGGTGCATTACCGAGCAGGCTTTGTACCAAATGACCGCTGAGCGCACCTCCTCCACCTGCGCAAAATGCCGCCTCAGATACTCCTGCACGCGCTGCAACGTGATCCCGGAGTCCACCAGATCATCGATCAGTAGTATGCGCCCGGCCAGCGGCCCGGCGGTCGAGGTGATGCTGGTGGCAATATCCAACTCACCGCGCTGCGTGCCGGAGGCCTCGCGATACGAGCTGGTCGACAAGATTGCCAACGGCACCTTGAACAATCTCGAAAAAACATCGCCGACTCGCAAGCCTCCGCGCGCCAGACACAGCGCCTGATCGAACTGCCAGCCGGACTGATGCACCTGCTTGGCAAGCAACTCTACCGCGCGATGATACTCATCCCAGGAGATCCACAGATGACCACTGCCGTTCTCCTGTGGCATGCAGGGATCAGGCAAAGGGGTGCCGCAGCACGATGGTTTCTTCGCGATCCGGTCCCGTGGACACCATATCCACCGGCACACCGACCAGCTCTTCAATGCGTGCGATATAGGCGCGGGCGGTCGCGGGCAAATCTTTCATGGCCTTCACGCCAACAGTGGGCGTTTTCCAGCCGGGCATTTCTTCATAGATGGGTTCGCAGCCGGCAGCCTCTTCGGCTCCGACCGGGAAAATATCGACGTTCTTGCCGTTGAGCTTATAGCCCGTGCAGAGCTTCAGCGAATCGAGACCATCGAGCACATCGAGCTTGGTTAAGCACATGCCGGATACACCATTGATCTGCACCGAGCGGCGCAGCAGCGCGGCATCAAACCAGCCGCAGCGGCGCGCACGCCCGGTCACGGTACCGAACTCATGTCCGACAGAAGCGAGGTGCTTGCCTGTGCCCTGATCGGTCGGCAGCTCGGACGGGAAAGGACCAGAGCCGACTCGGGTGGTGTAGGCCTTGGTAATGCCCAGCACGTAGTGCAGCATGTTCGGGCCCACACCCGAACCGGCCGCGGCATTACCTGCCACGCAATTGCTCGAAGTGACATACGGATAGGTACCGTGATCAACATCGAGCAGACTGCCTTGCGCGCCCTCGAACAACAAATTTGCGCCGGCCTTGTGCGCGGCATGCAAGGCGCTCGAGACATCCGTCACCATCGGGCGAATGCGTGGCACCGTGGCCAGCGCGTCATCAAAGGTCTTCTGATAATCAACCGACTGTGCGTTCAGATAATTGACCAGTACATAGTTGTGATAGTCGAGGTTCTCGCGCAGCTTTTCTTCGAGGCGCTTCTCGTTGAGCAAATCGGCGACACGGATCGCACGACGCGCCACCTTGTCTTCGTACGCCGGGCCGATGCCCTTGCCGGTGGTGCCGATCTTGGCGTCACCGCGCTTGGCTTCGCGCGCGGCATCCAGTGCGGTGTGGTAAGGCAGAATGACCGGACAGGCCTCGGACACCTTCAGACGGTTGGACACTTCAATACCGGACGCTTCGAGCTTGTCGATCTCGCGCAGCAGGTCGGGCACTGACAACACCACGCCATTGCCGATATAGCAGGCAACGCCAGCACGCATGATGCCCGAGGGGATCAGCTGCAATGCCGTCTTCTGGCCGCCAATGACGAGCGTATGGCCCGCGTTGTGTCCGCCCTGAAAGCGAACCACGCCCTGTGAATGATCGGTGAGCCAGTCGACTACCTTGCCCTTGCCCTCATCGCCCCATTGGGTGCCTATGACAACTACGTTTCTAGCCATGATATTTGCGGATTTCCGGATTTTTACTGATCTTTTACATGCGTCGGTTTACAAGCGGCGCAACGTCGTCGCTAGGTCTATGCCTCACTGCAGTGCTTTCACTAGAAATTTCCCACCCTCGGCGACGATCTCGCGATCGCAATCGAATTCCTGTTCGCCGCTTGCCTCACCAGGCAGCAGCTGTATGACGATCTCTCCCTGCGCACGCAGCGAGGCGATCAGCGATGTCAGCGCCGGCTCCCTACCCCACGGCGCACGAATCGCGCTTGCGGGCGCGGCCGCAGGCAGCAGACGCGCAACTTCGCGCAAGTCCATCGAGAAACCGGTCGCCGGTCGAGCGCGACCGAAGGCCTCGCCGACATGATCGTAGCGTCCACCGCGCGCGACCGCGTTCGGCAAGCCTTCGACATACAGCGCAAACATCGCACCGCTCTCGTATTGATAGCCTGACAGATCGGCGAGGTCGATGTTCACTCTGACATCAGCAGCCGACTTGGCCAGCACGGCGAGTTCATCCAGCGCCTGCGTGATTCCGGGTTTGGATGGCAGGAGCTCGCGCGCACGTTGCAGCACACTGACGTCGCCGTGCAAGGCCATCAGCGCTGCCAACGCATCGCGCACAGTGACAGCAAAACCTGCGGTAAACGCCTTCAGCCCGGGCAAATCCTTGGAGCGCAGCATGCCGACGATCTCGGTGTACTGCCTGATGGCGCGCTCATCGTCTTCCAGGATCGCGTGCAAGATGCCGTTGTGCGACAGATCGAGCGTGACCTTCGACAATCCGGACAGCTGCACTGAGGCCAGCGCCAGCGACTGAATCTCGATGTCGGCCTCCAGCCCGGCATGGCCATATATCTCGGCACCGATCTGCAGCGGTTCGCGTGTTGTGTGAAATCCGGACGGGCGCGCATGCAACACGCTGCCGGCGTAGCACAGCCGCGTCACCGCCTTTCGGTTGAGCAGGTGCGCATCGATACGCGCGACTTGTATCGTCATGTCGGCGCGCAGACCCATGGTGCGGCCAGAGAGCTGATCCACCAGCTTGAACATGCGCAGGTCCATATCCTGATCCGGGAACGGCATCAACGAGTCCACATACTCCAGCATCGGCGGCATGACCAGTTCGTAGCCATAGCGGCGGAACTGGTCCAGCAAACCACGCCGTAACTCCTCGGTCTTGCGGGCCTCAGAGGGAAGGACGTCAGCAATGTTCTCGGGAAGTAGCCAATTAGGCATGACAATCTGTTTTTAAATCAGGAGTCGGAAACAACCAAACGAAAAGCGAGCAGCAGGATACCAAACAGGATGGCCGCCAGACCAAAAAAACGGATCTGGCCGTCAGACAGGCGGGCTAACTGCAGGAAGGTCTCGCGCCAGCGGCCCGGCGCCAGAAAGGGAAACAACCCTTCGAACACGCAGAACAAGCCGAATGCGAGCAGCAGGCTGGACGACACCCGGCTACCTGTTATTTGCGGGCACCGCCGGGCGCCTTGAAGTATTTCAGGAACTCCGAATTGGGATCGATCAGCAACACATCACTGCGGGTTTTGAAACTCTCCCGATACGCTTCAAGACTGCGAGAGAATTTGTAAAAATCAGGGTTCTGCCCAAAGGCCTGCGCGTAGATCCGAGCCGCTTTGGCGTCACCGTCACCGCGTACCGATTCGGCCTGACGATAAGCTTCGGCGAGTATCACGGTGCGCTGGCGATCTGCATCGGCACGAATTTTTTCCGACTCGGCAGCACCGGTCGAGCGCAATTCATTGGCGACGCGGGCACGCTCGGACTTCATACGCTCATAAACTGAATTATTGATCTGCTCCACGTAGTCAACGCGCTTCAGTCGAACATCGACGATCTGCCCGCCAATCTGCTTGACCTCTTCGGCCACCTTGGTGCGGATTGCATCCATTACCTTGCCGCGCTCGCCGGAAATCACCTCGCGCACAGTGCGCTTGGTGATCTCTTCGTTCAGTGCTGCCTTGACGATCTGCGCCATGCGGTCCTGGGCGCGCCGCTCGTCACCGCCGAAGCTGATGAAGTACAGGCGCGGATCGACGATGCGCCATTTGACGAATGCATCAACGAGAATGTTTTTCTTCTCAGCGGTGATGAAACGGTCAGGCTCGGGGGTATCCAGCGTGAGGATGCGCTTGTCGAGAAAGATCACGTTCTGGAAGGGCGGTGGCAGCTTGAAGTGCAGACCGGGTTCCTTGATCACTTGTTTGACCTCGCCCAGTGCGAACACGATCGCGAACTGGCGCTGGTCAACCACGAACAAGGTGGACATCAGTATCGCCAGCGCAATCAGACTGGCAATGACCGTGGAGAGTAGACGGTTCATCAGCGAGTCTCCCGGTCGCGTGAGCTACGGCTGTCGCGGCTTCTGGGTTCGGGCAGCCTCGCACCCTCGGTCGCGGGTACGGCACCCTCAGCGGATGGCGCTGGCGCCTGATGCAACGCTGCCGCTGATTCTGCAGCGGTCTGTGCAATCAACTTGTCGAGCGGCAGGTAAATCATGCTGTTGTTGGACTTGGTATCGACCATGATCTTGGTCGTGCTGGTAAAAATCTGCTGCATGGCCTCGATATACATGCGATCACGAGTCACGGCCGGCGCTTTTTGGTACTCGACCAGAATCTTGCTGAAGCGCGCGGCCTCGCCCTCGGCATTTGCCACCACGCGCGAACGGTAACCTTCAGATTCCTGCAGCAGCCGTGAGGCGGCACCGCGCGCGCGAGGCACGATGTCGTTCGCATACGCCTGACCCTCATTCTTCTGACGCTCGCGATCCTGACCTGCCTTGACCGCGTCGTCGAACGCTGCCTGTACCTGCTCGGGAGGCTGCACTGCCTGCATCGTGACATTCGTGACGAGCACGCCGATCTTGTAGCGATCGAGAATCTGCTGCATCAACGTGCTGGTATCGAAAGCGACTTTTTCGCGGCCCTCGTACAGCACGAAATCCATCTTGCTCTTGCCAACAATCTCGCGGATCGCTGTTTCGGCAACTTCTTTGACCGTCTCTTCCTGATCGCGGTTGTTGAACACCCACTCGGATGCATCTTTGAGCCGGTACTGAACGGCGAACTGTATGTCGATGATGTTTTCATCATCTGTCAGCATCAGCGACTCGCGCGCGAGCTTGTTGCGCACATTACTTCGATAACCCACCTCGACCGTGCGCACCTGCGAGAGATTGACGACCTCATGCGTCTGAATCGGGTATGGCCAGCGCCAGTTGAAGCCCGGCGGGGTGGAATGACTGAATTTACCGAAGGTCATGACGACACCCGTCTGACCCTCTTGAATGATGAAGAAACCACTGACCAGCCAGAGGAAGCCGATGACCACCGCCACCACGCCTGCGCTGATGCTGGCACCGCGCGCATCGCCGGGCAAGCCGCCGCCGCCGTCGCCGCGACCACCGCCCTTGCCACCGAACAGACGGTTCAAGCGCTGATTGAAATCGCGCCAGAGCTGGTCGAGATCCGGCGGACCGTCATTGGGTCGCTGGTTGTTCGGGCGTGGCTCCTGACCATCGTCGCCGGAGCCTCTGCCCCAGCGCGGATCATTCAGCGAAAACAGGAGACGAAATTTGTTGATAAGGTGTCCGAGCATGCTGTCGCGTTCCGCGGTGTGATCTTTTTTAATCGTGAGTGAAACGCCGATTCAGGCACGGTGACCACAGGCGTCGTGGTCAGAGGCGAGATCCGGAGGCCAGTTCGGCGGCATCGATGCCGGAATCGTCCCGCGGATTTCGCACTGGGTCACCGCCAGCAGCTCGCGCGAATTCGGCAATCGCCTGTCTCAGCAAATCGACGCCTTCACCCGTGTGCGCACTGACAAAAACTCGGCAGATTTTATCATATTCATCACGCTCGATTGCTGGCGGAAGGCCCGCCAGGTCGATCTTGTTCCAGACCAGTACCTGAGGCACATGATCAGCCCCAATTTCGGTCAGCACGGCATTGACCTGCTCAATCTGTTCATTGCGTACCGGGCTGGCAGCATCGACCACGTGGAGCAAGAGGTCGGCATGAATCGTCTCCTCGAGCGTTGCGCGGAACGCCGCCACCAGCTGAGTCGGCAGGTCGCGGATGAATCCGACCGTATCCGACACCACCACGGCCGGCCTCGCCCAGATGCACGCGGCGGGAAGTCGTGTCCAGCGTCGCAAACAGCTGATCAGCCGCATAAACGCCGGCTTTGGTCATGTTGTTGAACAAAGTTGACTTGCCCGCATTGGTATACCCGACCAGCGACACCGAGAAGGTATGGTTGCGCTCGCGTGCGCGGCGCTGCGTGGCGCGCTGGCGCTGCAGCTTGTCCAGCTTTGACTGCAGCATCTTCACACGGGCACCGATCAGCCGGCGGTCCGTCTCGAGCTGGGTCTCGCCCGGGCCCCGAAGGCCAATACCGCCCTTCTGGCGCTCAAGGTGGGTCCAGCCACGAACCAGCCGGGTCGCCAGGTGCTTAAGCTGGGCCAGCTCGACTTGTACTTTGCCCTCATGGCTCTGCGCGCGCTGGGCGAAGATGTCAAGGATTAGACTAGTGCGGTCGACCACCCTGACCTTCAGGTGCCGCTCAAGGTTACGCTGCTGGGCGGGCGACAAGGCGTGGTTAACAATGACGAGATCGAGGCCGAGATCGGCGACAGCGTCACCAATCTCGTCCGCCTTGCCGGAGCCGACGAATAGCGCGGCATCGGGCCCGGCGCGGCGCCCGGTGATGCTGACGATGGGTTCTGCGCCCGCGGATTTTGTCAAAAGCGAAAGCTCTTCAAGACTGGCGAGGAAATCACCCTTGCCAAAATCGACACCTACCAGCGCGGCTCTCATCAGATGGATTCCGGCCGGCGAGGCCTCGGGAAGCTTATTCGGAATCGGAGTTCAGATTAACGGCGCGAGCGGGCACCACGGTCGAGATAGCGTGCTTGTACACCATCTGGGTAACGGTATTGCGCAGCAGCACAACGTACTGATCGAACGACTCCACGTGTCCCTGCAGCTTGATGCCATTTACTAGGTAGATGGATACAGGAACGTGCTCTTTTCGTAAGGCATTCAGGAATGGATCCTGAAGCAGTTGCCCTTTATTGCTCATGGAAGCTCCGTTTTATTGTCAAGTTCAGCAGATTGGGATGGTGCAAAAAAGTACAAGCACCAGAAAAAGGTCCACGACGCGAATGTAATCGATTTTGCCGCACACTGGCAAACGACACAGGAGAAAACGCAAATCTATTCCTGTCTGGAAAAAGGGTTTTTTCCTGAGCGCAACTCTATGCGCAATGGTGTGCCCGTTAAAGAAAAACTTTCGCGAAAATGTTTCTCTAGGTAACGCTTGTAATTCGCATCGATCGCATCGAGCGCATTACCGTGAATAACAATCACCGGAGGATTCTGCCCGCCCTGGTGCGCGTAACGAAGCTTGGGGCGCACCGAACCTCTGCGCCGAGGTTGTTGATGATCTATCGCCTCCTGCAAAGCACGCGTGAGCTGAGGTGTAGGTAGTTTTGCCATCGCCGCTGCATAGGCGGCATCAATCGACTTCATCAGTGGTGCGATACCCGAGGCTTTGAGCGCGGAAATGAAATGCATTTTCGCGAATGCGAGGAAGCCGAGCTTGCGATCGATCTCGCGCTTGATGTGGTCACGTTGATCCGAGGTCAACCCATCCCATTTGTTTACTCCCACTACCAGTGCACGGCCCGCCTCCAGCACAAAACCAGCGATGTGCGCGTCTTGCTCGGAAATATCCTGTTGCGCATCAAGCAGCAGCAGCACGACATTCGCTTCCGAAATCGATTGCAGTGTTTTCACCACTGAGAATTTTTCGATAGCCTCGAACACTTTACCCTTGCGACGTATGCCGGCCGTATCAATCAGCGAGTAGTGCTTGCCATTGCGCTCGAAGGGTATCTCGATCGAGTCACGCGTCGTACCCGGCATGTCAAATGCAATCACGCGCTCTTCACCCAGCAGGGTGTTCACCATCGTAGACTTGCCGACATTTGGCCTGCCGACGACGGCGATGCGAATGCCTTTTGCAGCGGGTGTTTCTTCTTCTTGTTGCGCGTGCGCTTTGGTCGCCAGATCGAGCGCCTGCTCGACGAGATCAGCAACACCATCGCCGTGCGCAGCAGAAATCACATAAGGATCACCCAGGCCGAGCTCATAGAAATCAGCGGTCACCGAGGTGTACTTCATGCCCTCCGACTTGTTCACCACCAGCATCACCTGGTTGCCAGACTTGCGCAGAAACTCGGTAATGGTCTTGTCATGCGGCGTCAGACCCTGTCGGCCATCGACGAGGAATACGACCACATCGGCTTCGGCAACTGCTTGCTTGGTCTGCTTCGCCATCTCATGCAAGATGCCCTCCTTGGCGACCGGCTCAAAGCCACCCGTGTCGATCACCAGGAACGGACGCGCACCTATCCTGCCCTCGCCATAGTGGCGATCGCGGGTCAGACCCGGCAGGTCGGCCACCAGCGCATCGCGGCTCCGTGTGAGGCGATTGAACAAAGTTGATTTGCCGACGTTAGGTCGGCCGATGAGTGCTATTACCGGCTTCATTAAAATCTCCGGGGAGCCGGGTGACACTGGACCGTGCCCCAAGGCTCCCCGTCAGGTGCCGGCCATGCCGGCAAATTAGTCGTTTCGTGGTGTCTTGCTCAGTCAGAGGCAACTGCCATCAGCTTGCCATCTTGCGTCTGGACGATCAGGTTCGATCCAGCTACCAGCGGCGTAGCGCTGACGGCACTGCCATCGGTCGACAAGCGGGCCAGCATCGCGCCTTCTTCGCGCGAGAGGAAGTGCAGATAGCCCTGGCGGTCGCCGACCACGACTGCGCGCCCGAACGATACCGGCGCTGATAGTCCTCGCCATGCAAGGCTGGTGTTGCGCCAGAGGTTGCTTCCTGTCTCGCGCGCGAAGGCCTGCAAATTGCCTTTGTCGTCAGCGGCGAACACATAACGCTGATCGATACCCGGACCGACTGCCGACGATAACTCTCTGGCCCAACGCAGGGTGCCATTGCCAGCGTCGACACAGGCAATGCGGCCCTGATACGAGGTCGCGCAAATATCGCGCCCCATCAATGCCGGAGTGCCGGACACGTCAGAGACACGCTCCAGTTCGGTGGCGCCGCGTGGCTCGGCCACGGCGACTTCCCAGCGCGGCGCGCCGCTTAGCGAGGACAACGCGATCAGACGGCCCGCAGGCAAGCCCACGAACGCCAGCCCGTCCGAAACAACAATGCCGGGCGCGGCATGCAACGCCAGTGCCGGCGTGTTGCGCTGCAAGTACCAGCGACGGTTTCCGGTGCCGGCGTCTAGCGCAACGATGCGGTTGTCCAGACTGCGCAGTACTACGGTGCCATTGCCAATCGCAGGTGCCGAAAGCACTTCGGTCGAGGCGTCGAATTTCCAGCGCTTCTGGCCTGATGCAGCATCAAATGCCTGCACCACACCCTCGGCACCCGCAACGACGACGGTGCCACCATCTGCCGCGACGCCTGACACCAGACGAGTCCCGGTGTTGATTTTCCAGGCGATCTTGCCATTCGACGGCTCGATGCTCATCAGCTCGCCGTTCTCATTGGCGACGAACAAGCGATCTTCACTGTAGGCCGGACGAAGCACCTGATTACCCGCCTTGCCGATGTTCACCGACCAGACAACGCGAACGGCCATGCTGGGCGTGAAACTCATCAGTGGCGTGGGCGAATTCTTTGGCTTGCTGGCAAAAGGATTCAGCGAGGAACAAGCCGCGAGCATGACAGCCACCGCTATGGGCGCAATACGATTCATCATGGGTATCATCTGAGCGTTCAGCCTGCAGTGGGCGTTTTGCCGCCGAGCGCATCGAGCTTCAGCTGAATCAATTGACGCGCCGGGTTTTTGATCTCGGTTTTTTCCAGTGCCGCCTGAAATTCCTTGCGTGCTTCCTCGGGCTTGTTCTGCGCGTACAGCAGATCGCCCTTGCGATCCGCCACCAGCGCGGCGAACTGCTCAGGGAAATCCCAGGTCAACACTTTGAGGCCTTCATCGTAGGCTTTTTCGTCGAGCAGCACGCCGGCCAGTCGTATGCGGGCAATCGCCTTGAACTCCTCGCTCTTGCCGTGATCGACCACCCATTGCAGATGCGTTTTCGCAGCTTTCATGTCGCCCGCATCGAACGCGGATTTAGCCGCAGTCAGCGCACCCATTTGTGCGTAGGGAGTGCCGCTGAACTTGTCCTTGATATCTTCGGCGGCGCGCGCTACCTTCGCCGGGTCTTTTGCATCACCTGCCTTGACGATTTCTTCGTAGAGCATCGCCGCCTTGCCTGATTGATCGCGCTGATAGTATTTCCAACCGGACCAGCCAGCAAACGACAGCAGCGCCGCCGTCACCACCCAGGTGATCAGGTTGCCGTACTGGTTCCACCACGCTTTGAGCGTGGCGATCTGTTCTTGTTCTTCGAGATCGTAAGCCATGAGTAGTCTCAGTG
>JBEGNF010000032.1:7261-13628 GCA_041182625.1 Pseudomonadota bacterium | reverse complement strand
GGGTGTGAATCTGGCCCGCGTGAAGATGGCCATGGTCGTGATCGCCGTCCGCGGTCATGTGATCGATCAGATGATCGGCGACCGCCTCCAGTGCGACGCTGCGCTGATTGTCGGACGCGTCGGCATCCCGCAGATACTTGACTGTCGCAGTACCGTTCGCGATTTCATCTTCGCCAAGAATGATCGCGTACGCAGCGCCACTGGCATCGGCACGCTTCATTTGCGACTTGAAGCTGCCCGCACCGCCAGACGACGCGCAATGTAGCACAACATCGAGCCCGGCATCGCGCAAGCGCTCGCTCAATGTGAATGCCTGAAGCTGCGCGGCTTCCCCCTGATGCACGAGATACACATCGCACTGGCTGCGTGAGATCTCGCCGGAAGTTGCCTTCATCAGCTCCAGTAGCCGCTCGACGCCCATGGCAAAACCCACTGCCGGGGTTGGCTTGCCACCAAAGATCTCGACGAGCGGATCATAACGACCACCGCCACACACGGTGCCCTGAGAGCCCAGCTGATCGGTGATCCATTCGAACACGGTACGGTTGTAGTAATCCATGCCGCGCACGAGTCGCGGATTGATGGTGAACGGAATGTTGTTATGTCTGAGCAAGCGCTGCACTCCCTCGAAGTGTGCGCGCGATTCCTCACCCAGATACTCGATCAACTGGGGGGCGTTGTTCACCATCTCCTGCATCGTCGGATTCTTGGTATCGAGAATGCGCAGCGGGTTACTGTGCAAGCGGCGCTGCGCATCGGCATCGAGTTGATCTTTGTGCTGCTCGAAATAGGCAATCAGGTCAACGCGATGCGCGTGACGCTCTTGCGCATCGCCAATCGAATTGATCTCGAGGCGTATGCCACTCAGGCCAAGGTCATCCCACAGACGCTGGCACAGCATGATCAGCTCGGCATCAATATCGGGACCAGTAAACCCCACGGCCTCTGCACCCACCTGATGAAACTGCCGGTAACGGCCACGTTGCGGACGTTCATGACGGAACATCGGGCCCTCGTACCACAGACGCTTGGGACCATCATAGGTGAGGTTGTGCTCCAGTACCGAGCGCACCACCCCTGCCGTGCACTCCGGGCGCAAGGTCAGCTCATCACCGTTCATGCTGTCGGTGAATGAGTACATCTCTTTTTCAACGATATCGGTCACGGTTCCAAGGCCACGCGCAAACAGCGGCGTTGGCTCGACGATGGGCGTGCGTATCTGCTGATAGCCATAGCTGCGCAATACGGATTGAACGGTGTTTTCAAACAACTCCCACAACGGGGCATCCTCGGGAAGGATGTCATTCATCCCCTTTACACCGAGAATTTTCTCGCTTTTCTTGGTCTCTGCCATGTGCTGTATACCGTTTACTGATGGCCGTATCGTGTCTGGACATAGTCCAGCACAATCGCCTGAAATTCTTCTGCGATACGCTCACCCCGGAGGGTGACCGTCTTTTGTCCATCCACGAATACCGGTGCAGCAGGCGACTCGCCCGTGCCGGGCAGACTGATACCGATATTGGCGTGCTTGGATTCGCCGGGGCCATTGACGATGCAGCCCATCACGGCCACGTTCATCTCCTCGACGCCCGGATACCTACCCTTCCATACCGGCATCTGCTCTCGCAGATAGGTCTGTATGCGATCTGCCAGCTCCTGAAACACCGTGGATGTCGTGCGCCCGCAGCCGGGACAGGCAATGACCATCGGCGTGAATTTGCGCAAGCCCATCGTCTGCAAAATTTCTTGCGCGACGATGACTTCGCGGGTGCGATCGCCACCCGGCTCGGGTGTCAGTGAAATACGTATCGTGTCGCCTATACCCTCTTGCAGCAGCACCGAGAGCGCCGCCGTCGAAGCAACGATGCCTTTGCTACCCATGCCGGCCTCGGTCAGACCAAGATGGAGCGGATAGTCGCAGCGGCGAGCAAGTTCACGGTACACCGCGATCAGATCCTGCACGCCAGATACTTTGCATGAGAGCACAATGCGATCGCCCGGTAAGCCAAGCGCTTCGGCGCGTTTTGCGTTGTCGAGCGCGGAAGTCACGAGCGCCTCGTACATGACTGCCTGCGCGCTCCAAGGTTCTGCGCGCTGCGCATTCTCGTCCATGACCCGCGCGAGCAAAGCCTGATCGAGACTGCCCCAGTTCACGCCAATGCGCACTGGCTTCTGATATTTGCAGGCGACTTCGATCATTTGTGCAAACTGCGTGTCGCGCTTCGCCCCCTGCCCTACATTGCCAGGATTGATCCGGTACTTGGACAAGGCTTCTGCGCACTCGGGATACTGTGTCAGCAGCTGATGACCGTTGTAGTGAAAATCGCCGACCAGCGGTACAGCGATATCCATGCGATCGAGCTGCTCACGAATCGCCGGCACGGCAGCCGCCGCTTCGGGTGTGTTTACGGTGATGCGCACCACTTCCGAGCCCGCGCGTGCCAGTTCTTTTATCTGAATCGCTGTGCCTATCGCATCGGCCGTGTCGGTGTTGGTCATCGATTGCACCATGATGGGTGCGTCGCCGCCGACCACGACCACCTTATCGCCATGACGGACCTCGACCTGGCGAGTGCGATGCCGCGTGAGCGGGCCGGAGGGAATCGGAGATGCCGGGCAAGATGCGTTCATCGCTGTCTCACTTGATGCTGAGTTTGGACACGTTGTCGCGCGCAACGGCCTTGAGGTTCAGCAGCTGGCCGCGCAAACGCGCCTCGACCGCCGCCGCATTGCCGACGACCAGTACCGACGGCTCGGTGATGTCGAATGCCGCGGTGGTGCCGCCCTTGATCAGTTGAGACACGATGCGTTCGCCGCTGAACGTCGTAATCTCGACCCAGGCATCCTCGCGCAGCTTGAGCTGCAACGCGGGCGCGGGCGCCGGTGCTGGTGGCGGCTTTGCCATGCTCGGCACTGCCTTGGCCAACGAGGTGTCGCCGGACTCGGTCTGCTCTGCGTCGGCCGACGAGACCTCAAAGAACTCGCGCAGCCCGAGATCGGGCAATGGAATCTCGGCCATCAGCTGGTCGATCGGAGGGATCTGCACCCACTGCGAACGATACGCTTCGAACCCGGCGGCGAAACCTGCCACCAGCAAGACCACCGCCAGAATAATCCTGTTGCGCCATTTGCTCTTGCGCGGCGGCGGCGCCGACGGGCGACCGGGGAAACCATTGGATGGCAAGGGGCGGCGCAACACCATCGGCCCCTGCGCAGGATTGGGCTCGCGGGCCACCATCTCCAGCAAAGGCTCAGGATCCAGCCCCAGTGCCTTGGCGTAGGAGCGGATGAAGCCGCGCACGCTGGACATGCCAGGCAGAGAGGCAAAGTCATTCGCTTCGAGTGCGCTGACCTGACGCGGCGTGAGTTTTAGCCGCGTGGCCGCTTCTTCCAGAGACCAGCGCAATTCCTCGCGCCGGGCAGCGAAGACTTCGCCGGGAAGTACATCCGGAGGCACCCATGCGTGTTCGACGGCCACAGACGCTGATTCGTCTGTGATGTCAGATGCAAATCCGGTGATGTTCTCTGCGGCGCTCTCTGCTGCTGTGTCGTTCTCTACTGCTGCGGAGTCCACTGTTATCTCTGCTGCTTCAGTTTCTGCTGCGTTCTCTTCTGCTGTGGTCTCTGCGGCGGTAACTGTCGCGGCAGCTTCTGCCGTTACCACGGCGACGGCCACTGCAGATGCCGAAGCCGGCGCTTCGGCAGGCGCGGGCTGCGCGTCAGATAGAGGCGCCTCGCCAGAACCGAGGAGTCCGGTCAGGTCATCGGAGTTGTCGGGTGCTTTATCGTTCATTAGCGTTGTCCAGCACGGAACCGGGCTCGCGCGCGGTGCCAGCGAAACGTTTTTGCCATTGCTGCGCAAGGCTCTGTTCGGCGGCGGCATCACCGAGCTTGCGTTCGATGGCTATCGCCATCAGGTAATCATCTTTCTCAGGACGATCGCCGGACAATACGCGCAGCATGTGAGCTTTCGCCCGAGCATAGTCGCCAGCCTCGAACGCGAGCCGGGCGAGGCTCGCGTGCGCACCCAGCTGACCGGGATCAACCCTGAGCGCCTGACGAAAAAATTCTGCGGCCTCGTCGCGTCGACCAGCGCGCTCACTGCATCGCCCGGCGTTCAGCAGTGCCTTGCCCGGGGTCGCGTAGCTGCGGTTGGCCAGCGCGCGCCTGAAATAGGTCTGTGCTTCGTCGTAGTGGCCGGTCTCGCACAGCAGCCAACCCATATTGTTGAGCAAGCCGGGATGGTCGGGCTCTGCCTGCAATGCCTGCTTGAGGCTGCGCGTTGCCGCAGCGGAGTCGCCCTGTTGCATCAGCACGAGCGCGCGCAGCCCAAGAACATCTGCGCGCCGCTGACCAGTCAAATAGGCCTGATCAAGCTCTGCCAGCGCCGTCGCATACTGACCTTCAGCAAAATACGCCGATGCGAGCTGGAGGCGAATCTCGGCACGACGCTGCGAATCGGCCTGTTGCGTGCCGCTAGACAGCGCATCGGCGGGCACGCTTGCGCAGCCGGCCATCGCGAGCAGCACGCTCGCCATCACAATGGGTAACGCGCGCATCAGTCGGAAATCTCCACGATGAGGCCAAAATCCTTGCCGTATTTCTGCTGGTATTCCGTCATCTTCTGCATGCGCTGCTGCACTCGGGTGCGGTCCTGAACTTCGCCGGCCAGCTGCCCGCAGGCGGCATCGATATCGTCACCTCGCGTCTTGCGTACAGTGGTCACGATGCCGGCATCCATCAGAATTTGCGCGAACGCCTTGATGCGCGGATTCGGCGAGCGTCGGAGTCCGGACTCAGGGAACGGGTTGAAGGGGATCAGGTTGAATTTGCACGGCACGTCGGCGACCAGCGCCATCAGTTCGCGCGCATGCTTGTCGCTGTCATTCACGCCATCCAGCATGCAGTATTCAAAGGTGATGAAGTCACGCGGAGCAAATTCAAGGTAGCGCTGACAGGCGCTCATCAGCTCGCGCAGCGGATATTTTTTGTTCAGGGGCACCAACTCGTCACGGAGCGCATCATTCGATGCATGCAGTGATACCGCAAGCGCTACCGGACAATCCTGCGAGAGCTTGTCGATCATCGGCACCACGCCGCTGGTGGATACAGTGACACGGCGACGCGACAAGCCGTAGGCGTTATCGTCCAGCATCAGCCGCAATGCGGCAATGGTCGGCTCATAGTTGAGCAAAGGTTCGCCCATGCCCATCATCACCACATTGGTGATTTGCCGCTCGCCCTTGGGGCCGGCAGGCACACCCTTGCTGCGTCTAAGCAGTGACTCAGCCATCCACAATTGCCCGATGATCTCGCCGATGGAGAGGTTGCGCGAGAAGCCCTGCTTGCCCGTCGAGCAGAAACGGCAATTGACCGCACAGCCAGCCTGCGTCGACACGCAGAGCGTGCCGCGATTCTCTTCGGGAATGAAGACGCACTCGACCGCATTGCCATCGCCTACCTCCAGCAGCCATTTGCGCGTGCCATCGGAGGACAGGTTATCGCTGATGATGCCGGGCGCTGAGACCGTCGCGTGATGCGCAAGTTTTTCTCGGAGCGACTTGGCCAGATCGGTCATGGCATCGAAATCGCTCTCGCCGAACTGGTGAACCCAGCGCTGCAATTGCTTGGCACGGAATGGCTTCTCACCGAGCTCGCTGCACCAGCGAGCCAGTGCAGGCGGATCGAGATCGAGCAGATTGGTGGTTGCCGCCATGACGATATCTCCTGATGCCACGCGTGATGACGGCTCCCGTTGGACCCGCGCCGATCAGCGCGAGTAGACGTTCAGCGACGGGAAGAAGTAGCTGATCTCGACCTTGGCAGTGTCTGGGCCGTCGGAACCGTGCACTGCGTTAGCATCGATGGAATCGGCAAAATCGGCTCGGATAGTGCCTTTGTCGGCCTTCTTCGGATCGGTCGCGCCCATCAGGTCGCGGTTCTTCAGAATGGCGTTCTCGCCCTCAAGCACCTGCACCATCACCGGGCCGGAGATCATGAAGTCGACCAGATCCTTGAAGAAGGGTCGCTCGCGGTGCACCGCGTAGAAACCCTCGGCCTCGGCGCGGGAGAGCTGCATCATGCGCGCAGCGACGATTGTCAGGCCAGCGCCTTCGAACCGAGAGTAGATCTGTCCAATCACGTTTTTCGCCACGGCGTCGGGTTTGATGATCGACAGGGTGCGCTCGATTGCCATCTGTAAAAACTCCAATAATATTAAGGGGTTAAGGGAATTGCAGGGAATCCTGATTAACCGAGGATTTTAGCATGAATGGAGGGTCAAATGGCCCATCAGCGAAGCGTTTTGGGCGGGCCGGCATTGAAAATATCGGATAGACTCCCATCTACGGAATCGGTTAAATTA
>JBEGNF010000032.1:0-7173 GCA_041182625.1 Pseudomonadota bacterium | reverse complement strand
CCTCAATACAGGAGTATTTCATTTATGGATCAGCAACTTCAAAGTATGTACGGCGCGACTAGCGATGTATTCGCGGTTCGTCATCGCGTGCTGAGGAATACCTATTGGCTGCTGGCGCTGTCCATGATTCCGACCGTGCTCGGCGCCTGGATCGGCGTGCAGCTGAAATTCTCGCTGTTTGCCGGCAGCCCGATGATCAGCTTCATCGCCTTTTTGGCGATCGCCTTCGGCTTCTTCTACGCGATTGAAAGAACCAAGGACTCCGGCCTCGGCGTGGCGGTGCTGCTGGGCTTTACCTTCTTCATGGGCTTGATGCTGTCGAGACTGATCGAGCAGATCCTGCATTTCTCTAACGGGGCCTCGCTGATCATGACGGCCTTCGGCGGCACCGCGATCATCTTTGCTGTCATGGCGTCGATCGCCACGACCAGCAAGCGTGATTTTTCCGGCCTGGGCAGCTGGCTGTTCGCTGGCGTGATCGTGTTGCTACTGGCTGGCATTGCGAACATCTTCTTGCAGATGCCGCTGCTGCACGTTGTGATCTCGGCGATTGCCGTGATGATTTTTTCGGCCTACATCCTGTTCGACGTACAGCGCATCATCAACGGTGGCGAGACGAATTACATCACTGCCACGCTGGCGATCTATCTCGATTTGTACAACATCTTCGTGCACCTGCTGGCCCTACTAGGCATTCTGGGCGGCGAGCGCGACTGATCTGTCCAACTGATCCTCGCAGCTGATACCTCAGCTGCCGCAACGACAACGCCGACCGCAGGTCGGCGTTTTTCTTGATGGTCTATGTGAAGTATTCAATCGCCCGGCGGGGCTTTTAATCCACTCGGTCGAACACAGCAATCGACTCCACATGTGCGGTATGCGGAAACATGTTGACCACGCCCGCCTGAGACAATCGGTAGCCCGCCTGACTGACCAGCACGCCCGCATCCCGCGCCAATGTCGATGGGTTGCAGGACACATAGACCAGACGAAGCGGACGTGATCCTGGATCAGTGTCGTTCAAACTCGCCAGAGCCAAGCTGACATCGATCGCGCCCTCGCGCGGCGGGTCGATCAGCATGCGGTCAAACCTGCCCAGTGTGCGCAAATCGTCGGCGGTAAACCCGAACAGATTGCGGCTGTGGAACGTGGTTTTATCCTGCAGTCCGTTGACTCGTGCATTCTCCAGCGCACGTGCCACCAGCGCATCACTACCCTCGATGCCGACCACTTCCTTCGCCTGCGTGGCCAGTGGCAGGGTGAAATTTCCGAGGCCGCAGAACAGGTCAGCGACACGGTCTTGCGGCTGCACCTCCAGCAAGCGAAGTGCCCGCTGCACCAGTACGCGATTGATCTGGTGATTCACTTGGGTGAAGTCAGTTGGCCTGAAAGGCATGCGCACACCAAACTCAGGCAGCAGATATTCGAGCGTACTGTCCGCTGGATGAAACGGAGCGGCAGTGTCCGGGCCTTTGGGCTGCAGCCAAAAATGGATTTTCCATGCATCCGCGAAGTTCATCAGCCGTTGTCGGTCCTCCTCGGACGGCGGCTCCAGCACACGCAGCACCATCACGATCACTCTGCCCTCGGTGCCCTCGCCCACGGCCAGCTCGATCTGCGGCAGGCGGTCGCGAATGGACAAACCCTCAATCAGCTTGCGCATAGGCACCATCATCGCCGAGACTTCCGGTGGCAGGATCTGGCATCGGGTCATGTCGGCGACATAGCTTGATCGTTTTTCATGGAAACCGATCAGCACGCCACCTTTCTTGGGCACATGACGTACAGATAAACGCGCACGAAAACGATAGCCCCAGTTCGGGCCCTGAACCGGACGCAGCAGGGTCTCGGCGCGCACTCTACCCAGATGATGAAGATTGTCTTCAAGCACTCGCTGCTTGATTGCCACCTGTGCAGAAGGCTCGAGATGCTGCATCGCGCAGCCGCCACAGAGGCCGAAGAATTCACATTTCGGCGTCACGCGCAGTGAGGATTCATGCAACAGCTCGGTCATGTCGGCCGCCTCCCATTTGGGCTTGCGACGGTAAGACTTGAAGCGCACGCGCTCGCCGGGCAATGCGCCCTCGACAAAGATTACTTTGCCGGGGCTGCCGTCATCGTTGGCGAGATGGCCGATGCCGCGCGCTTCCATGTCGAGCGACTCGATCTGAAGGATGTCTTGCATAAAACGGGATGAAATAAGTTAGCGAGGCGGCGAAGCCCGCGATTGTAACGCGCCGGTGCAGCACGGGCGTCCCACCGGCGAGGGGCGGTCCGCGTCGCCTACTTTTGTGCTGGCCAGGCAGCCAGATACTCGCGCCAGTGGCGCGCCTGCAGGGATTCAAGTGAACTTCTGACCAGCGCCAGCTCGGCGTCGTAGGCAGCGCGCGTCAGCTGCCCGCGCATCAGCTGGTAGCGGCAATAGACAAGGTACGTATTCACGACATCGGTCTCGCAGTAATCGCGTATCTGCTCAAGCCGACCCTCTTGATACAGCGTCCAGACTTGTGAGCCATCGACACCGAGCTTGCCGGGAAAGCCGCAGAGCTTAGCCAGATCATCCAGTGGCGCATTGGCCCGGCCGGTGTACATCGCCAGATGATCCATCAGATCCAGATGTCGCGAGTGATAGCGCGACAGGTAATTATTCCACTTGAAATCACGATCTTCATCGCCCTGCTCCCAGTAGCGGGGGGCGCTGACGCCGTGAATCAGTGCTCTGTAATGAAGCACCGGCAAATCAAAACCACCGCCATTCCATGACACCAGCTGCGGCGTGTAGCGATCAATGACCTTGAAAAAATCTTGCACCAGCTTTGCCTCGCCATCTTCCAGACTACCCAGCGAGCGCACGCGAAAGCCTTCGTCATCGCGAAACACGCAGGAGATCGCCGCGACGCGATGCAGATGGTGCTGCAGAAAATCAGAACCGGTCTTCTCGCGTCTTGCCGCAAACGCCTGCGCCGCAACCTCAGCATCGGAGACGTCGGCGCCCAGCCCGGCAAGCGAGCGCAGGCCGGCCACATCGGGAATCGTCTCGATGTCGAATACCAGGACCGGGATCACAGCAGCGCGTCCTTGCCAACACCGCGCGCGAGCATGGCTCGCTTGAGCCTGATCAGGCCCTCCTGCTGAATCTGTCTCACTCTCTCCCTCGTCACTCCCATCTCCTCGGCAAGTTCTTCCAAGGTGGCCGGACTGCCGTTATCAATGCCGAAACGACGCATGATCACCTGCCGTTGTTTGGCGGGAATCGTGCTCAGCCAGTGGCGCACCAGGGAAATCATCTCATGATGCTCGGCATCGGCCTCCGGTCCTTGCTGGGCGCCATCGGCTAGGATGTCGAGCAGACTGGAATTCGGGTCGCCATCGATCGGCGTATCGAGCGACGTGACATGGTCGGCCATGCCCAGTGTCTCGCGGACCTCATCAACGCTGCGCTCAACCAGATGGGCGATATCTTCCAGCCTCGCATCGTGGCCATCGAACAAGCGAGACTCGAGATGATATTTTGCCCTGAGTACCTGATTGAGTTCGCGGATGCGGTGAACTGGCAAGCGTATCGTTCGCGCCTGATTCATGATGGCGCGCTCGATGCTCTGACGAATCCACCAGGTCGCGTAGGTCGAAAAACGAAAGCCCCGCTCAGGTTCGAACTTGCTGATCGCATGCATGAGGCCCAAGTTGCCCTCTTCTATCATGTCTAGCAGGGCCACACCGCGATCGATGTAGTGCTTGGCAATCGAGACGACCAGCCGCAGGTTATGCTCGATCATCACCTGTCGCGCGCTAAAGTCGCCCTGATTGGCTCGCGTGGCGTAATGAATTTCCTGCTCCTGAGTAAGCAGTGGACGCAGCCCAATGCGGTTCAGGTAGCGCTGCGTCGCATCGCCGGATAACTCCGTCTGCAGCAATGCGCGGAACTCCCGGAGGTTTGTCTCATCGATGCGAAACTCGCCTTCCCCGTCGGAGGGTTCACCGGTCAATTCTTCGATCTCGTCCCGCTCTGGCTGATCGGGCTCGTCGGACAGATCGAAGGAATCACTCATGATGGCTATCGGCTGGGCAGCATGCTCACAGGATCGACCGGCTTGCCTAACTGCCGGATCTCGAAGTGAAGTTTCACCATATCGGCATCGGTGTCGCCCATCTCGGCGATACGTTGTCCTCTGGCGACTGTTTGACCTTCCTTCACCAGTATAGTTTTGTTGTGCGCATACGCAGATACCAGCCCGTCACCATGATCGACGATCACCAGGTTGCCATAGCCGCGCATGTTTTTCGCATACAGCACCGTGCCATCGCCCACCGCATTGACGGCTTGACCGGACTGACCCGCAATATCGATCCCTTTGCGGTTGGCATCAAAACTTCCGACGATGCGACCCTCGGTCGGCCAGCTGAACTTGCCTGCCGCAACCGCGTCGGGTTTTTTGGGAGTCTCCAGGGCGCGCGCGGCCGAAGGTTCCCCGCGCTGCATGTCGGTCCAGGCCTGGTCGGTATAAACGACCTTGTTGCCGAGCGGCCCGCTCTTGAGACCCGGCAAAGCGGCGCCCGGCGAACTGCCCGACACCGGTTTGCCCTCCAGCGGCTTGGCCTCGAGCCCAGTATCCATCGGCACTGATGAGATTTGCGTTCCTTCAGCAGGCGCAACGCGCAGTAACTGTCCCACCTTGATGTCGTTCGGATTGGATAAATTGTTCCAGTCCGTGATGTCGCGTACCGACTGGCTGAATTGCTGGGCAATCTTGCGCAAGGTATCGCCCTTTTTCACGGTATAGAAACCGGCCGCATCGGGAGCAACCGGCTCCGCTGTGCTCCGATCTTTTTGATCTTTTTGATCTTTCTGGTCTTTTGATTTCGTGGCGTTGCGCGTGGCCGTGCGGTCGTCGATAGGTGCGCGCGACGGCATCTCGGCGCAAGCAGCTAATAGCAACAAGAGCGCAAGAGCGGTGATTTTTTTCTGCATGGTTTGCATGATGTTCAGAATTTTGGCATTGGCCAGTCAATGCGCCCACAAGCTGTCTCGTCAGATCGATGGCACGGCAGCTGCCCCGAAGACAGCCCAAACGCATGGCCAGTTACCACCAACGCCGCGGGCGGCTCAGCCGAACGTCCCGGGACGCAACGGCACAAAATGGCAGCGCTCCAGCGTCTCGGTCGTCCATTCGTTCCGCTTGATACGTCTTATCAGCTTGAGCACCTGATTTCGCGCACCCACCGGCGCCACCAGCCTGCCACCGACCGCAATCTGGTCCAGCAAGCCCTGAGGCACTTCCAGGCCCGCTGCCGCCAGAATGATGCCATCGAATGGGGCCAGTTGGGGAAGTCCCAGCATACCATCGCCGTAATGCAGCCTCAGATTGGGAATCAGGAGTGCGCGCAGATTGCGACGCGCCTGCTCGTGGAGCGGCCGTATCCGCTCGATGGTGTAGACCTGCTCGGCCACCTGCGCCAGCACCGCCGCCTGATAGCCGCAGCCGGTACCGATCTCTAGCACGCGTGGCACCTTTCCCTCAGCGCCGTCGCGCATCACCTCGATCATGCGCGCCACGATGTAGGGCTGCGAAATCGTCTGGTGGTAACCAATCGGAAGGGACGCATCGATATATGCCTGACTGGCCAGCCCGGGCTCGACAAAAAAATGACGAGGCACCGCTTCCATCGCCGCCAGTACCTTCGCATCCTCTATGCCTTGCTGGGCGAGCCGCTGCACCATTGCCCGCCGCACCGCGTCGGACACCAGCGGGGAGTTCACGGCGCTGGTCTCGGCCAGCGGTCGCGGCGGCGCCTTGGGCGGTATGACGGGCGATGATGCTACCGTCCCGCTGACCACAGGCGCCGGCGCGGATGGTTGCGGGCTATGCTGCGCGGCATTGCGCGTCGCGGTCTGCAAACTGTTCAACCGCGGCGCAGCTGCCGCGCGCAGGCGATCGGCGCTGCGGCTGAGCTGATCGAGCGTCAGCGGAAAACGTCTCTTCGGCGGATCCTGATCCTTGCTCATGCCAGCGACCGCCTGAGTCGCTCGAGCTGCGCCGAGTGCGTCAGATCGATCTGCAGCGGCGTCACCGATATCCAGCCATGGGCGGTGGCGTGGAAGTCCGTGCCCTCGCTGGCCTCCTTGGCCTTGCCTGCCGGGCCGATCCAGAAAATTTCATTGCCATGCGGATCGCGGCTCTTGATCACCGGCTCGGACTCGTGCCGTTTTCCCAGACGAGTGGGCACCACCTTCTGCAACTCGGCATAGGGACGGTTGGGAATGTTCACATTCAGCAGAAAAGGACGCTCAAGGTCGTCCAGCCTGCGCATCACAAAATCACGGGCTGCATCGGCAGCATCATCGAGATGCGCCCAGCCATGATCCACCTGCGAAAACGCAATGGCAGGAATGCCGAATAAAAAGCCCTCCGTCGCCGCCGCCACGGTGCCCGAGTACAGCGTGTCATCACCCATGTTCTGCCCCTGATTGATGCCGGACACGACCAGATCGGGCCTTTCATCAAGGATGCCCGTCAGCGCGATATGCACGCAGTCGCTCGGCGTGCCGTTGATCGAATAAAAGCCATTGGCAGAGCGCATCACTCGCAACGGACGGTCGAGCGTCAAGGAGTTCGATGATCCTGAGCGATTGCTGTCCGGAGCAACGACGACGATATCGGCGACCGATCGCACCCTTTTCATCATAAAAAGATGCGAATTTTTCGCGAAGCTGACGATGCACCGCTTCAGCCTTTTCGGGCATGCCATCCCGCTTGACAAGCGGAAATACAGCTGTTTTGATCGGTGCAAGCCGTGGATGAAATTTGAGTACCGTGCGGGTCTCGTTTTCCACCACATCTTCCTGAAATGCTTCGCAGAGAAATGCAAGAGTGGCACGGTCAGCACCGGCGGAAGGCTCAATCACGTGCGGCGTGAATCGCGACTTCGACTCTTCATCAAAGTAGGTCAAATCCTTGCCGCTGAATTTCATGTGCTGCGAAAGGTCATAATCGCCACGGTGCGCAATACCTTCAAGCTCGCTCACGCCAAACGGGAAGGAATATTCAATATCAGCCGTGGCCGTCGAGTAAAACGCCAATTCATCAGGATCGTGGTCGCGTAACCGAAGATTGTCTGACTGAAGCCCAAGCCCGACGTACCAATCAAATCGAGTTTTACGCCAGTAAGCATACC
>JBEGNF010000031.1:0-23601 GCA_041182625.1 Pseudomonadota bacterium | reverse complement strand
CTGGGTTTAAAACGTCGTGAGACAGTTTGGTCCCTATCTGCCGTGGGCGTTGGAAGTTTGAGGGGGGCTGCTCCTAGTACGAGAGGACCGGAGTGGACGAACCTCTGGTGTACCGGTTGTCACGCCAGTGGCATCGCCGGGTAGCTAAGTTCGGAAGAGATAACCGCTGAAAGCATCTAAGCGGGAAACTCGCCTCAAGATGAGACTTCCCGGGAACTTGATTCCCCTAAAGGGTCGTTCGAGACCAGGACGTTGATAGGCTGGGTGTGGAAGCGCAGTAATGCGTTAAGCTAACCAGTACTAATTGCCCGTGCGGCTTGTCCCTATAACATTGACAGTTATAGACAAGTGTTTATGCGTATGCCAATGATTGATTTAGCATCACGCCCGCAAAATAAAGCAGTAAAAAATACTTCTTCCAGATTGGGTTGTTTGTGTTCACCGGCAGCAGCGGTGACACAGTCAACTTTACAAGTTATGCCTGATGACAATAGCGAGTTGGTACCACCCCTTCCCATCCCGAACAGGACCGTGAAACGACTTTGCGCCGATGATAGTGCTGCAACCAGTGTGAAAGTAGGTCATCGTCAGGCTACTATTCGAAAAACCCCCGGCTTACCAGTCGGGGGTTTTTTATTTTCTGACCAAGTGACGCGCGGTCAACCTCATTCAAGTCAAATTCAAAACGCGACCGCGCGTATGCGCCCGACGCGACACTCGGGCGGTTTGCTGTAGCCAGCCGAGCGGACCTTGCCCTCACTAGTGAATTCAACCTGAAACCACTGGCAAAGTGGGTTCTCGTAGCGATACGACCATACGAAACCGCGATTTCGGGCGAGCCCAAACGTGGAACGCGATCGACCGATGAGCAGCACGACGTCATCCACGGACATATCAGGCACTATCCTCGCAAAACGCTCTTCGGTAAGCACCTGTTCAAACCGGACGGCTTTGCCCTGGTCATCAAAGTAGACGAAGTAAGTATGCTTGCCCATAGGGCCGCGCAGAAAGTCCAGTCGGCCATGAACTTGGGCGGCGGCCTCTGGGTCAGCAGCACCGAGTCTTGCCACAACTTGATCGCGCGAGAGGCCAACAATACCGGCATCCGGAGCGTAAGAAGCGCAGCCCGACAGGACGGCGGCCATCAGCGCTAAGCCGCCCAGCGGGCAGAGCCATTTTTTCAAGACGAAGCTATACAAGTCAGTGTTGATATAGCAAACCCGGCTGAACTTGGCCTTCTGGGGCGACTGTGAAGGCCACGGAGGGCAGAATCGAGGGCGGGAAAGTACACGTTACCGGAGCGAAGGGCGGGCCAAAAACTGCTCCGCGAGCCTCACCCAGTAACTGGCACCGATGGGGAGCAACTCATCATTAAAATCATAGCTCGGGTTATGAAGATTGCACGGCCCGAGGCCATGCCCCGTCATGCGGTGCGCGCCATCACCGTTGCCAATGAAGACGTAGCAACCCGGTTTTTCGAGCAGCATAAAGGCAAAATCTTCTGAGCCCATGGTTGGTTCCAGCTTTTTCAGAACACCGTCTTTACCGACCACCTCAGACATGATCTCCGCTGCAAAAGCCGTTTCCGGTTCATGATTAATCAGCGGTGGGTAATTGCGCCGGAAGCTAAATTCCACATTGGCGCCGAAAGCTGCAGCGGTGTGCGCCGCAATCTCTCCCATGCGGGACTCAATGAGATCAAGCGCCTCCATCGTGAACGTGCGGACGGTGCCTATCATCTTTGCCGAATCTGGAATGATATTTGTTGCGCTACCTGAGTGAATCTGAGTAATCGACAAGACGCCTGCATCCAGAGGATTCTTGTTACGCGAAATAATGGTCTGCCAGCTCTGTGCGATCTGAACTGCCACCATCACCGGATCGGTACTCAGATGCGGCTGCGCCGCATGAGAACCTTTGCCCTGAATGCTTAATTCGAACTCATTCGACGAAGCCATCATCGGTCCAGCAACGACACCCATCGTCCCGGCGGGCGCGCCCGGCCAGTTGTGCATGCCAAACACGGCTTCCATCGGGCACTGCTCGAACAGTCCCTCATCCATCATGCGCTTCGCTCCACCCGCACCCTCTTCAGCCGGCTGAAAAATCACGTAGACAGTTCCATCAAAATTGCGATTCTTTGCGAGGTAATGAGCCGCTCCCAGCAGCATTGCAGTGTGGCCATCGTGCCCACAAGCGTGCATCTTTCCCGCATGGCGGGAGCGGTGCTCGAAGGTATTTAGCTCGTCCAACGGCAACGCGTCCATGTCGGCGCGGAGGCCGACGGAGCGTTTGCTGCTGCCGTGACTAATCACGCCAACCACCCCAGTGCCCCCGAGCCCGCGGATGACCGGGATACCCCACTCCGTGAGCTTGGCAGCCACCAGATCCGACGTCTTGAATTCTTCATACGAGAGCTCCGGATGGGCGTGAATACTGCGCCGAATCTGTTTGAGTTCGTCGTGAAAAGCCAGAATGGGATCGATCAGCTTCATGGAGGTCTCTTCCTTGGGTTAGTCTTGTGCCAGCGGGCGGACAGCGGGCTAGCTCACCAGCTGCCTGGTTATCTGTACGAACGTCTGTGTAATATTACCTTCAGGCGAGCCTAGTGCCCTAATTGCAAATCAAACAAATAATTATAGTGCCGGAGTTCTGATGGATACCCGAATCGTACGTGCCGCTTGCCCCCATGATTGCCCCGATACCTGCGCGATGCTGATCACCGTCGCCGACGGTGTGGCCACTGCCGTAAGAGGCGACCCAGACCACCCGAACACGGCCGGGGCGCTCTGCACCAAGGTGGCTCGGTACCTAGAGAGAACTTATCACGCCGACCGTCTTTTATATCCCATGAAACGAATAGGGAAAAAGGGCGAAGGAAAGTTCGAGCGAATCAGCTGGAAGGAGGCCATCGACACGATCGCTGAGAAACTCAAACTGCTGGCGAAACACGATTCACGAGCGATACTTCCCTACAGTTACGCGGGAACCATGGGGGTCGTGCAGGGCGAATCCATGGCTATGCGGTTTTTTAACCGCTTGGGCGCGAGCAAACTCGACCGCACCATTTGCTCCTCAGCGGGTGGTGTCGGAATCAAGTACACGCTAGGTGCAAAAATGGGGATGGATACTGAGCAGTACGAGTATTCCAAGTTGATTCTGATCTGGGGCGGAAATTCGATTGCCTCCAATCTGCATTTCTGGATGCGCGCGCAGGAGGCAAAGCGTCGCGGTGCTGTGTTGATCGCCATTGATCCCTACCGATCACTCACCGCGGAAAAGTGCGACCACCACATTCCCGTGTTACCCGGCACGGATGCGGCATTGGCGCTCGGGATGATGCATATCCTGATCCGTGATGATTTGTTGGATCATGATTATATCGACCGCTACACCGTGGGTTATCCGCTGCTGAAAGAGCGCGTCGCTGAGTGGACGCCTGAGAAAACCGCTCAGATCTGCGGCATCGATCCGGAGCAAGTCGAGATGCTCGCGCGAGTGTACGGCGAGACTGCCCGCCGGGGTGAGCCCGTGGCCATCCGGGTCAACTATGGCGTGCAGCGCGCGCATGGCGGCGGGATGGCGGTTCGGAATATCGCTTGCCTGCCTGCGCTGGTCGGTGCCTGGCGTCATCCGGCAGGGGGCATTCTGCTGTCGTCGGGCGAAACTTACCCAAAAAAAGAACAGCAGTTGCAGAGACCCGACCTGATGCCGACAGACAGCGACAGGCCGACACGCACCATCAACATGAGCACGATCGGTGATGATCTGCTTCGTTCGGGTGCTGACGCATTTGGCCCCGCAATACAGGCGCTGATCGTATACAACGCCAATCCGGTGGCGGTCGCGCCAGAATCGGCCAAGGTCGCGAGAGGATTTGCGCGCGACGATTTGTTCACCGTGGTGCTGGAGCACTTTCAGACGGATACCGTCGATTATGCCGATATCGTCCTACCAGCCACGACTCAGCTAGAGCACACGGATATTCATGCCAGCTATGGACATTTGTACATCGTGGCAAACAATCCTGCGATCGCGCCGCTGGGCGAAGCCAAGCCAAACAGTGAAATCTTCCGTTTGCTAGCGTCCGCCATGGGGTTCGACGATCCCTGCTTCAAGGACAGCGATGATGACCTGGCTGCGCAGGCTTTCGATTCGACCCACCCGCATGCGATGCATTTTGAGTGGTTGCAACTCAAACAGGATGGCTGGATGAGACTCAGCGTTGCCGATGCGCCGTTTGCTCGAGGAGGCTTTCCCACCCCCTCAGGAAAATGCGAGTTCTACAGCGAACAAATGAAAAAAGACGGTCTGGATCCTTTACCAGCCTATATCGCTCCCTACGAATCCAGAGCAAGCGCACCCGAGTTGGCGATGAAGTATCCGCTAGCCATGATTTCTCCGCCACAAAGGAACTTTCTCAATACCACCTTCGTCAATGTGAAGAGCCTCAGGGACACCGAAGGAGAGCCCTATCTTGAGATCCATCCTGCGGACGCTGGACAGCGCGGTATCGCTGATGGAGACATGGTCCGCGTGTTCAACGATCGTGGATCCATGGTCGCCAAAACGCACGTGACAGAAAATGCGCGAGAGGGTCTGGTCGTTGCCTTGTCCATCTGGTGGAAAAAACTCGCCTCCGATGGCAAGAACGCTAATGAGCTCACCAGCCAGCGGCTCACCGATATGGGGCGGGCCCCGACTTTTTATGATGTGCTGGTCCAGGTAGAGAAAGCCTGAGTCCGGTGTCGGGCCCGCACCGCCGCGCCCTTTCCGATGGCTGAACATGACACGATCATCACGTCCAATCTGCGCGGCCTACGCCGCATGCGTTGCTATCACCGCATGCCTGCTAAGTGGGTGTGCCGAACTCGGTTATTACGCGCAGGCGGCGCGCGGACAGATGTCCTTGCTGGCCGATGCCAAACCCATCGAACGGTGGTTGTCGGATCCCGAGGTCAAGGATGATCTGAAAGCACGGCTCAAACGCGTACGCGAAATCCGAGAATTCGCTGCCCGTGAGCTCGGCTTGCCCGACAACGACAGCTACAAAAGCTTTGTCCGGCTTGAACGCCCCTTCGTCATGTGGAATGTCGTCGCCACCCCCGAATTGTCGCTACAGCCCGAGCGGTGGTGCTTCCCGGTTGCAGGTTGTGTCGATTACCGAGGTTACTACGATCAACAAGCCGCCCTGTCATTCGCCCGCGAGCTGCGTGGAAAGGGACTGGACGTGCGGGTCTCCGGCGTCCCCGCCTACTCCACACTAGGCTGGTTTAACGATCCGGTGCTCTCCACCTTCATCCATTACCCCGAGGCGGAGCTGGCGCGGCTGGTCTTCCATGAGCTTGCGCATCAGGTCGCGTATGCAGCCGGAGACTCGCAGTTCAATGAATCTTTCGCAACGGCCGTGGAAGAAATCGGCGTGGATCGCTGGCTCGCGCAAAGAGGTGATGATGAGGTAAAGGCGTCTTATATAAGCTTCCGTCAGCGGCGCGAAGATTTTCTGAAGCTGCTCGGTAGCTATCGCGTGCAGCTGGATGAGCTGTACCGAAGCGATCGCTCCGATGCCGACAAACGGCAAGAAAAATCTCGGCTGATGACTGGTATGCAGACCGACTACACCGGGATGAAAGTGTCATGGGGGGGCTATGCCGGCTACGACCGCTGGTTCAGCGAGCCCATGTCAAACGCCCATTTCGCCCTGATATCGACGTATCACGATTTGGTACCGGCCTTCCGCGCTTTGCTGCAGGAAAAACAGCATCTTCCCGATTTTTACCAGGCGGTGCGATCACTAGCGCGAGCAGACAAGGCGCAGCGGCGCCTGATGCTGGAGCGATACTTGTTAATGGCGCAGCAAACATACAGCGATGTATCGAACAAGACTATTGCATCGCAATAAGAACACAATCTTCGTGCTTTCCGTTAGCATCAGTTCAAAATAAAAATCGCCGACCTGTAAATCGGGTCGCCCGAGACGTGAGCTTCCACGAGGTGTCGCATGGAGAAATTCTGGCTGAAGTCTTATCCCCCCGGTGTACCTGCGGAGATCGATCCGGACAGCTACCGTTCGCTGGTCCAGCTGATGGAAGAAGCCTTCGGCAAATACGCCGATCGGCAAGCCTACATCTGCATGGGTAAATCCCTGCGCTTCGCCGAGCTAGATATCCTGTCGCGACAACTTGCTGCATTTTTGCAGGCCCAGGGGCTGCCGCCCGGCGCACGAGTCGCCTTGATGATGCCCAACGTGTTGCAGTATCCGGTTGCCATCGCGGCAGTCTTGCGGGCTGGATTTACCGTGGTGAATGTCAATCCGCTTTACACGCCGCGCGAGCTCGAACATCAGCTGAATGATTCCGGCGCAGAGGCCATCATCGTGCTGGAGAACTTCGCACATACACTGGAAAGAGTCATCACGAAAACCCGAGTCAGAGTCGCGGTGCTTGCTAGCATGGGCGATCTGCTGGGTCCGATCAAGGGAAGTGTGGTCAATTTCGTGGTGCGTAACCTGAAAAAGCTGGTGCCCCCTTACGAGCTGACGAATGCCATACGCTTCAAGCAGGCCTTGCGTGAGGGCGCCTCGCAGACTCTGCTTCCCGCGAAACCACACCATGATGACATCGCCTTTCTGCAGTACACCGGCGGCACCACCGGATTGTCCAAAGGAGCCATGCTCAGTCATCGCAATGTGATTGCCAACCTGTTGCAAAACGAAGCGTGGCTGCAGCCCGCACTGAACAAAGCGCCGAAAGTCGAATCGTTGACCTTCGTTTGCGCACTGCCGCTCTACCATATCTTTGCGCTCACCGTCTGCTATTTGGTCGGAATGCGTACCGGCGGGGTGAACATACTGATCCCGAATCCCCGCGATATCCCGGGCCTGATCAAAACCTTATCCGCGCATCGATTCAACATTTTCCCTGCGGTGAATACCCTCTATAACGGGCTGCTGAATCATCCACATTTCGCCGGGCTCGATTTTTCGATGCTTAAGCTCTGCAATGGTGGAGGCATGGCCGTGCAAAAGGCCGTGAACGACCGCTGGCGTAGCGTCACCGGCAAGAGCATCATCGAAGGATACGGACTGTCCGAGACCTCGCCCGTTGCCACCGCCAATCCGGCAGATGCGACCGAATTCACCGGCACCATCGGCTTGCCAATCTCCTCGACAGAGATCGCGATACTGGATGATGAAGGCCGACACCTGTCGGTCGGCGAGATAGGCGAGATTGCGATCCGTGGTCCTCAGGTGATGAAAGGTTACTGGAACAGGCCGCAGGACACGGCGCAGGTCATGACGTCCGACGGATTTTTCCGTTCCGGTGATATCGGTTTCATGAATGCGGCGGGCTATGTAACCATCGTCGACCGCAAGAAAGACATGGTGCTGGTATCCGGATTCAATGTGTATCCGACTGAAATCGAGGCTGTCGTTGCGATGCACCCAGGCGTGATGGAGTGCGCTGTGGTGGGTGTACCCGACCCCGGTACCGGTGAGGCCGTGAAGTTGTTTGTCGTTCGCCGAGATCCCGAGCTCACAGCAGAAGACTTGATGACCTACTGCCAAGAAGAGCTGACCGCGTACAAGCGCCCGAAACTCATTGAGTTCCGGGATGAGCTTCCCAAGACCAATGTCGGCAAGATTCTGCGGCGCGAGCTACGTGATAGTAAGCCGCCGGTTGCAGCCTGACTTTAGGTATCGGAAGGCAAGGATGGCAAGGCGCGAGGGCGGCGCTGGTCATCCGTGGCCACATAGGTCAGCGTTGCTTCGGTGACCTTCACTACTTCCGATTGGAGTCGATTTCGTTCGGCAAAAACTTCCACATTCACTGTGATCGAGGTGGTGCCGGTTTTCACGATCTTTGCGTAGAACGACAGTAAATCGCCGACGAACACGGGCTGTTTGAATACAAAAGAATTCACCGCCACCGTGCCTACCCGGCCATTCGCGCGCCGCACCGCTGGCAGTGCCCCAGCGATATCGACTTGCGCCATGATCCAGCCGCCAAACACGTCACCATGCACATTCGCATCCGAGGGCATCGGCATCACGCGCAATGTCGGCATGCCGTCGGGCAGTGAGGTGATTTCCTGATGGGAGGTCATGCGGGCTCCTGTTTCGGTAGTGATCTTGACTCGACAGAGACGATACAATCGCTGTAGATCAGTACAGAATAAACCAAAGTGCCTCAGGGAGATGCTGAATAAATCTCCGTTTTATGGCGAGCCAGCGCCGCTGTGCGACGCGGGGTCCAGCAAAATCAAGGGCCTGGAGACATTCAGCTAGCCACAGCGCGTACCGGTCTTGTGTAATCCGTGCCTCCTAAACTCAAGGCCTTTCGCCATCCATCATGCGCCACCACGTCAGTCCTAGCAGCCACCACCCGCAGGCACCTGCCAATCAGGGTACTCGGAATGACTGGGCAACGATAAAGACACTCCTGCCCTACCTGTGGCAATGGAAATGGCGGGTGCTGCTGGCACTCGGCTGTCTGGTATCGGCCAAGCTGGCCAACGTAGGTGTGCCGCTCGTTCTCAAACAACTGATCGACGGTCTGACGATCACCCCTGAACAACCGGCTGCTGCGCTGGTACTACCCGTCGGCGTGCTGATCGCCTATGGCTTGCTGCGGCTGTCCACGACGGTATTCACCGAGCTCAGAGAGTTCTTTTTCGCCAGAGTTACCCAACGCGCAGTGCGCACGATCGCGCTGCAAGTGTTTCGTCACCTGCATGCCTTGTCATTACGTTTTCATCTCGGTCGTCAGACGGGAGGTGTCACCCGGGACATCGAGCGTGGCACCCGCGCCGTATCGTCACTGGTGTCTTATACGCTGTTCAGTATCTTGCCGACCTTGGTCGAGATCGCACTGGTATTGGGTTACCTGTCGCTGCAATATGATCTGTGGTTTTCCGCAATCACGCTGATTGCGCTGGTCACTTATATCGCTTTTACCGTCATCGTCACTGAATGGCGTACCCATTTTCGGCGCACAATGAACGAGCTGGATTCCAAGGCCAGCTCCCGTGCCATCGATTCGCTGCTCAATTACGAGACAGTGAAATATTTTGGTAATGAGGAATACGAGGCGCAGCGCTATGACGATGGTCTGCAGCGCTACGAGCGAGCGGCGATACGCTCCCAGACATCGCTCAGCCTGCTTAATGCCGGACAGTCGCTGATCATCGCCGCCGCCGTGACACTGATCTTGTGGCGCGCCACGCTGGGGGTAATCGCCGGCACCATGACGCTGGGTGATCTGGTACTGGTCAATGCCTTCATGATCCAGCTGTACCTGCCGCTGAATTTCCTGGGCGTGTTGTATCGGGAAATCAAGCAGAGCTTGGCGGACATGGAGAAAATGTTCAATCTGCTCGATCAGCACCGAGAGGTCGCTGATATGTCTGATGCCCGGCCGCTACGACTGCAGGCAGTGGCACTACAGTTCAGGCAGGTCGATTTCAGCTACGAGAAAAACCGCCAGATTTTGTTTGGCGTGGATTTTGAAGTCCCGGCTGGCACCACCACCGCTGTGGTCGGGCACAGTGGTTCAGGCAAATCCACACTCGCAAGGCTGCTGTTCCGTTTTTATGATGTCGATCGTGGTCAGATACTCATCGACGGGCAAGACCTGCGGTCGGTCACTCAAGCCTCGCTGCGGGCAGCGATTGGCATCGTTCCACAGGACACGGTACTGTTCAACGACAGCATAGGCTATAACATCGCCTATGGCCGACCGGACGCGACCCAGGAGGAGATCGTCGCCGCCGCTCGCGCAGCCTATATTCACGATTTCATCGTCAGTCTGCCTGAGGGATATGACACCAAGGTCGGTGAGCGCGGGCTGAAGCTCTCCGGTGGCGAGAAACAGCGCGTCGCCATCGCACGCGCCTTGTTGAAAAATCCGTCGATACTCGTGTTTGACGAGGCCACCTCAGCGCTGGATTCTCAAGCCGAGCAGGCTATACAGTCCCAGCTGAGGGAAATCGCGCGCACTCGCACGACGCTGATCATCGCGCACCGGCTGTCGACCATTGCCGATGCCGATCAGATTCTCGTACTTGAGCAGGGCCGCATTGTCGAGCGCGGCACCCATGCGTCGCTGCTGGCGATCAGAGGCCTGTACGCGCAAATGTGGGAGCGACAGCAGGCCAGACGCGATGAGGCGCCGGATCCGTCCCTGCCGACCCGAATGGACCGGGCCTGAGCCTGCTCTCTGCCTGATGGGCGCTTGTCTCTTACAATGTCGGTTGAAGATCAACTCGACCCGCCTGACTGATGAACTCCAGACGTCTGCTTACCGATAGTTTCCACGCGGCGGTGGCCGCTGCTGATCCGCTGAAGATCGTCGCGTCCCACCTCCCATCCCCGCCCAAAGGGCGCACACTGGTGATCGGTGCGGGCAAGGCGGCGGCCAGCATGGCGCGCGCAGTGGAGCTTGCCTGGCCGGCCTCTGCGCCCATCGAAGGACTGGTCGTCACCCGCTACGCGCATGGCATGCCCACCGATCACATACAGGTGATGGAAGCAGGGCATCCGGTCCCGGACGGCGCCGGAGAAGCCGCTGCTGCTGAGATACTTGAGCAGGTCTCCCGACTGACTGCGGACGATTTATTGATCGCCTTGGTCTCGGGAGGCGGCTCAAGTCTGCTGTCGCTGCCGGTCGAGACGGTCAGCATGGCCGATCTGAAAGCCGTAACCAACGCCTTGTTGCGCTCGGGAGCGCCGATCACCGAGATGAATATCGTTCGCAAGCACCTCTCGCGCATTCAGGGCGGACGCCTTGCGGCGGCCTGCCGCGCGCCGATACTCACACTGGTGATCAGCGATGTCACTGGCGATGATCCGAGCGCGATCGCCTCTGGCCCGACGTGCGCCGATCCCAGCACCTACCGCGATGCGCTTGATGTCATCTCACGGTTCAATGTAGAGGCACCCGCCTCGGTACTTGCCCATCTCGAGAAAGGCGCTGCCGGCCTCGTCGATGAGACGCCCAAGCCGGGTGACGCTGCGGTGGCGCACTCCGATGTGAGAGTCATCGCCACCGCGCACCAGTGCCTGCGAGCGGCCGCCGACTTCTTTACTAGTCACCAGATCACGCCAGTTGTGCTCGGTGACACGGTCACGGGCGAGGCTTCTGAGGTGGCGAAGGTGTATGCGGCACTGGTACGGGAAATTCGCGACCATCAGCAGCCGTTCAGACCCCCGGTTGCCCTGATTTCCGGCGGTGAATGCACAGTGACAGTGCGGGGTAACGGGCGCGGAGGACGTTGCGCCGAATTCCTGACTTCGCTGGCTGTTGAGCTCGACGGCATGCCAGACGTCTACGCACTGGCAGCAGATACCGATGGCATTGATGGCACCGAAGATAATGCCGGTGCACTGCTGCTGCCAGACAGCCCGGCGCGGGCAGCGGCGAAGGGGATCAGTGCCAAACAGCTGCTCGCCAATAATGATGGTTACAGTTATTTCGAGGCGCTGGGCGATTTGCTGGTCACTGGACCGACGCGCACTAATGTGAATGATTATCGGGTGATCCTCGTTCTGTAAAACGCCAGCAGATTTTTCCAATCTCTTTTTTTATTTCACTCGGGTCGCGTCATGATTTCCAAGATCATCCTTACCCGTCCCGATGACTGGCATCTTCACCTTCGTGACGGTGTGGTGCTGCGGGATGTATTGCCCCACACAGCCCGGCAGTTTGCGCGCGCGATTGTCATGCCTAATCTCAAGCCGCCGGTCACCACCACGGAGATGGCCAAAGCCTATCGGAAGCGCATACTTGATGTGCTGCCGTCCGATATGCATTTCGAGCCGCTGATGACACTTTATCTGACGGATAACACCTCCGTCGACGAGATCGGGCGTGCCGTCGATAGCGGCATTGTTCATGGTGTCAAGCTGTATCCCGCCGGTGCCACCACCAATTCCGACGCTGGTGTGACTGACCTCAAGCGATGCATGGGCGCGCTTGAGCGGATGCAGGCGCTGGGCTTGCCGCTACTTATTCATGGTGAGGTTACTGACCGCGACATCGATCTGTTCGACCGCGAGGCTGTGTTCATCGAGCGCACGCTAATACCCCTGCGTCGCCAGCTGCCAGCGCTGAAGATCGTGTTCGAGCACATCACGACCAAAGAGGCGGTTCAGTATGTAAAAGAGGCGGATGGCCCGACCGCCGCAACCATTACGGCGCATCACCTGCTGTACAACAGGAATGCGATGTTCACAGGGGGCGTGCGACCTCATTACTACTGCCTGCCTGTGCTCAAGCGCGAGACTCACCGACAAGCGCTGATCGCCGCTGCGACATCAGGTAGTCCAAAATTTTTCCTTGGCACGGACTCTGCGCCGCATGCCAAGGGATTGAAAGAGCACGCGTGCGGATGCGCGGGTTGTTACACAGCGTTGCATGCCATGGAGCTTTACGCGCAGGCTTTTGAACAAGCGGACGCGCTGGACAAGCTGGAAGCCTTCGCGAGTTTCTACGGAGCGGATTTTTATGGACTGCCGCGCAATGAGGACAAGGTGACGCTGGAGCGCGCAACATGGAATGTGCCGGAGGAGCTGCCAATGGGCGACACGACCGTGGTGCCGCTAGATGCGGGGCAATCACTGAACTGGAAATTCGTCTGAGCTGACGGCCGGATGGATTTTTCTGCCATTGACTGGCAACGGCCCTGGCTGGCACATTTGCGCGACTTGGGAGCTCAACTCGCCACCTCACCAGACTGGATTGCGGCAGCAAGTGCACTTGCCAGCGAACGAGGTTTGACGAACTCGACGCACCTTCCCATTGTCTTTGTCCCGCAAGACTTGCTGCCAACGTCGATAGGCTATGAAGCGCATATCCATGCGACCGGGCAAGTACCCACACGCGATAACCTGCATGATTTTTTCAACGCGCTGATCTGGCTGCATTTTCCCGCTACCAAGCGTATGCTGAACCAGCTGCAGGCAAGAGAAATTCACCGTCATCCAAGCCGAAATCTGCGAGGTGAGCAGCGTGACGCCGCGACTTTGTTCGACGAAAATGCTGCCATTTTTGTTAGCCACGACCCATCAATGACTGCATTGCTGGCGCAGCGGCAGTGGCACACACTACTGCACGCCAATGCGACACGCTTCCACGCCGACTGCCAGATCATCTTGTTCGGCCATGCCTTACTGGAAAAATTAATCCAACCCTACAAAGCCATTACAGCCCATGTATGGCCCCTGCATTCTCAGGATCTGGACATTGATGATCGAGATCAGCTATCGGTGCCTCTACTGGATGAGGCGCTTTCCACTACTGTTGCGCCGGGTTTTGTCAGTCGCGACTTTCATCATCTACCGATTTTGGGAGTGCCCGGATGGTGGCAGGGGCAAGACGAAGCCTTTTACGCTGATGTCTCGGTGTTTCGTCTTCCGAGAATGATGTGAGTGGCACTGGCTGATTGAAAAAACCCGCCAAGTGGCGGGTAATGCATCAGATCGCAGACTGAGCAGTGCCGGTCAAAAGCCTTTTCGCAGTCCGATAATGACCGCATTCGACGTACCCGTCTGAGTTAAGGTGGGGTCAGCCGCGGCATCACCCAGCGCAGAGTAGGACGATGAAACTCCATCTGTGGCGCGATTGAATGCGGCATACAGGTTCATGGTCTTTGACATCTCGTAGACCGCAGAGACATTCATGATGCTTGGATGGCCGGGACCATCATTGCGCGCATAATTTACGCCAACACTGCCATTCGGCATGAACTTCATTGAAGCACCGAGGGTATAGGTCTGCGTTCTCTCTCCTGTTTGAGGATTGAAGCGAACAAAATTCGCCGCGACTTTCAGTGGTCCGACCGGTGCACTTGCCCCCAACAACCACTGTCGGTATTGCGAGTCACGATCGGATATCGCAGCGACGAGAGTCAATTCCCCAAAGGCATAGCCGAGATTGCCCGATGCGAAACGGTTTTCCCCAAACGAGCCCGGTACGCCACCCAGCGCGTACAGCACGCTGGCCGTCGCGCCCCTCAGCACCTCGGAAGGCAGAGTGTAGGTGATCGAGTTCGGGATGAAAAAGCCCCCGGTGGTACCCAGCGCCGGATCAGCGTCCGTGCCCCCCGGGTACACCGGTACCGTGGCACTCGCCTGATTCAGCACGGTACCCGTGCGATGCATCTGCAGCGCAGGGACATAAAAATTGTTCCCTGCCAGAGCCAGTGTTGAGGTGTACGCCGCAATGAAAGGCGACTGATTCAGACCGGCTGACACCGAGCCCAGCGACCCACTCAGTCCGACATTCGCCAAGCGGCTAAACAAACCCGTAGTGCCACCATTCGCAATACCGCCATTACCAGAATTGAACCCACCCTCTAGCCAGACATGCGCTTTCATACCGCCGCCCAGATCTTCGGTGCCTTTGAGACCCCAGACCGACGGCGCCCAGTTGCCCTCACCGAAGCTCGTCCGACGGCTTGAGCTGTCACCAATGCCACTTGCCGTCACCACCGATGCATCGATATGTCCATACAGAGTCAGCCCAGCCTCCGCGCATGCTGCGCCACTCGCCAGCAGCCCGACGATCGCCGGTGCAAGAAGCTTTTTATTCATCACGATCCCTCCAGTGGTTGACAGGTATGTCGAGAGTTTGGAGAGATGCAGTTTTTCAAGGACGTGCACGCTCAAACAGCGTGCTTCGAGGATTTGTCAACGCTCAATCGACATGAGATGTGCAGCAAGCTGCAGTTGCCGGCAATACGCTTTGCTTCCACAAAGCGATTCCACAAAGGGACACTCACTTTGTTTTATCGCCATCGGACTATCGATCGTTTGAAGACTAAACAACTCATGTGCGTGGCTACCCTATCAAAGTCATGATTGACTTTGATACGACGACAAGTCCTGATCGGGAAAACAGCGGTTGGCGCACGAGCGAGGTGAAGCATGCGGTGGCCCAAAGACGCGTTCGGTCCACAAGCTAGGCGGAGAGCGGAGACAAATGAGAGATGGTCGGGGTGAGAGGATTCGAACCTCCGGCCTCTACGTCCCGAACGTAGCGCTCTACCAGGCTAAGCTACACCCCGTTTTGGTGAGCCAAAGATTCTACTATCTCGCTATTCCGGCGGCAAGTTCACGCTACAGTTCCGGTATCGGGTGCCGATTACACTGGGACGACGACGAATCCGTGCGCGGTTAAAAAAATTATCAAATTGTTTATGTCGCACCGGCGCCCCGGGAACAGGGAAATACTGAATGAAGCCTGAGCAGCGTTTGAAACTTAATCCGCTGAACGACGAGGAACGCCAGATACTGAGGCTGGTGGTGGAAGATTATTACGTCGTGCTTCCGCCGGCGCTACAGGTGCATAGTCTGTTCGCAACACACATCCTCAGTCGTACCCTTCATCGTTTTGGCATTCGTACGCGTGTGCTTCCGTGCCGGCTGTGGTGTTCATCCTTGCGCCCCCCAATGCCAAACAACCGAGAAACAGTTGGCGGCGTGGTCAATTACTGGGATACAGAAAAATGGAATGGTCACGTGGTGTGCCTCGTCGGCGACTGGCTCGTTGACGTGGCGCTTTACCATCTCAATCCTGGTTTCAATTACGAGGTGCCAAAGCTCATCGCCCGTCGTATCGTACGACCCGAGCCGGGTATTTATGCGCGGTATCAGTTGAACAAGCAAACCGAATTCATCTGGTACCGGCTGCCGGCAAAAACGGCGGCAGTCTCTGTTGCTGGTTACGAGGATGTGATCGATCGCTTCGTTGATGATCTGTCGAGCCACATTCGGCGCCTGTTAGGCTACGAAGATGACTTGCCGGCAGAGGAGTCGATAATCACGTCGGAGGAATTAACTGCCGAGGATGACGAGATTGTCCTTGACGAGGAAAGCGCATCGCCGGCGGCATCCTCTGCTGAGGAAGAGACGGCTAGCGGTGACGAGCTCACCAATCCGACTACTGAAGCGGTGGCGCTCTCAGCTGGCGCAGACAACACACAAGACGGCATGCAAGACCATTCCGCCTTATCCGAGAACAAAACAGAAGAAATCGAGTCGGCGTCAGCCTGACGCCATACCTCTCGGTGTCGTCAGTGATTGCGGCTGACCGAAAACACTGCCAGCTCGGTCAGCGCCTCTTTGTATCTGCTCTCCGGCAGCTTTGCTATCGCTTCAATGGCGCGCTGACTGGCTTCCGCGGCTCTTTTGCGGGTGTACTCCAACGCACCCGACTGCGTGATCGCCGACAGAATTTCATCGAAGTGTGCCTCATCGCCTTGCGCGATGCAGTCGCGCACCAGCACTCGCTGCGCCTCGGTGCCGTTTTGCAGCAAATAGATCAGTGGCAGGGTCGGTTTGCCCTCGCGCAGATCATCGCCAACATTCTTGCCAATGTCCGTGGCATTGCCCGAGTAATCGAGTACATCGTCAATCAGCTGAAACGCCGTGCCCAGCGAACGACCATACTCGGAAGCGGCAACGATGGCATCCTCGGGTGCACCCGCGATCAGGCTGCCGAGTTCGGTCGCGGCCTCGAAAAGCTTGGCAGTCTTGGAGCGAATCACTTGCAGGTAGCGGTCCTCGGTCACCTCCGGGTCATGCATGTTCATCAGCTGCAGCACCTCGCCTTCGGCGATCACGTTGGTCGCATCGGCCAGTATCTGCATCACGCGCATGTTGTTTACCGAGACCATCATTTGGAATGCCCGGGAATACACAAAATCGCCCACCAGCACCGAGGCAGCATTGCCAAAAAGCGCATTGGCTGTTCGGCGTCCTCGTCGCAGCTCGGACTCGTCCACCACGTCGTCATGCAGCAGGGTTGCGGTGTGGATGAATTCGATCACCGCGGCCAGTTTGTGATGCTCAGTGCCCCGATATCCCCAGGCATTGGCGGTCAGCAGCACCAGTGCTGGCCTAATCCGTTTTCCACCGGCGCTGATGATGTAGTCGGCGATCTGGCTAACCAGCGGAACGTCGGAGTACAGCTGAGATCGGATGACACCATCCACCGCCTGCATGTCAGCGGTAATCATGGCCAGGGGCTGGTTCTGGGCGGCGGGATGTTGGACAGACACGAAGAAAAACCGGCGGGGCGAGGGAAAAGTCGCGATTATACGACGCCACCACCGGCTGGCAGGCGGCACTCGGGCCAAGAAAGGACCGGCGACGCGTCGCTGACAGCTCGCGCAGCCAGTCCGCTGGGGGGTTTTGACCTGAATCCTAAGTCCATGTATAATTTGGGGTTTTCCCGAATCGGCTAGCCAATGGCGGATGGCTCGGGCGAAAATCAGCCCAGGCCCGATGCGGCAGGGTAGAAATCCCGAAATTTGAAAGATGAGGTTCCCATGTACGCGGTCATAAAAACCGGTGGCAAACAGTACAAAGTTGCCGCTGGCGAAAAACTCAAAGTAGAACAGATACCGGCAGACATTGGCTCCGAAATCACGCTGGATCAGGTGCTCGCAGTGGGCGCCGGTGACACCATAAAATTTGGTGCACCTCTGGTTCAGGGTGCCAAGGTGCTGGCTACGGTAGTGGCGCATGGTCGCCACGACAAGGTGAAGATTTTCAAGATGCGTCGTCGCAAGCACTATCAGAAGCGTCAGGGCCATCGCCAGAACTACACCGAACTGCAAATCGTCTCGATCAACGGCTAAGCCGCTGGTCCGAATTACCGAAGAATCAGGAGCATCTAATGGCACACAAAAAAGGCGGCGGCACGACGCGCAACGGCCGTGACTCGGAGTCGAAACGACTTGGCGTCAAAGTCTACGGCGGCCAAGCCATCAATGCCGGCGGCATCATCGTCCGCCAGCGCGGCACCAAACTGCACGCGGGCGAAAACGTCGGCATGGGCAAGGATCACACGCTGTTTGCACTGGTCGATGGCAAAGTGCAGTTCACGGTCAAGGGCGCTCAGAAGCGCCATATGGTCATGGTGGTGCCGGCTTAATCAAGCTGCGTCAACCCTGCAAGAAGGCTCTGCCGCGCAGGTAGGGCCTTTTTTATTTAGAGAGCAGCAATCATGAAGTTCATCGACGAGGCAAAAATCGAAGTCGTGGCCGGCAATGGCGGCAACGGCGTGGCCTCGTTTTGCCGCGAAAAATTCCGCCCCTTCGGTGGCCCCGATGGCGGCGACGGTGGTCGTGGCGGCAGCATCTACGCGATCGCCGACCGCAACATCAATACGCTTGTCGACTATCGCTATGCAAAGCTGCACCGTGCGAAAAATGGCGAGAATGGCCGTGGTTCAGATTGTTACGGTAAAGGCGCTGACGATGTCTACCTGCGCATGCCCGTCGGCACGCTCGTGATTGACCAGAACGACGGCGCGATCATTGCGGATCTGACCGAGCATGGTCAGATCGCGCTCCTGGCCAAAGGGGGCGAGGGTGGCTGGGGCAATATTCATTTCAAGACCTCGACCAATCGTGCCCCTCGCCAGAAAACCGATGGCAAGGAGGGTGAGCGCCGCGATCTGAAGCTGGAACTGAAAGTTCTCGCGGATATCGGCTTGCTCGGCATGCCGAATGCCGGCAAATCCACCTTTATTGCTGCCGTATCGAACGCAAGGCCCAAGGTAGCAGATTATCCTTTCACGACGCTGCATCCGAATCTGGGTGTGGTGCGTGTCAGTCATGAAAAGAGCTTTGTCATTGCCGACATACCCGGGCTGATCGAAGGTGCGGCGGATGGCGCCGGGCTGGGTGTGCAATTCCTGCGTCATTTGCAGCGCACTCGCCTGCTGCTACACATCGTCGATCTCGCGCCTTTCGATGCGAACGTTGACCCGGTCAAAGAGGCCAAAGCCATCGTCAAGGAATTGAAAAAATACGATGAGTCTTTGTTCGACAAGCCCCGCTGGCTGGTGTTGAACAAGCTCGACATGGTGCCTGAGGATGAGCGAGCGCAGCGCGTAAAAGATTTCGTCAAGCGCTTCGGCTGGAAAGGTCCAGTGTTTCAGATCTCCGGGCTGACGCGCGAAGGTTGTGAAGACCTGGTCACCGAAATCTATGACTATCTCGCCTCTCAGCGCCAGCAGGAGCAGCGCGAGCGGTCAGGCGTGCCCGACGTGGCAATGGAGGTCGAATCAGTCGACGCCGATGACCCGCGCTTCAAGACCATCGATTAATATCAGCACTCCTTTCACTCCGCCGCCCGAGCGCACCGAACCCATGCAATCCGTGATCCAGTCAGCGCAGCGCCTGATCGTCAAAGTGGGCTCTTCGCTGGTGACCAATGAAGGCAAAGGGCTGGATCATGCCGCCATCGCCAAGTGGGCCGATCAGATCGCGAATTTACGCCGGATGGGCAAGCAGGTCGTGCTGGTCAGCTCGGGCGCGATAGCCGAAGGCATGCAGCGGCTGGGTTTTGACAAGCGTCCGACGGGTGTGCATGAGCTGCAGGCTTGTGCAGCAGTCGGCCAGATGGGCCTGGCGCAGATCTATGAAACCAGTTTCGGCAAACATGGCTTGCGCACTGCGCAAGTGTTGCTCACGCATGCCGATCTTGCTGACCGCGAGCGTTATCTGAATGCGCGCTCGACTTTGTTCACCTTGCTGGAATTCGGCGTAATACCCGTCATCAATGAGAACGACACGGTTGTCACTGACGAGATCAAGTTTGGTGATAACGACACGCTGGGTTCGCTGGTCGCGAATCTGATCGAGGCAGATGTGCTGATCATACTGACTGACCAGCGCGGGCTGTACACGGCCGACCCGCGAAAGCACCCTGACGCACAATTTGTTCATGAAGCCAAGGCGGGCGATCCATCGCTGGAGGCGATGGCCGGCGGCGCAGGCACGGGCATAGGGAGCGGTGGCATGCTGACCAAGATACTCGCGGCGCGACGAGCCGCCAGCTCAGGCGCACATACCGTGATTGCCTGGGGCAGGGAAGAGCAGGTCCTGGTGCGTCTCGCTCAGGGCGAGGCGATTGGTACCCAGTTACTCGCGCAGACGGCTCGCCTGACGGCGCGCAAGCAGTGGATGGCAGACCATCTGCAAACCGCCGGCAAAGTGGTCCTGGATACCGGCGCGGTGCAGAAGCTGGTTGCCGAGGGCAAATCCCTGTTGCCGATCGGCGTCATCGAGGTCAGCGGTGATTTTGGGCGCGGCGACGTGATCACTTGCGTCGATCAATCGGGCGCTGCGGTTGCTCGAGGCATGACCAACTATGCGAGCGCAGAAGTAAGGCGCATCATGCGCAAGCCCTCGTCGGAGATTGAATCAATACTGGGTTATGTCGAAGAGGTGGAGTTGATTCACCGCGACAATCTGGTGCTGCTGTAAAAGTATTCAGCCGAACGGACTGTTTACTTCAGCGGCTTTTGTTTTCTGATCCGTTCGATGATGGTCTCTGCTTTTCCCGCGACCGTCGTGCCCTCGCAAAAATAATCTTTCATCAGTGCCGCGTGCTGCCGGTTCGCGCCAACGTCACCGATCGGTGACCATACATCACGCCGTGATGGCGACCAGCTGCCATCAGGTTTGCCGGTTGCATAGAGTTTCTTTTCTTCGGTGGCGCAACGTATGCCTTCGTAACTGATATTGCTGGCGCCTGTCTTGCTGGTGATGACCAGGGTGAAGCGCACGATGCCGTCCGGAGTAACGCTTAGGGATTTCGCATCGATCGAAAAATCCATAGTAGTCGTAGGACTCACGTAAAACGGCAAGAGATTGCTTTTTTGCGCTGGCGAGGGAAGCGCGAGCTCGCTTTCCGCTGCCTGTGGGTCTTGCCCGGACGCCGCCGGTTCTGCCCATGTCGACGAGCAGATCAGCAGGGCAGAAAGCCACAGGGCGAGGGCGGCGGATGTCGGCAAAGGGCGCTTGATCATTCGGTACCGGGCTGGATCTGGGTGCTGGTTAGGGTGTCCGAGGTTTTTACCGGGACAGGGTCGCGCGCGCGGCGCTGGCCCGGATGCTGAGGACGGTTCAGGAACCGCGACAGCTCCTGAAGTGCCCTCGTGTACACATCTCGTTTGAATTCGATCACTACGTCCATCGGCACCCAGTAGTCGTGCCAGCGCCATGCATCGAATTCTGGATGCTCGGTGTTACGCAGATTGACGTCGCAATCGCGGCCGACCATGCGCAACAGGAACCAGATCTGTTTTTGACCGCGGTAATGGCCGCGCACTTCGCGCTTGATGAAATGGTCAGGTACCTCGTAGCGCAACCAGTCACGCGTACGTCCGATGATCTTCACGTGCTCGGCCTTGAGCCCGACTTCTTCTTCGAGTTCACGGTACATCGCCTGCTCTGGCGTTTCGCCATGCTTGATCCCGCCCTGGGGAAATTGCCACGAATGTTCACGCACCCGCTTGCCCCACCAGACTTCGTTCTGGTGGTTCAGCAGGATGATGCCGACGTTCGGGCGAAAGCCTTCACGGTCCAGCATGTAGCACCTCGATTTTTCTGCGGTCGGGACGGGGTCGCACGGAGGGCGCCAGGACCAGTCGGCCGGATGTGGCCAAAAAGCGCGCGGGTAGTGCGATCCGCCGGCGCAGCGACCAGCGAATACTTTAAAATTGAGTCGATTATAACCCCCTCTTTTTAAAAGATTTCATCTCCATGCGCGCCTCCAGTTTTTTCATTTCCACCCTCAAGGAAGCTCCGTCGGACGCCGAGATCGTCAGCCACAAACTGATGATCCGTGCCGGCATGATCCGACGGTTGGGTTCGGGTATTTACAACTACATGCCCATGGGCCTGCGCGTGATCCGCAAGGTCGAAAACATCGTACGCGAAGAGATGAACCGTGCCGGGGCTATCGAATTGCTAATGCCACTGGTGCAGCCGGCCGAACTGTGGGAGGAAACCGGGCGCTGGGAGAAGATGGGCCCGGAGCTGTTGCGCGTGAAGGACAGGCATGGCCGCGACTACGCCATACAGCCCACCTCCGAAGAAGTCGTCACCGATATCGCTCGCAGCGAGATCAAGTCTTATCGCCAGCTGCCAGTGAACTTTTATCACATACAGACGAAGTTTCGCGATGAGCGTCGTCCACGTTTCGGGCTGATGCGCGGGCGCGAATTCACCATGAAGGATGCGTATTCGTTCGACCGCGACGCCGAGGGATTGCAGCGTTCGTATCAGGCGATGGTGGATGCCTACACACGTATCTTCAATCGCTTCGGTCTGAGGTTTCGCGCGGTCGCGGCCGACAACGGTGCGATCGGCGGATCTGGTTCGCAGGAGTTCCACGTGATCGCCGACACGGGTGAAGATGCGCTTGTTTATTGTCCTCAGTCCGACTACGCCGCCAATATCGAAGCGGCCGAGGCGCTGGCGTCTTCCGCAGCACGTAACGCCGCGTCAAAGCCGCTGACCAAGACACCGACGCCGGGCAAGGCGCGTTGTGAAGACGTTGCCCAGTTGCTGGGACTGCCGCTGACACAGACCGTGAAGTCCATCGTGCTTTCCATCGAGAAAGAAGAGGGCGTGCGCGAGATCTGGCTGCTACTTTTGCGGGGTGATCATGAGCTCAATGAGGTCAAGGCGGGCAAGCTGCCAGGGATCGGTCCTTTCCGTTTTGCCAGCGATACCGAAATCATCGAGCACTTCGGATGCAAGCCGGGATATCTCGGTCCGATAGGCACTGCCAAGCCGGTGAAGATCGTCGCCGACCGCACAGTGGCTCTTATGAGCGACTTTGTTTGCGGCGCGAACGAAGAAGATTTTCACTACACCGGTGCCAACTGGGGGCGTGACCTGCCTGAACCTGTCGTGGCCGACATTCGCAATGTCGTTGCCGGCGATCTTTCGCCCGATGGCAAAGGCACGCTGGAGATCCAGCGCGGCATCGAGGTCGGACACGTGTTTCAGCTCGGTACTCGCTACTCTGCCGACATGAAGGCAACCTATCTCGATGAGCAGGGCAAGCCGCAGCTAATGCAGATGGGCTGCTACGGTATTGGCGTGACACGAATCTTGGGTGCGGCCATCGAGCAGAATTTCGACGCCAAAGGCATCATCTGGCCGGCATCTATTGCGCCTTTCGAGGTCGTGCTCTGTCCGATGGGGCTCGACCGTAGCGAATCGGTACGCGAGGCAACAGAAGCGCTGTACGCATCGCTGCTTGAGGCAGGTGTCGACGTGATTCTTGATGATCGTGGCGAGCGCCCGGGTGCGATGTTCGCTGACTGGGAATTGATCGGCGTTCCGCATCGCGTGGTGATCGGCGAGCGCGGTCTGAAAGAAGGAATGTTGGAATATCAGGGGCGAACAGATGAGGCGGCCACACAGGTGCCTGTCGCCGAGATGCGTGGTTTTCTGAAAGCGCGACTGAGCTAGTCGACATGAACGTCCTGCCGCGACCTTTCGCCCGGATTGTGCGGCTGGTTGCGGCGGCGCTCTGGCTGTTGCCCGTGAGTGATGCGCATGCGGGCAATCAGCGCGAGGAAGTGCTGGCCGATGCGGTCAGACTGGCGCTGGCGCGTTCCATCAACGATCCCCGACCTCCTCAGCTGCATTTTGCGCGCGAGACAGAGCGTCTGGAATGGCAGCAGTGGTTTGACGCCATGTCGCGCCGTCTTCACAGCAGAATGCCGGATGCGATGGTGCGTACCGAATTCCTGCAGACCGTCTGGTACGAGGCACGGCGTGCCGGGCGGG
>JBEGNF010000030.1:23693-28594 GCA_041182625.1 Pseudomonadota bacterium | reverse complement strand
CCACCGCCGCCTACGACGTGGAGGCCGTCTCCACCGGCTCCCTCGGTCTAGACGTTGCCCTCGGCATCGGCGGTCTGCCGCGCGGTCGCGTGGTCGAGATCTACGGTCCTGAGTCCTCGGGTAAGACGACCTTGACGCTCGAGGTCATCGCCGAGATTCAGCGCAACGGGGGCACCGCTGCTTTCGTCGACGCCGAGCATGCCCTTGATCCGGCCTATGCCGAGAAGCTCGGCGTCAGCGAGGGCGCGACGGTGCGCGTTACCCAGGGCAAGGCGACCGTCATGCTGGCGTGCGCGATCGACGGCAGCTTGCCGGCCCATGTCGTGCGCGTGGCCGCTGCGCATTCGGCGACGCTGGCGCTGGGTGAGATGTTCGGTGCTATCGCGGTGGAGAAAGCCTGATGGAGCGGATAATCAACCTGCTGACCAGCACCGGTGGTGAGGTGCTGGGGCCGGCTTGGCCGATCGCCTGGATACTGATCAAGATCGTCGCCGTGACACTGCCGCTGATGGGTTGCGTTGCTTACCTGACGCTGTGGGAGCGCAAGATGATCGGTTGGATGCACGTGCGTCTGGGTCCTAATCGGGTCGGCCCTGCGGGCTTGCTGCAGCCGATTGCCGATGCGCTGAAGCTGCTGATGAAAGAAATCGTCGTTCCCGCCAAGGCCAACAAGGCCTTGTTCGTGATTGCCCCGGTGATGACGATCATGCCAGCGCTTGCCGCCTGGTCGGTGGTGCCGTTCGGTCCAGAGAAGGCGCTGGCGAATGTGAATGCCGGCCTGTTGTTCGTGATGGCAATTACCTCGCTCGAAGTGTACGGCGTGATCATCGCTGGCTGGGCATCGAATTCGAAATACGCTTTCCTCGGCGCGATGCGCGCGTCGGCGCAGATGGTCTCGTACGAAATCGCCATGGGCTTCGTGCTGGTGATCGTGCTGATGGTGTCGGGTAGCTTGAACCTGTCGGCCATCGTGGCGGGACAGACCAAGGGTGTGTTCGCCGACATGGGACTGAACTTCCTGTCCTGGAACTGGCTGCCGCTACTGCCGATGTTCGGCGTTTACATCATTTCCGGCATCGCTGAGACGGCGCGGCATCCGTTTGACGTGGTCGAGGGCGAGTCCGAGATCGTCGCCGGTCACATGGTCGAATACTCCGGCATGTCATTTGCGATGTTCTTCCTCGCCGAGTACGCGAACATGATCCTGATATCGATCATGGCCACGCTGATGTTCCTCGGCGGCTGGAGCGCACCGCTGGCCGTGCTGGGCTTCATACCGGGCTGGATCTGGTTGGGCATCAAGACTTTCCTCGTGGTCTCCATCTTCATCTGGGTGCGCGCATCATTCCCTCGCTATCGCTACGATCAGATCATGCGCCTGGGTTGGAAAGTCTTCATTCCACTGACCGTGATCTATCTCGTGATTGTCGCGGTCTGGATGCAGACCCCTTGGAACATCTGGAAATGAAACGAGGCTGAGACATTATGGAAGCCATCAAAGATTTCTTCGGCAGCCTGATGCTGCGCGAGCTCTTCAAAGGGCTGGCGCTGACCGGCCGCTACATGTTCGCTCGCAAGATTACGGTGCAATTCCCGGAGGAGAAGACGCCGCAGTCGCCGCGCTTCCGCGGCTTGCATGCGTTGCGCCGATACCCGAACGGCGAAGAGCGCTGCATCGCCTGCAAGTTGTGCGAGGCTGTATGCCCGGCCATGGCGATCAGCATTGAATCCGACCAGCGCGAGGATGGCTCGCGCCGGACTACGCGGTATGACATCGATCTGACCAAATGCATCTTCTGCGGTTTCTGCGAAGAGTCCTGCCCGGTGGATTCCATCGTCGAGACCCACATTCTGGAATATCACGGCGAAAAGCGCGGTGACCTGTACTACACGAAGGACATGCTGCTGGCCATCGGTGACAAGTACGAGGCCGAGATCGCCGCCAACCGCGCTGCTGATGCGCGCTACCGCTAAGGCATAACATGGAATTTACCGCCGTCCTGTTTTATGTGTTTGCCGCCTTGCTGGTGTTTGCCGCACTGCGCGTGGTTACCGATCCCAACCCGGTGCACGCCGCCTTGTACCTGATCTTGTCTTTTTTCTCGGCCTCGGCGATCTGGATGCTGCTCAAGGCGGAGTTCCTGGCGATTGTGCTGGTGCTCGTGTACGTTGGCGCAGTGATGGTGCTCTTTCTGTTTGTGGTGATGATGCTGGATATCGACATGGCCAAGCTGCGTGCGGGTATCTGGGGACATCTTCCTTTTGCGGTAACGATAGGGGTCGTGATCGCGGCCGAGATGGTGGCAGTGCTGGTCAGTGGTTTCATCAACCAGCCAGAGATCGCCGCCGGAAATATCGGTGACACGAAAGAGCTGGGCAAGCTGATCTACACGAATTATCTGTACGCGTTCGAGGTAGCGGCGCTGATCCTGCTGGCAGCTCTGGTGGCCGCGGTGGCGCTTACACTGCGTCGCCGCAAGGACACCAAGTATTTTGATCCTGGTCTCGCGGTCAAGACCCGCCGTGAAGATCGCATTCGCATCGTCAGCATGGCGCCAGAAAGCTCGCGCGCTGCCGGCCAGTCTGCTGCCGACAACTCCTGAGGCCAGTCATGGACATCACACTCGCCCATTACCTGACGCTCGGCGCGATCCTGTTCGCGATTGCGGTGGTCGGCATTTTCCTTAACCGCAAGAATGTGATCATCATCCTGATGTCGATCGAGCTGATGCTACTGGCGGTGAACATGAATTTCGTCGCGTTCTCCCATTATCTGGGCGATGCGGCCGGACAGATCTTTGTTTTCTTCATTCTGACCGTCGCCGCTGCAGAGTCTGCGATTGGTCTGGCGATTCTGGTGGTGCTGTTCCGTAACCTGAACACGATCAATGTCGAAGACCTTGATCGTCTGAAGGGCTGATCCGAAAAAATAACGCTAGGTTTCCATGACAGTGCAACTGAATCCTGATCTCCTGCTGATCGTTCCGCTGGCGCCGCTGGCGGGCTCCATGATCGCAGGTCTTCTCGGCACCCGTTTCTTCGGCAATCTGATCGGCCGCACCGCATCGCACAGCGCAACCATTCTGGGCGTACTGGTCGCCTTCCTGATCTCTGCCCAAACCTTGATGCTCGTGCTGGATGGCGCGACCTACCATGGCTCGGTCTACACCTGGATGACGCTGGGTGAGCTGAAGCTGGAGATCGGTTTTCTGATTGACAGCCTGACCGCCATCATGATGTGCGTAGTGACCTTTGTCTCGCTGATGGTGCATATCTATACCATCGGTTACATGCAGGATGACGAGGGCTATAACCGTTTCTTCTCTTACATCTCGCTGTTCACGTTTTCGATGCTGATGCTCGTCATGAGCAACAACTTCCTGCAGCTATTCTTTGGCTGGGAAGCCGTCGGTCTGGTGTCCTACCTGCTGATTGGCTTCTGGTTCAAGCGCCCGACGGCGATTTTCGCGAACATGAAGGCCTTTCTGGTCAATCGTGTCGGCGACTTCGGCTTCATTCTTGGCATCGGGCTGCTGCTCGCCTACGCCGGGTCGATGAACTATGCCGACGTGTTCGCCAAGCGCGAGCAGCTGGCAGCGCTGACCCTGCCGGGTACAGATTGGATGCTGCTCACCGTGGCCTGCATCTGCCTGTTCATTGGTGCGATGGGCAAGTCGGCGCAGTTTCCTTTGCATGTGTGGCTGCCGGATTCAATGGAGGGTCCGACACCTATCTCGGCGCTGATCCATGCGGCGACCATGGTCACTGCGGGTATTTTCATGGTCAGCCGGATGTCGCCCCTGTTCGAATTGTCAGACACTGCGCTGTCCTTCGTGCTGGTGATTGGCGCGATCACGGCGCTGTTCATGGGTTTCCTCGGCATCATCCAGAACGATATCAAGCGCGTGGTTGCCTACTCGACCTTGTCCCAGCTGGGCTACATGACCGTGGCACTCGGGGCCTCCGCGTACTCGGTGGCAGTTTTTCATTTGATGACGCATGCTTTCTTCAAGGCGCTGCTTTTCCTGGGTGCTGGCGCAGTCATCATCGGCATGCATCATGATCAGGACATCCGCAACATGGGTGGCCTGCGCAAATACATGCCCATTACCTGGATCACCAGCCTGCTCGGATCGCTGGCGCTGATTGGCACACCGTTTTTCTCGGGCTTCTATTCAAAAGATTCGATCATCGAAGCGGTGAGTGCGACCCATATTGCCGGCGCAGGTTTTGCCCAGTTTGCCGTGCTCGCCGGTGTGTTCGTCACGGCGTTCTATTCGTTCCGAATGTATTTCCTGGTCTTTCACGGTGAAGAGCGGTTCGGCCAGTCGCACCACGGACATGATGCGCACCATGATGATGAACACCACGGACTCGCACCGGGTGAGAAGCCCCACGAAGCGCCATGGGTGGTGACTCTGCCGCTGGTGCTGCTGGCGATTCCCTCGGTCGTCATTGGTTACCTCACCGTCGAACCGATGCTTTTCGGCGATGTGTTCAAGGGCGTGATCTTCGTCGGCGATCAGCATCCGGCGATGGCCGAGCTGGCGGAAGCATTCCACGGTGCGACGGCGATGAGTCTGCATGCACTCGGCACGCTGCCTTTCTGGCTGGCAGCTGCGGGCGTCGGCAGTGCCTACTACTGCTACATGGTCAATCCGCGCGTGCCGGCCTGGTTCTATGACAAATTCCATAGCCTGCATACGCTGTTGGATAACAAGTACTACATGGACAAGATCAACGACATCGTCTTTGCAGGTGGCGCTCGCGGTCTGGGCAGCGGTTTGTCGACCATTGGCGATCGCGCACTGATCGACGGTCTGGTGGTGAATGGTACCGCTCGTGTGATCGGCTGGTTTGCGGTGTTGTCACGCGGTTTCCAGACAGGTTACATCTATCAC
>JBEGNF010000030.1:0-23665 GCA_041182625.1 Pseudomonadota bacterium | reverse complement strand
GGTTACATCTATCACTACGCGTTTACGATGATCTTGGCCATTGCGATTTATCTTGGGTATCTGCTGATCAGGCCCTGATTCAAGAAGACCGGATACCAACCGAGCCGAGACGACTCAACCCTGAAAACCACGAACCTGACGACAGCCCCGCAGCCAGAGAACAACCAACACTATGCAGTCAACTATTCCTTTTCTCAGCCTTGCGATCGGTTTGCCGATCGCTTTCGGCGCACTGGTGCTGGCGATGGGCAGCGACAGCAGGGCGAATCAGGTTCGCATTCTGTCGCTTATTGGAGCGATCGTCAGCTTCCTGATCACGCTGCCGCTGATCACCGGCTTTGATGCTGCGGCCCACGGGCTGCAGTTCGTCGAAAGAACACTCTGGATCGAACGCTTCAACGTCTACTACTACCTTGGTATTGACGGTCTGTCCCTGTGGTTTGTTCCGCTCACCGCCTTTATCACGGTGATCGTCGTGATCGCCGGTTGGGAAGTGATACAGACGCGCGTTGCCCAGTACATGGGTGCCTTCCTGATCCTGTCCGGGATCATGATTGGCGTGTTCTGCGCGATCGATGGCTTATTGTTTTACGTATTCTTTGAAGCGACGCTGATACCGATGTTTATCATTGTCGGTGTCTGGGGCGGTCCGCGCCGCGTCTATGCAGCAATCAAATTCTTTCTGTATACCTTCCTCGGCTCGCTATTGATGCTGGTCGCGCTCATCTGGCTGCACATCGAATCAGGCAGTTTCGATATTCTCGACTGGCACAAGCTGCCACTGCCGATGTCTGCGCAGATTCCGATCTTTCTTGCTTTCCTGATGGCGTTTGCCGTCAAGGTGCCGATGTGGCCGGTGCACACCTGGCTGCCGGACGCCCACGTGGAAGCGCCGACGGGGGGCTCCGTGGTGCTGGCCGCCATCATGCTGAAACTCGGCGGCTATGGCTTCCTGCGGTTCTCGTTGCCCATCACTCCCGATGCCAGTCACGCACTGGCCGGCTTGATGATCACGCTGTCGCTGATCGCGGTGATCTACATTGGCCTGGTGGCGCTGGTGCAGGCCGACATGAAGAAGCTGGTCGCGTATTCGTCGATTGCTCACATGGGATTCGTCACGCTGGGCTTTTTCGTGTTCGGCGACATGGCGGTGCAGGGAGGCCTGATGCAGATGATCTCGCATGGTTTTGTGTCTGGCGCGATGTTCCTGTGCATCGGGGTGCTCTATGATCGGCTACACTCGCGCGAGATCGCCGATTATGGTGGCGTGATCAACACGATGCCGCGTTTTTCCGCACTGTTCGTGCTGTTCTCGCTGGCCAATGCGGGTCTGCCGGGCACCTCGGGCTTCATCGGCGAATTCATGGTGATTCTCGGCGCGGTGAAATTCAATTTTTGGATCGGCGTTCTGGCGGCCACGGCACTGATCCTTGGGGCGGCCTACTCGCTGTGGCTAGTCAAGCGCGTGGTGTTCGGCGAGATCGGTAATGAGAACGTGGCCACGCTGTCCGATCTCAGCCCGCGTGAGTTCATGCTGCTGGGCGTACTGGCGATTGCCACGCTGTGGATGGGTATTTACCCGGCACCGTTCACTGACCTGACCCAGACTTCGGTGACCGATCTGCTGCGCCATGTGGCCATCAGCAAGATCCCGCAATAACGCAGGAAACTGACCATGACAGAAATGAACTACGCAGCAGCCAGTGCCGAAATCTTTCTGGCGATCGCCACCATGGTGGTGATGGTGGCCGGGCTGTTCGCTGACGAAGAAAAAAATCCGCTCAGCCACCGCTTGTCATTGCTCGTCGTTGCCGTGACTGGAATCATCGCGATCGGCGATTACGCGATACCCGGTACGGTGTATGCCTTTCATAACAGCTATGTGCTGGACCCGATGGCCAGCCTGCTCAAGTGTCTCGCAGCGGGCACTACATTTGCAACGCTAGTCTACTCGCGGCTGTATTCGAATGAGCGCGGCATGCTGGGTGGTAATCTGTCCGGAGAGTTCTATGTGCTGGCCCTGCTGTCGCTGCTGGGTCAGATGATCATGATCTCTGGTAACAATTTTCTCGTCATCTATCTGGGGCTGGAGCTGATGTCGCTGTCGCTCTATGCGCTGGTGGCGATGCGTCGCGACCACGCCATCTCGACGGAAGCGGCGATGAAGTATTTCGTCCTTGGTGCGCTCTCCTCAGGTTTCATGTTGTACGGCATGTCGATGATCTACGGCGCTACGGGTTCGCTGGAACTGGGCAAGATTTCGCAAGCGATTGCGGCAGATCCCTCGCACAAGATGGTGCTGGTGCTGGGCCTAGTGTTCATGGTGTCTGGCCTGGCGTTCAAATTCTCAGCGGCGCCATTCCATATGTGGGTGCCCGATGTCTATCATGGCTCTCCGACCTCGGTCACCTTGCTGATCGGTGCCGCCCCCAAACTGGCCGCTTTCGCGATCGCGATGCGCTTGCTGGTGGAGGGGCTAGGCGCCATGGCGGCCGACTGGCAGCAGATGATGCTGGTGATGGCGGTGCTCTCACTGGCCGTTGGCAACATCGTGGCCATCGCCCAGACCAATATCAAGCGCATGCTGGCGTACTCGACGATTTCTCACATGGGCTTCATGCTGGTGGGACTGCAGTCGGGTGTTTTTGAAGGCAGCACCCAGGAAGCCGCCGTCAATGCCTACAGCGCCGCCATGTTCTGTGGCATCGTGTATGTACTGACCACGCTGGGTAGCTTTGCGGTCATCCTGCTGCTGGCACGCAGCGGTTTTGAGGCTGAGGAACTTGACGACTTCAAAGGGCTGAATCAGCGTAGTCCCTGGTTTGCCGCCGTGATGATGATGCTGATGCTGTCGCTCGCGGGCGTGCCTCCGTTGGTCGGGTTCAACGCCAAATTCGCGGTACTGCAGTCGGCGCTTGCCGCCGGTTATTTGTGGCTGGTGGTATTCGCAGTAATGGCCTCGCTGATTGGCGCTTTCTATTATCTGCGCGTGATCAAGCTGATGTATTTTGATGAGCCTGCAGATGCCTCACCGATCGTTGCACCTTCCGGTATGCGTCTGACCTTGTCTATCAACGGCATTGCCGTGCTCTTGCTCGGATTGCTGCCGGGGCCGTTGATGACGGCTTGCGTGTATTCGATTTCTCAGGCACTCGCCTCCTGATGGCGCTTATCTGATGAATACCTTAACCGCCGCTTGGCTGATTATTTTCCTGATGGTTCTGGCAGCGAATTTCCCCTTCTTCACCGAATCGCTATTTGGTGTATTTCGATTGAAATCTGCGCACAAGCCTTTTGCGCTCCGTCTGTTGGAGATGTTGCTACTGTACTTGCTGGTGATCGGTATTGCTCGTGGCCTGGAGACGATGGCGGGCAACGCATTCCCGCAGGGCTGGCAGTTCTACACTGTCACCCTATGCCTGATGTTGGTGCTGGCCTTTCCGGGATTTGTCTGGCGTCACTTGCGCCGTCGTTCCACCACCGACGGATAGTCGGTCCTGCGCATGGACAAACACCTGACCGAAACCGAGATCAGCTCCGAGTTGGTCTACGACGGTCAATTCATCAAGCTGCGCAATGATCGGGTGTTGCTACCGGATGGCAGCGAAGCCACGCGAGAATATTTTCGTCATCCCGGTGCGGTCGTGATCGTGCCAGTGTTCGAGGATGGCCGCGTGCTGCTAGAGCGGCAGTTCCGTTACCCGAACAATCAGGTATTCATCGAATTCCCTGCAGGGAAACTCGAGCCGGGCGAAGACCCCTTGCTCTGCGCGCAGCGCGAACTGCGTGAAGAAACCGGCTACTCGGCCAGCGAATGGCAATTTCTGTGCACGATACACAATGCGATTGCCTACTCGGATGAGCATCTCGATATTTATCTCGCCCGCTGTCTGACAGAGGGTGAGCGCGATCTCGACGCGGGTGAATTTCTCGATGTGTTCACACTACCGTTCGACGAGATGCTCGAATGGATACGGCAGGGCAGAGTAACCGACGTCAAGACCATCATCGGCGCCTTCTGGTTTGAGAAGATGCGCCGTGGTGAGTGGATACCTCCTTCGCGCTGAGTGCTTTCGCAGGATATGCGCGCATCGAAGGGCGTGCTTTTGCCTTCAGCGCCTATCTGGTCAGGTCATGATAGGTATTGTTATTCCTGGAAGGCTTCCGCTGGGTACAAAGCAGTCACCGTGGCGCCAGCGGACTGCAGGTTGCGCGACACTCCGGGTACACGCTTGCGATTGACTTCACCGAGACGGGCTCTTGATTTCGACCGGCGCTGCTCTGTTTATTAGCGGGCTTTTGATCTTCGCCTTGATGAAGCGCTTTCGTCGATTGATCAGTTACTTATAAAAAATCCCGCCGTCGCTCACGCGAGGCGGGATATGTTGACCAGCAATCCCTTGGGTCAGGGTTGCCAGCGATATTGCGGTCAGTTGCGCGTTTCTATCTGTACCAGAGGCTCGTTGGACAGGGAAGGCGCGGGCTTGCGCTCACGGGGTGTGCGCGCCACCTGTACGATGCCTGCGGTGGCTTCCTGCGCGCGACGAAGTTTCTCCGGATCGGTGGTCGCCATCATCAAGCCTGCTGCAGCGAGTGTCTGCTCAAGTGACAGGTTGACGGCAGCCGCGGCACCCGCCACGTTCTCTGGCTGGGTGCTCGCCACCGTGCGAACGATGGCCGTGGGTTCATCGTGGGCCTTTGCGGCGGCCACTTCTTCTGGCGCGGGCAATTCAACCGGTGCAGTGCTAATTACCTGCTCGCTGCGCTCTGCCGGCGCGGGGCCACCATTCAATGCCACTACCGCGTTTGCCTCGAGGGCAGGCGCGGGTTCGTGATACTCGGTATCGCGAGGTAGGGTGGTTGCAGCGTCGGCGGATACCGATGGGTAAGCCGGAGCTTCATGCAGCGACTCAGCCTCATGTGCCTGTTCGATGAACTGTTGAATGACTTCCGTTGCGTGGCCGTCGGTATTGACTGGGCTTGCATCGAGCAAATCAGTCTCTTCGAGGTCTGATCCGAGCAGGGTGTCTGAAGGTTCGCGCTCGCGACGGTTGCGGGTGCGTCCACCCCGACGACGACGACGACGAGGCTGGTCACCGTTTGCCTCGGCGGCGCTGTCTTCCTCATTGGTGTTGAGCAGATCGGCTTGCGTCGGCGTTTCCGGGGCAGAGCTCGTCGGGACAGGTGCTGCCACCGGCACAGCAAGCTCAGGGAGGATTTTTTCTTCGCTTTGCTGGTTGCGCTTGTCGTCGCGACTGTGGCGATTCCGCTCGCGGCGGGCCTCACGTGGCTCGCCGACGTCTTGCGCCTCCCGAGGCTCGCGATGAGCCTTGGGTTGACGACCTGGTTTGTGCTGGTCGAGGCTCCCTTTCAGGTCTTTCGTATCTTTCGCTTCTTTCGGCTCTTTTGCCAATCTAGGCTCACGTACCTCGGCACGTTCTTCTTTGTCTCGGCCACGGCCACGTCCGCCACGGCTCCGGCGTCCGCCGCGATCATTGCCGTTGCGGTCACGTTCTTTCGGTTTGGGCGCAGTGGCTGCAGCGGGGACTTCCGCCGCTGGCTTCTTGCGGAACAGACCAAACAGGCGTGAGAGGAAACCCTCGGCCGCCTGCTCGGTTGCAGCGCGCGATTCGGTGGGACGACGCTCGACGACGGGCGCAGGCTGATCCGGCGTGATCGACTTGACCACCGCCTCTTGGCGTGGCTTGCGCTCTTCTTCCTTGCGCTTGCTGTAGCCAACGTCGGTATCGACTTCCTCGGCCATCTTGTAGCTGGCCTGCAGATCATCGAGGCGCGGGTCGTCGTGCTTGATGCGCTCAAGTTTGTAGTGCGGCGTTTCAAGGTGCTTGTTAGGAATCAGCACCACGGATACGCGATGGCGATTCTCGATCTTCAGGATCTCGCCGCGCTTTTCATTCAGCAGGAAGGCAGCCACATCGACAGGTACCTGCACGTGGATGGCGGCGGAGTTTTCTTTCATCGCCTCTTCTTGGATGATTCGCAGCACTTGCAGGGCGGAAGAATCCGTATCGCGGATATGACCTGTGCCGTTGCAGCGCGGGCAGGTCACATGACTGCCCTCGGAAAGCGACGGACGCAGTCGCTGACGGGAGAGCTCCATCAGACCAAACCGGGAGATCTTGCCCATCTGAACGCGCGCACGATCGTAGTGCAGCGCATCTTTCAGGCGGTTTTCGATCTCGCGCTGGTTCTTGGCGTTCTCCATGTCGATGAAGTCGATCACGATCAGACCGCCCAGATCGCGCAGGCGCAGCTGCCGGGCGACTTCATCGGCCGCTTCAAGATTGGTGTTGAACGCGGTGGTTTCGATGTCGCTGCCACGGGTCGCGCGTGCGGAGTTGACGTCCACCGAGACCAGTGCCTCGGTATGGTCGATCACGATGGCGCCGCCGGAGGGCAGGGGCACGGTGCGCGAGTAGGCGCTCTCGATCTGATGCTCGATCTGGAAGCGCGAGAACAGCGGCACATCGTCACGGTAGCGCTTGACTCGGTGCACCATGTCAGGCATCACGTGACTCATGAACTGCTGCGCCTGTTCGAAGATGTCGTCAGTGTCGATCAGGATTTCGCCGATATCGGGCTGAAAGTAGTCGCGGATCGCGCGGATTACCAGCGACGATTCTTGGTAGATCAGGAAAGCGCCGGGCGCGGCCTTGCTGGCGCCATCGATCGCGTTCCACAGCTGCATCAGGTAGTTCAGATCCCACTGCAACTCGTCGACGTTGCGGCCGATGCCTGCCGTACGGGCAATGACGGACATGCCTTGTGGCAGGTCCAGTTTGTCCATGGTCTCGCGCAGTTCCTGGCGATCTTCGCCCTCGACGCGGCGCGACACGCCGCCACCGCGTGGGTTGTTGGGCATCAGCACCAGATAGCGGCCGGCCAGCGAAACGAACGAGGTCAGGGCGGCGCCCTTGTTACCGCGTTCTTCTTTCTCGACCTGCACCATGATTTCCTGGCCTTCGCGCAGCGCTTCGCGGATGCTGGCATTGCGCACATCGACGCCGTCGCGGAAATAGCTGCGGGCGACTTCTTTGAATGGCAGGAAGCCGTGGCGCTCTTCGCCGTAATTGACGAAGCAGGCCTCGAGCGAGGGCTCGATACGGGTGATGACGCCTTTGTAAATGTTGGATTTGCGTTGCTCGCGACCGGCGGTCTCGATATCGATATCGATGAGCTTTTGCCCGTCGACGATCGCCACGCGCAATTCTTCTTGTTGCGTGGCATTGAACAGCATGCGTTTCATATTGTGTGGCTCCGGGACCCGGAAAGGGCCTGTGTCTGCCGTGCGGGCGCGAGCCATCAGCACGGCAACGTCATGGGATGCATGCGGGAGGACGGAGCTAGGAGGAGAGTATTGCCGTTACGTGGGACAGAGCGCATCGCGCTCGCCGCACAGGGCGCGGATGGAACTGCGGGCGTTGCTATTTGCGCAGCAGGATCACGCGGGCGCGGACACCGAGCGCGCCGTACTTGGCTGCTCGTCATCTGGGCGGTGGCGTGGATCGACCATGGTCGTTCGGGTTCCTGTGGTTAGCAAATTTTGCAAGCAATCTCAGTTGCATCTGCCGGCAAGCCTTCAGTGGTGAACGGCTTGCCAGACTAATCCTTACTTTTCCTGGCTTTCGCTTCCGGCACTCCGGCGCCTGTCCGGTCGCAACTTCGGTGCGACCCCGACCGCGCAGGACTGCCTGCATGCACAGCTTTACCATTGAAGCTGCCTGAACACCGTTGCGGGAAATCGTTCGCCTTGCGTGCGGACCTCTCGGGTCGCATCGGGCTGCGATGGCAATGCCAATCTCGCGCAGGTTTTCGAATAGGCGGGGCCAATGGAGACGCCCCTGTGTAGAATCTGTTTTTTCTTCTGACACATTCCGCGGAAGTTCTCCGCTGACCCGATTATATATTCAAAATGAAGGACTTAGCGAGACTTTCTGAGGCTGGTGAGAGATCTCGCGGCGAGCCGGCCGGAGAGGCTGGGTATCCTGCGGTGAGATGGCTGGTCATCGGGCCAGACGAAGCCGGGCAGCGCATCGATAATTTTTTGATAAAACTCTGCAAGGGCGTACCGAAAAGCCATATTTATCAGGTACTTCGTTCCGGTCAGGTACGGGTCAACAAAGGGCGGATCGCGCAGACCTATCGCCTGGTTGAGGGCGATACGGTGCGGGTGCCGCCGATCCGGATTGCTGAACGCGTCGCGACCCATGTCCCCGCAGTGGAATTCGAGATTTTGCTGGAAGATGAGCATCTCCTGATCGTCGATAAGCCGGCGGGTGTCGCGGTGCACGGTGGCTCTGGCGTCAGCCATGGCGTGATCGAGCAGCTGAGGGCGTCGCGGCCGCAGGCCAAGTTTCTCGAGCTCGTGCACCGGCTGGATCGGGAGACCTCGGGCATCCTGATGCTCGCAAAAAAGCGCAGCGCGCTCGTTACCCTTCATGAGCAAATCCGCCTTGGCCGAATCGATAAGCGTTATCTGGCGCTGGTCCATGGGGAGTGGCAGCATCGCCGGCAGCATGTGAAGCTACCGCTGTTTAAGTACACCACGCCGGAAGGCGAACGACGCGTCCGAGTTCAGTCGGATGGCCAACCTTCTCACACGATCTTCAATTTATTGCGAAAATACGGCGACTTTGCCTTACTCGAGGCCGAGCTGAAGACAGGCAGGACGCACCAGATACGTGTGCACCTTGCCGCTTCGGGCTTTCCGATTGCGGGCGACGAGAAATACGGTGACTTTGCGTTCAACCGGCAGTTACAGAAAATCGAACCCGGACGCGGTGCGCTCAAGCGCATGTTCCTGCATGCATGGCGGCTGCGTTTCGAGCATCCGGCAAGCGGCGAGGAGGTCAGTATCGAATCGACCATGCCCGAGGCTTGCGAGCGGTTTCTCGACAGTCTTCAGGCACCCCGACATACTCAGTAATAACCACAACGCAGCGACTCAGTGCCACCAAGGAAGAGACAGGTTCATGCCCAGAAAACAATTTGACCTGATCGTCTTCGACTGGGATGGCACGCTGATGGACAGCACCGCCACGATCGTGGCCAGCATGCAGGCAGCGGCGCGCGACCTCGGCTTGCCGGTCCCTGATACACGTGCAGCGTCGCACGTGATCGGCCTCGGGCTGCAAGATGCGATGCAGCGTGTCATGCCCGACCTAGATCCCAAATCCTATCCGCGCATGGTTGAGCGTTATCGACATCATTATCTTTCGCAGGATCACAGTCTGACGCTCTTCGATGGCGTGCGCGAGATGCTGACTGATCTGGCGGCGCAGGGCTATTTTCTGGCGGTGGCTACGGGCAAGAGCCGGGTCGGTCTGAACCGGGCGCTCAACACGGCGGGACTGATGTCGGTGTTCGATGCCACGCGCTGTGCGGACGAGACTTTTTCCAAGCCCCATCCGGCCATGCTGCACGAAATCACACGCGAGCTGGGTCAGGACTTGCGTCGCACCGTCATGATCGGAGACACCACACACGATTTGCAGATGGCCGGTAACGCCGGCGCTGCGGCGATCGGCGTGCATTTCGGTGCACACCCGCGCGAAGAGTTGCAGGCCATGTCACCGATGTTCGGTGCCGACTCCATCGGCGATTTGCATGCATGGTTGAATGAACATGCGTGATCCACAACTACGCGGCCTCGATGAAAGTGTTTATGTCTGAGCCTATCTACGTGTGCGATTCCGATGCGCTTGCCGAGGGCGGCAAAGGCATTCGCTTTCCGGTCACGGCGGGCGGCGAGGATTGCTCTGCTTTTGTGGTGCGCTACGGCAGCCAGCCGCACGCTTATCTGAACCGCTGCGCGCATGTGCCCATGGAACTTGACTGGAACGAGGGAGAATTCTTTGAATCCAGTGGGCTGTATCTGATGTGCGCCACCCACGGTGCATTGTACGAACCGGACACGGGTCGCTGCGCAGGCGGCCCCTGCCGCGGAGGGCGCTTGCACCCGGTGACCGTGGTCGAACGCGACAACAAAATTTTCTGGGAAGCCGACGAGTTCATCCGACCGGCAAGAGCATGAGCATGCATTCGCATGTATGAGCAGCTCATCAATAACGCATCAATAACGAATGAACAACAACATCTGATTCTCGAGGGCCTCCGATGAATGATGACACCAACGGTTCTGCTGGCAATAAACCAGACACACCGACCGATGCAGGATCTGCTTCGTCTTCTGGACACTCGGCGGATCTGCATCCCGGGGCGCAGCAGACATCACCGCCTGATACGCCGTCCGCAACCTCATCAGCATCGCCGTACGCGGTGCTTGAGCAGCTGGCAAAAGCGATGCTCGAAGAACAGCAAGCGAACCGGCGCTGGCGAGTGTTTTTCCGTTTTGCGACACTGTTTGTCGCGCTGTTCGCCATCTGGATGGCGTTCGATCTGAAGGGATCGTCGAAACCGGTCACCGCCCGTCATACCGCACTGGTAGAAATCGACGGCGAGATCGACAGCGACAGCAGCACGGCGTCAGTCAGTTCCATCCTGCCCGCACTCAACGATGCGTTCAGCGATGTGGGCTCGGTGGGCGTCATCCTGAAAATGAACAGCCCCGGCGGTAGCCCGGTGCAGTCGGCAATCGTCAATGATGAAATCACCCGGCTGCGCAATTTGCATCCGAACAAGCCTGTGTATGTGGTGGTCGAGGACATGTGCGCTTCAGGCTGCTATTACATTGCTGCCGCTGCAGATAAGATTTATGTGAGTCAGGCCAGTGTCGTCGGTTCTATTGGTGTGCTGATGAGCAGTTTCGGCTTTACCGGCCTGATGGACAAGCTGGGTATCGAAAGGCGATTGATGACCGCTGGCGAGAACAAGGCGCTGATGGATCCTTTTTCTCCGACGAGCATGCGTCACAAGGAATTCACTCAGGCGATGCTGAAAGAGATCCATGAGCAATTCATTACCGCCGTCCGCAATGGGCGCGGCAAGCGACTGAAAGAGTCACCTGAGATTTTTTCCGGACTTTTCTGGACAGGGAATACCGCAATAAAACTAGGGCTGGCCGATGCGCTGGGAACGGTCGACAGCGTCGCGCGCGATGTGCTCAAAGCCGAGGACGTGATCGACTACACCGTAAGAGAGGGCTTGTCAGATCGTGTACTGAAAAAATTCGGTGCGGCGATGGGTGAGGGCGCTGTGCGCGCAATGTCCAGTGAATGGATGAAGCCGCGCTGATAGTGCCTGCTGTGAAGTGGGGCCCGAGTGATGGGTGCCCGGCCGTGGATCCCCGCTTGGGCTGCAATGGCAGTTCACAGGCGATCATTCTCTGCCGTTACCTGATAAGTCAAGCAAGCAGCAAGAACACGGTTGGTTTCTTCCTGATATCGGGCATGTTCCCGGTATCGATATCTCGCTTCCATAGCGAGGCTGCCTGCGTGCGAACGGATTCACTCTCCAGCGTCAGATCGGTCGCGATGCACACGAGCGTACCGGCGGCGCAGTGCGTCGCCATTGCCTCAAGCAATGCCTCATTGCGGTAGGGTGTCTCGATGAAGATCTGGGTCTGCTTTTCCTGACGCGAGCGCTGCTCGAGCTGTTTCAGGCGCTGCGCGCGTTGAGCGGCATCGGTTGGCAAATAGCCATGAAACGCAAAGCTCTGCCCGTTCAATCCGCTGGCCATCAGCGCCAGCAACAGCGATGACGGCCCCACCAGCGGTTTGACGATGACCTGCTTGTCATGCGCGAGCCGTACCAGATCTGCTCCGGGATCGGCGACCGCTGGCACGCCGGCCTCGGACAGCAGACCAGCGTGTCGCCCGCTCAGCAGTGGCGTCAGCAGTGCGGGGATTTCCGCTGGCGCCGTCTTCACATTCAGCTCGCGTATGTCGATGTCCTGCAGGGGTTTGCCTAGTGGGTGCGTTTCAGCGACGAGCTTCAGGAATGCTCGCGCTGTCTTTGCATTCTCGGCGATGAAGTAGTCGATGCTGGCGGTGACTTCACGCACCGGCGCGGGGATCACGTTTTCCAGTGCGCCGGGGCCCAGAGCATTGGGTATCAGGTAGAGTGTGCCATTCATTGCTGGCCGCTTGACAAGAAGAGTGCCACGCCGGCCTGACGCAGCATGGTGGTCAAAGCGATCAGCGGCAGTCCCGTCAGGGCACTGGGGTCGTCGCTGCGTATCTGTTCAAGTAGTGCAATGCCCAGTGCTTCGTTTTTGGCGCTGCCCGCGCAATCATACGGTTGCTCAATCCGAAGGTAGGCATCCAGCTCGGCATCTGGCAGATTCCGGAAGCGCACCAGGGTTTGCACGTTCTGCTTTTGAGTGCGAGGTGAACTGCCGTTGCGCGTATCCAGCAAACACAACGCGGTGTGGAACACTACGTCCCGACCGCGCATTTTTTTGAGTTGGGCGAGTGCCCGCACATGATCTCCCGGCTTGCCGATGTGTTCGCCATCGAGGGTGGCGACTTGATCAGAGCCGATTACCAGCGCATCGGGATTGCGGGCGGCAACAGCTTCCGCCTTGGCCTCGGCCAGCCTCAGCGCGGTGTGCTCGGGCGCTTCGCCTGGTAATGCGGCCTCGTCAATATCCGGTGAGTCGATCTCAAAGGGCAATTGCAGGCGGGACAGTAATGCTTTCCGGTAGGTTGAACCGGAAGCGAGAATCAGGCGCGGCGAGTGGACTTGTTGCATGAATTGAAAATAGCTGGCTTCCGTAACGAGTGGATTCGACTTGAATTCAGCATGAAAACCCGCCTACCCGTTCGCCAAATGCCTGATTTATTTGGGATATCAGTTAAACCCTGCTATCATAGCCGGTTTTCTTAGGCACTCGGTCCGCATGAGCGCTCACGTCGTCGACAGCTTTGAATTTTGCCGGTCCGCCGGGCAGGCTTCTGGCTCAACGCCAGTTGCTGAATTCCCAAGATTGTGCGCCGATCTCGCTGATGCTGGCGGTGAGTTGAGCTGGTCTTTTCAGGGAGGACTCCATCCCGACGGCGATCCCCAGCTGGTCATGGATGTGTCGGGAACCGTCAAGCTGGTTTGCCAGCGGTGCATGGCCCCGTTCGATCACTCGCTTCAGGCGCATGCCACTCTGGTGCTGACGGTTGACGAAGAGCGAGCTGATGAAACCGAAGCACGGCTCGATGATGACCGTATTGATGTCATCGTCGGCAGCAAGGCGATGGACCTGCTGATGCTGGTGGAAGACGAGGCGCTGCTGTCGCTGCCCCTGTCACCGCGGCATGCGGTCTGCCCCGGTCCGGTGCAAGAAGTGCAGAAAGAAAAGGCCGAGTCACCGTTTTCGGTACTCAAGAATCTCAAATCCTGAGCGTCGTCAGGTAGCTTTCATTCACGAGAATGGCTCTGAAAGTTGCCAATCTGGTCAGGGTGTGGCGGTGCATCACCCTATGTTAAAATGTTGGATTCGCAAGAAATATTGGTTTAGGAGTAAGTCATGGCCGTACAACAGAACAAGAAAACCCCGTCCAAGCGCGGCATGCATCGTTCGCACGATGCGCTGAAGAACCCGCCTACGGCGGTAGAGCCAACCACGGGTGAGGTCCACCTGCGTCACCACATCAGCCCGAACGGCTTTTACCGCGGCCGCAAGGTCATGCAGACCAAGAACGACGACTAATTTGCTGGTCCCGATTACGGCGTGAACAGTCACCGACTGCTTGGCGCCGTTTTTGTATCCAGTTCCTCCCCGTCGTCATGCCCCCGCATGAATGAGCCATGCCGCTGATCGCGATTCGCGCAACGGCGCGGCCCACGCTGCCACGAACATGGCAATAAAACTCTCCATCGACTGCATGGGCGGCGACCACGGCCCGTCCGTGACCGTTCCGGCATCCGTTGCCTTTCTTCACAGCGAAGCCTCCGTCGAGCTGATTCTGGTCGGCCGAGAGCCCGCCGTGCGCGCCGAGCTGGACAAGCTGGGGGCATCAAATCATCCGCGCATCACAGTGGTCCATACGACGGAGGTCGTTGAGATGGACGATCCGCTCGAGACCGCTTTGCGCCGCAAGAAAGATTCGTCGATGCGGGTCGCGATCACACAGGTCAAGGACGGGCACGCGCAAGCGTGCGTGTCTGCGGGTAATACCGGCGCACTCATGGCTTTGTCACGCTACTTGCTCAAGACCATCGCCGGCGTCGATCGCCCGGCGATCTGCACCATTCTCCCCAACCAGAAAGATGGCCCAACTTATGTGCTTGATCTGGGCGCGAACGTCGATTGCGAGCCGCATCATCTGCACCAGTTTGCGCTCATGGGTTCGGCGCTGGTGTCGGCGGTCGAGGGCCGCGCGCGTCCGACAGTCGGTCTGCTGAATGTGGGCGAAGAAGACATCAAGGGTAATGAGCTGGTCAAGCAGACCGCTGAGCTGCTGCGCGCCGATCATCAGAAAGGTCTGATCAATTTCTACGGCAATGTTGAAGGGAATGACATTTTCGAGGGTACGACCGATATCGTGGTTTGTGATGGCTTTGTCGGCAATGTCACGCTCAAAGCAGCAGAAGGGCTGGGACGCTTGATCAAGGGCGTGCTGGTCAGCGAGTTGAAGCATGGTTGGCTGGACATGCTGGGTGCGCTCTTGGCGAGACGGGCGCTGAAACGTATTTCACAACGGCTGAATCCATCCCGCTACAATGGCGCCAGCCTGCTGGGCTTGCGCGGTCTGGTGTTCAAGAGCCATGGCGGCGAGAGTGCCTATGGTTTCGAATGGGCGATACGACGCGCATTCGAGGCGGCACGTCATGATGTGCTGGCGCGGATCGAGACCTCGATCGCGGAACTGATGCCGGTCGAAGTGCAGACGGGCGTCACTGAAAAATAAACGCATGAGCATCTACACAAGAATCGCTGGTACAGGCAGCTGTTTGCCTTCGCGTCGAGTGAGTAATGAACAGCTGGCAAAAACACTGGCCGAAAGAGGACTGGAGACTTCCGATGAATGGATAGTTTCCCGCAGCGGCATCTCCGCGCGCCATTTCGCTGATGACGGTGTGATGGCTAGCGATCTCGGTTGCGCAGCGGCGCAACGCGCGCTCGAGATGGCTGGGTTGCAGCCGAACGATATCGATCTCATCATTCTTGCGACCTCCACACCGGATTTTCTGGGAGGCTTCCCCAGCACCGCCTGCGTCGTGCAGCGCAAGCTGGGCATCACCAATCAATCTGCGGCGCTAGATGTGCAGGCGGTGTGCAGCGGATTTGTGTATGCGGTGTCGGTAGCTGACAGCTTCATCAGGACCGGGATGCACAAGCGTGCGCTGGTGATTGGTGCGGAAGTATTTTCGCGCATCCTTGATTTCAGCGACCGCACAACCTGCGTGTTGTTCGGTGATGGTGCCGGCGCTGTCGTGCTCGAAGCGTCGGATGCGCCTGGCGTACTGTCCACGCGCATGCATGCCGATGGTCGTCACGCCGACATTTTGTGTGTGCCCGGTGTCGTGAGCGCGGGTGTGGTGGCGGGTAGCCCGTTCCTGCACATGGATGGACAGGCCGTGTTCAAGCTGGCGGTGTCCGTGCTGGAAGAAGTCGCGCACGAGACGCTCGCTGCTGCCGACATGCAAGCCTCTCAGATCGATTGGCTGATACCGCATCAGGCCAACATCCGCATCATGCAAGGTACCGCGAAAAAACTCGGGCTTCCTCTCGACAAAATGGTGGTCACCGTGGATCAGCACGGTAACACCTCTGCCGCTTCCATCCCACTCGCACTTGACACTGCGGTTCGCGATGGCCGCATCCAGCGCGGACAGCATCTGCTGATGGAAGGCGTGGGCGGTGGCTTCACCTGGGGTGCTGCGCTCGTGCGCTTCTGAGCGCAACCTTTTCCGACGTGCATTCGATTTCACCATCTCATTTCACGACTGATCTCTCAATCCTCTCAACCGCTGTCTCTATCCACTATCTCTCACCATGAACCAGATTGCATTCGTCTTCCCCGGACAAGGATCTCAGGCAGTCGGCATGCTCAATGGCTTCGCCGGTAATCACGTCGTTGCCGATACCTTGGCTGAGGCATCCGACACATTGAAGATTGACCTGGTCAAAATGATTGCCGAGGGTCCGAAAGAAGACCTTGACCTGACCACCAATACGCAACCGGTGATGCTCGCCTCGGCGGTCGCGTTTTATCGTGCATGGGTGGCGGCGGGCGGCATGGCGCCTGTGATAGTTGCCGGACACAGTCTGGGCGAGTACTCGGCACTGGTCGCTGCAGGAGTGATCGATTTCAAGGATGCCGTGCCGCTCGTTCGTTTCCGTGCGCAAGCGATGCAGGAAGCCGTACCGGTTGGTCTGGGCGGCATGGCCGCGATATTGGGTTTGTCGGACGATGATGTCCGTGCAGCCTGCGCGGACGCCGCGCAAGGCGAGGTGGTCGAGCCAGTCAACTTCAATGCGCCTGCCCAAGTCGTGATCGCAGGGCACAAGGCAGCGGTCGAACGCGCATGCGACGCCGCAAAAGCGAAGGGAGCGAAGCGCGCGTTGGCTTTGCCGGTATCTGCGCCTTTCCATTCATCATTACTCAAGCCTGCCTCTGACCGGTTGCGTGACTACCTGGTCAGCATCACCTTCAACCTGCCATCTATCCCACTGATCAATAACGTCGATGTCGCTGTCGTGCAGGACCCCGCAGCGATCAAGGATGCACTCGTCAGGCAAGCAGCCAGCCCGGTACGCTGGGTCGAGACGGTGCAGAAGATGCATGCGGATGGTGTCACTCGCGTGATCGAGTGTGGCCCCGGCAAGGTGCTGACCGGACTGGTCAAGCGCATCAATGGCGAACTGAGCGCCGACTGCATCAGTGATCAGGCATCACTGGATTCGATTCTGGAGACATTGAACTCATGAACAAACCATCAGGACTGGACAATCAGGTAGCGCTTGTGACTGGCGCCTCGCGTGGCATTGGTCGGGCAATTGCGATTGAGCTTGCGAAACGCGGTGCGAAGGTCGTTGGCACAGCCACGTCCGAGTCGGGCGCTGCGGCGATCACGGAGTACCTCAAAGCGGTACGTGCCGACGCTGGGCATGGCGCAGTGCTGAATGTGAACGATGCGGAGGCATCGAACCAGCTGATTGATAGCATCAGCAAAGAGCAAGGGGGATTGTCGGTTCTGGTGAACAACGCTGGCATCACCCAGGACCAGCTGGCGATGCGCATGAAAGACGAAGAATGGGATGCCGTGATCGCGACGAATCTGACCGCTGTCGCAAGATTGTCCCGTGCCGTGCTGCGTGGCATGATGAAAGCCAAGTATGGACGCATCATCAGCATCACCTCGGTGGTGGGTTCGGCCGGTAATCCGGGGCAAATGAATTATGCGGCAGCCAAAGCCGGCGTCGCCGGCATGAGCCGTGCGCTGGCGCGCGAGATTGGCAGCCGTAACATCACGGTCAATTGTGTCGCGCCAGGCTTCATCGATACCGACATGACCAAGGCACTCAATGAGCAACAGGTCGCTGCCTTGCTGCAGCAGATCCCAGCAGGGCGTTTCGGAATGCCTGAGGATGTTGCCGCCGCTGTTGCGTTCCTGGCATCGGCGGAAGCAGGCTACATCACGGGCACCACATTGCATGTCAACGGCGGCATGTACATGAGTGGTGGCTGAGCCCCGTAAATCAAAGGTTTTCAGGGATTTTGCCTGCGCGATACTGTTAATAAAAGCAAAAGCTTAAAACCGAGTTTCACCGCGCAAACCTGATAAAATGCGCGCACTTTAAGTAACCCATCCATTGGAGGAAAAAGATGTCTGACATCGAAGCCCGCGTGAAGAAGATCGTCGCTGAGCAGCTCGGCGTCGCCGAAGCTGATATCAAGAACGAGTCTTCGTTCGTTGATGATCTCGGTGCCGATTCGCTCGACACGGTCGAGCTGGTGATGGCACTCGAAGACGAGTTCGAAATGGAAATTCCCGACGAACAGGCAGAAAAGATTACTACCGTTCAGCAAGCGATTGATTACGCCAAGGCCAACGTCAAGGCCTGAGATCGCTGAAGCAGTTCACGTCTGACTTTATTCAGGAGTAAGGTTTGAGCCGGTCAAAGCAACGTCGTGTCGTCGTCACTGGATTGGGATGTGTTTCACCTGTCGGCAACACCGTGGCAGCAGCTTGGGAAACCCTGCTAGCCGGTCGTTCAGGCATCGCAACGATTACTCGTTTTGATGCCAGCCCCTTCTCGACGCACTTCGCTGGCGAGGTCAAGGGCTTCAATGTCGAGGACTACATCCCCGGCAAAGAGGCGCGTCATATGGATACATTCATTCACTACGGCATGGCCGCTGGGATGCAAGCCATTCAGGATAGCGGCCTGGTGGTGTCCGAAGAAAACGCCGAGCGCATTGGTGTCATTGTCGGTTCCGGCATCGGTGGACTGCCGATGATCGAAGAAACCCACTCCGAGTACACGCACCGCGGCCCGCGCCGCATCAGCCCTTTCTTCGTGCCGGCGTCGATCATCAACATGATCTCCGGCCATCTATCGATCAAGTACGGTTTCAAGGGCCCCAATATCGCCATCGTGACCGCCTGCACCACCGGATTGCACTGCATCGGAGAAGCGGGCCGCATGATCGAATACGGCGATGCCGATGTCATCATCGCCGGCGGCGCCGAATCCACCATCTCTCCGCTGGGCCTCGGCGGTTTTGCAGCGGCGCGCGCGCTGTCGTCCCGCAATGATGATCCTGCAACCGCGTCTCGTCCCTGGGACAAGGATCGCGACGGTTTTGTGCTCGGCGAAGGTGCCGGCGTGATGGTGCTCGAAGAGTACGAACACGCCAAGGCGCGAGGGGCAAAGATCTACGCAGAATTACTGGGCTTCGGCATGAGCGCCGATGCACATCACATGACCGCACCGCTGGAGGACGGCGATGGCGCACGGCGCTGCATGGTGGCTGCGATGCGTAATGCGGGCATCAATGCCGATCAGGTCGATTATGTGAATGCGCATGGTACCTCGACCCCGCTGGGTGACGTCGCCGAGACCGTCGCGATCAAGCGTGCGCTGGGCGATCATGCGAAGAAGATCGTCGTCAACTCCACCAAATCCATGACCGGCCACCTGCTGGGTGGTGCTGGCGGATTGGAGTCGGTATTCACCGTGCTCGCAGTACATCACCAAAAATCACCACCCACCATCAACATCTTCAACCAGGATCCAGCCTGCGATCTTGATTACTGCGCCAACACCGCGCGCGATATGAAGATTGATATCGCAGTCAAAAATTCTTTCGGTTTTGGCGGCACCAACGGCACGCTGGTCTTCGCCAACGTTTGATCTCCTACGGCGTCATCCGTCGATCACGACCGGATGACGCCTTCGTTCTCATGAACCCATGAATGGCATTGCGACCTCGGTGGTCGCGCATCCGTCGCGCCTTCTGCGATACCTGCTACTGGCGATGTCAGTGCTGCTGTTCAGTGCCGCCGTCCTGCTCTGGCAAATACCGGCCACAGAGGTACGCCTTGTCGTGCATCAGCTGCTGGCGATGGTTTGTTCTGTAGCAGCGCTGAGCCTCTTCTACAGCGCTCTGACTCTGACAAAATCCTTTGTCATTGATATATCCGGCACTGGCGTGATCCGTTTGCACCACACTGGGCAGGTCGCTGCTGATGCGGGTCATTCCGTCTCGAATGACCAACAAGGCAGCGAGGTAGTTCAACTGCTGAAGGATTCGACGCTGTGGTCATCAATGATGTTGCTCCGATTGCGTATGGCGAACGGTCAGGTGGTCGTAATACCTGTACTGTCCGATGCCATGAGCGCGGACTCATTTCGCCATCTCTCTATCGCCTGTCGCTGGATCATCCGACAGGACACGTCGCAATACATCAAAGGAATACGCTGAATAAATCCTCGTTCTATGACGAGCCAACACAGCTTTCTTTTGTCGGTTGAACTTTTTAACTTTTATCAAGTCAACGACAAAGGGGGCACTGAATCTGTAGTCCGAGCTCGGGAGTGTTGCTGCGATTGATGACCATGTGCGTTTTGCGCGCTGCGGCAGTGTCGTAGCCGAAGAGGCAGTATGCATAGCCATCGGCACCCAAGTATCGGACCACAGTTCCCTCAGTGACTATCCCGGGGTTGTGCATGTGCGAGGAACAGGGGAGTGACGACAGAACGCGATATAGATCAACTCCTGGTTGATCGCGTCCAGCATGGTGACAAAAAGGCGTTCGAGTTGCTGGTATCAAAGTATCAGCGCAAACTCATGCGGCTGGTGTCGCGACTGGTGCGAGATCAGGCTGAAGCAGAAGACGTCGTTCAGGAGGCTTTTATCAAAGCTTATCGTGCGCTGCCGCAATTCCGTGGTGATTCTGCGTTCTACACCTGGCTTTATCGTATAGGCATCAACACGGCCAAGAATTATCTGGTCACGCAAGGCCGGCGAGCGCCCACCTCGACTGAGGCAGATGCTGAGGAGGCAGAAACTTTTGATGACGGAGAGCATCTTAGAGATATCAATACTCCGGAGTCCATGCTGGCGACCAAGCAAATTGCCGAAACGGTGAATCTGGCCATGGAAGCCTTGCCGGATGAGCTGAGAATGGCCATCACCTTGCGAGAGATCGAGGGATTGAGTTATGACGAAATTGCCGAGGTCATGGGTTGTCCGATAGGGACGGTGCGAAGCCGGATTTTTCGTGCGCGAGAAGCCATCGCAGAAAAACTCAGACCTTTGCTCGATACGGCTACCGACAAGCGCTGGTGATGCACACTACACAGGATGTCAGCAAGTTTGAACCGAACTGAATAAAGAAGTGAAGGTCAGGGAGCATCATGAACAGAGAACAGCAGATCCGCCAGCAAGTATCCGAACTGGCCGACGGAGAGCTTGAGGCTCAGCAATTGCCAGGGCTGCTTGCGGCACTGCGTGGGTCCTCGCCGAGCACGCTCAACGAGGATTGGGAGCTCTACCATCGCATTGGGGACTGTTTGCGCAATGAACCGATGGCGGGCGATCTGAGCGCCGGTTTTTCCCTTCGTCTGCGAGAGCGACTGGATGCCGAGCCTGTCGTGCTCGCCCCCCGACGCAGAGATTTTTCCGATCGGCTGCGCGGGTGGGGCGTGGCCCTGACCGCGGTGGCAGCGGCCGCTGCCGGTTTTGCGTTGTCGCCCTCCCTGTTTCCTCCCTCGCTAGAGTTATCCGCGCCATCGGTGGCATCGCTAGCGTCCGGACCCAATGCTGCGGCACCGGCGGTGGCGCCGCCCATGCTTGCCGATGCCGGTGGCGCAATGGCACGCGGCAGGGAGGTCGATTACATACTGCTGCACCTGAGCGCTAATCCGTCGCTTTACGGTGCCCCGGTGCTGGCAAGGCAGGCTGCCTTCCGCAGCGGCCCCGAAAAATAACGTATGTCTTTCCGGTCGCTGAGCGCGCAGAATTGGCTGCTGCGAGGGCGATGGATCGCCGTCGTTGCATTGTTCGTTGGTGCCAGCGTTCATGCAGCCAATACGCCGACGATTGCGCTGCAGGCGCAGCGACAGCTTGAGCGCGCGCGTGATGCGGCGCGTCGGCTGGATTACACGGGCGTTGTGATGCACCAGCAAGGCCCGCAATCAGACAACTATCGAATCACCCATCAGGCCGATACCAACGAGGGCACGGTGCGTATGGAGCCCCTCGAAGGGCCGCCGCGACACATGCTGCAACGGGGCAGGCAGCTTACTTGGTACTTAACGAAAGAGCGCATCGTGGTTCATGATGAGCCGACGGGAACGCGAGGATTCCCTGCGCTGTCTTTCAGCAGCTCGCGCGAGCTGCTGGCGCACTACCGGCCACGCAGCCTTTCTCCCGACAGAGTCGCCGGACGTCAGGCCGAGCTGTTACAGCTTCAGCCTGCCGACGGTCTTCGCTATGGCTATCGGTTGTGGTTTGACGCTGTCACCGGCCTACTGCTCAGGGCGCAAAGTATTAGCGAGACCGGGCAGGTGGTTGCGCAGACGAGCTTCAGTCAGCTGTCGGTCTGGCCCGCGGGCGGCGGAAAGTTTCGCTGGCGCGAGCCCGATGTGCGCGGCTGGAAAACCGAGCATGCGGTGAAAGGCAAGGCTGATCTCTCGGGCTGGTCATTCCGGCTGCCTGAGGGATTTTCGCGAGTCGCAGCGTTGCGCCGAAACATGAGCAACCCGCAGACTGCTGAAGAAGGATCGCGCGAGCTTGTACAGATTGTCTGCTCCGATGGTCTGGCCGGGCTGTCCATCTTTATTGAGCCATGGTCGGAGGCGCGCAGTGCCCAGCCGGTACAGCGCGGTGCGGTCAATATGATCGGCAAGCGGCTAGGAGGGTTTTGGCTTACCATTGTCGGCGAAACCCCGATGGCGGCGCTCCGTCAGGTCGCCGATAGCCTTGAATTTACTGCCCCTCCAATCAAATAACAGCCCATGAAGACCATGCCCGCACTTTCCCGCCGACTGTCTGCCGCCTTTTTCTCGGCGACCGCCTTCCTCTTCGTGCCCGCCGGACTGGGGCTCGGCCTGGGCCTCATGACACCGGCAGCGGATGCTGCCGTCCTGCCGGACTTTACCGATCTCGTCGACAAGGTCGGGCCTGCTGTTGTGAACATTCGCACCACCGAGCGTTCAAAAGTAATGCAGCAGGGACAGGGCGGCGAAGATGAAGAGATGCAGGAGTTTTTCCGTCGCTTCTTTGGTCAGCCGCCGGGACAGCGTCCGCAGCCGTCGCCACGCGGTCGTCGCGCTCCCAATGGTAGCGGGGACGAGCAGCCACAAGTGCCGCGCGGCGTCGGGTCGGGCTTTATCATTTCGGCCGATGGCTATGTGCTGACCAATGCACATGTGGTCGAAGGCGCAGATGAGGTGTTCGTCACCCTGACCGACAAGCGCGAGTTCAAGGCAAAGATCATTGGTTCGGATCGCCGCACCGATGTCGCGCTCGTGAAGATCGACGGCAGCAACTTGCCTCGCCTGACCATGGGCGATTCGAGCAAGCTGCGTGTCGGCGAGTGGGTGATCGCGATTGGCTCGCCCTTCGGTTTGGAGAACACCGTGACCGCCGGTATCGTTTCGGCTAATTCGCGTGATACCGGTGACTACCTGCCGCTGATCCAGACCGATGTGGCGGTCAATCCCGGAAACTCTGGCGGCCCGCTGATTAACATGCGCGGAGAAGTCGTTGGCATCAATTCACAAATCTACAGCCGCTCCGGTGGCTATATGGGCATCTCCTTTGCGGTACCCATAGCCGAGGCGATTCGCGTCTCTGAACAACTGAAGACCATCGGACGTGTCGTACGCGGCCGCATTGGTGTGCAAATTGGTGAAGTCACCAAGGAAGTTGCCGAGTCGCTCGGACTGCCGCGTGCACAGGGTGCGCTGGTCGCGCGCGTCGAGCCGGGTAGCCCGGCTGAGAAGGCGGGCGTTGAGGCAGGCGACATCATCACCCATTTCAACGGCACCACCATCGAGAAATCCGGCGACCTGCCGCGATTAGTTGGGAACACCAAGCCCGGCTCGAAATCCACGCTGACCATACTGCGCAAAGGCGCCAAGCGCGACCTCCAGGTGACCGTCGCCGAGATGGAAGCCGAGCAGACTGCGAAAAAAGATGAGAAAAAGCCCAAGCAGGAGCAAACCCTGAATGCGCTGGGCCTGGCTGTCTCTGATCTGAGCGACGCACAGAAGCGCGAGCTCAAGCTGGAGGGC
>JBEGNF010000029.1:0-33463 GCA_041182625.1 Pseudomonadota bacterium | reverse complement strand
GCCCAAGGTCGTGCCCCCTTCACTGGTCAGCAATGTGCCGCCAATGGCTAATGAGACCAGCGTCGTGTTGTCCATCACCGTCAAGGCCGATGGCACCGTGGGCGCGGTCGGTATCATCGACTCCAGCGGCTATACCGATCTCGACACGGCAGCTGCGGAGTCGGTAAAGCGATTCAAGTTTGCTCCCGCGACCGCGAATGGCAAGCCTATCGATTATGTGCTGCATCAGACGGTGAGCTACAAGCTGGGGCAATAACCCGCCACTGCACGGCGCACGCAAAGATAAAAAGGGTTCCCGTCGTCACACCGGGAACCCTTTTTTGCCGCGAATGAAAACTTAGCGTCCGAGATCTTCGCGGCCTTCTTATTTCTTACACGGGTTCCCTGACTGGAGTTTTCGATGAAGCCTTTGATGACTATTGCGCTGCTTGCCGCTGCACTGCCCGCAACTGCCGAGAACTGGGTGCGCTACGCACAAAGCGCTGATGTGAGCCGGTATTACGACAAAGAGCGCGTGTTGCTGATGAGTGGCACGGCCTTCATCTGGGATTTGCATGATCTTCAGTCAGAGACGGCGGGTATCGACGGCAAGCCGCATCGTTCGGTGACTTATGCGACCGAGGTCAACTGCCGCAAAGAGCGGATACGTGTGCTCAGTTACCAGCAGATGGCGGGTAGCATGGGTGCGGGCCCGAAGGTCGCCGAGCAGTCGCTCGTGGGAGAGTGGAAGTCGCCCGAGCAGCAAAGCGCGGAGGCGCGGCTGATGGCGATCGCCTGCGAGCAGTAATCAGGGGTTGGCGATCGCCGCAGCGATTATTGCAGCGCGCGCAAGGCCTTGGCGATGCGGGCAGAGTCCCGTTCCTGATCATCAAGCTGCTGATGAATCACCGCCACGGTGGAGTTCAGGTTGGAGAGTCGCTCCTGCATCGCTTCCGGCATGCTCCACAGGCTGTCGGGATCAATCTCAAAATTGTACGGAGGCTCGGGTTCAGTCTCGAAGTTGACCGGGCCGGGCTCGATCTCGGGAAGCGCCTCTGCGACCGGCTCTTCCACACGGACGGCTTCGGGGCGGTCCCCAACGGGCTCCGCTGCGGGCAGATTGTTCTTTGAAATGACGGCCGGCGCCTTGGGCTTGGCCGGTGCCGTCGGCGCGCGTTCGGCTTCCTCGGTCGGGCGATCGCCACGGAATACCTGTAATTCGTCGGACATGGTTTGATCCCCCGTCGGCAGGGTAGAAGTGGATTTCTGGTCGAATCTTTATTATCGGCGGATCTTAGCAAAGGATGAGTTCCTGCGCTCCATCGCTGCCGGGCAGCGTATGATGGCCGCCGGCGGGCATCTCCCGAGAGGGCTTGTCGAATAAACAAAATTTCTGCAGATACTGCCCGCATCTTCAATGAGATTTCCGACTTCCTATCTGCGTCTGTCAAGCCTGCTGGTCGCGCTGGCGTTGCTCACCGCTTGCGGACTCCAGGACGACTATCAGCTCACGCTGGAGTGCCGGGGCAAGGTGGAGACCCTGTCCAAAAAGCCGCATGAACCAGCCGATGAGGCATCGCGTGACGAAGCCCGGCGCTATGCATTCAAGCTTCATGAGCTGGAGGGCTATTCCTGCCACACCTGGCGCAAAGACAAGATTGCCTGCATTCACTCGCTTGACGACGAAGACACCTTTCTTCATGAATCGCTCATCATTCATCGGCAAGCGATGACGATCGAGCATGTCGCCACGCTCGAAAAAAAGAGGACTGGCCTGACACGCGAAGAGAACTTTCAGGGCAAATGCACGAGATCGTCCGAGTCCGACTGAGCGTATCGTTCACCTGATCTTGCTGCGATTTTCTGCGCCGAGAGATTGACGTAGCGCACGGCAACCGCTGATAGCCTGCTGTCCATCTGGAAGCTGCGCCAAGTATCACTTATCTTTACCGCCGTTCATTACTTGCCCGGAGAGATGGATGCGCGGCGATTTGGTCTGTCGTTCGTTCGGCGTTTGCTGTGTCGTCCTGCTGCTGGCGAGCCCGGCGGTCGACACACGCGCTGATCGACTCGATCAGGGAATGGTCCTGGGACAGACCGTGACCGTCGCGGGTCAGGATTTTTTTCAGTACTTCGTCTCTTTGTGGCGTGACAAAAGCATCAGTGAGCGCGTCCTGATCACGGTACGTGAGCGCCCATCGGCGCGAACGGGCAGCGTGATCTGGATCGAACATCAGGGGCATCGGCTGCTGCAATTCGCTTTGCCCGCATCGCGTGGGCTCCTCCGGGGCCTCAGTGAGCAGGCTGTCGAACAACTATGGCAGCGTCTCACTGAGGCGGAGATTGATGCCAGTCTCGATCATGACAGCGAGCTCGCGAGGGATGCGTGGTGATGGGTGGGTCCATGTCGCGCTGTCTGCGGCAAGGGTTCGTTGCGCTGGCGCTGAGCCTCCACGCACAGGCCACCGAGATGGTCTACGTCCCGGTGAATCCCGCATTCGGCGGCAATCCGCTGCACGGCCCGAATCTGCTGGCCACGGCGCAGGCGATCAATAACTACAAGGATGCTTCGCGCGCTGGCGTCTCGGTCGCCGGGAGCCTGTCGGGGCAAAGTGCCCTGCAGCAGTTTAATGAGCTCTTGCAGCGATCGATACTCAACAGGATCGCTACGGCATCGGCCTCCAGCGTGATCGGCAGTGACGGGAAACTCATTCCTGGTTCGCTGGATACACGGGATTTCAAGATAGAGATTCTCGATCTGGGTGGCGGTCTGCTACAGATCAAGACAACAGACAAGACGAACGGCAGTTCGACGAGTTTTCAGGTTAGTCAGTGAAGTTTTCTGGTGGTCTTTCGCCCGGGCGCATCAGCCGGCATGTGCTTCTCCTGGGTGTGGTGAGCGTGCTTGCCGCCTGTGTGTCGCGCACACCTCTCGCGCCATTTTCGAGCGCGATCTTGCAGCCGAAGGGTGATGCGCATCGCGATCTGACACAACTGCCGCCCCCCAAGGGCAAGGTCGCTGTGGCGGTATATGGCTTGCGTGATCAGACAGGTCAGTACAAGCCGGCCCCTGACAGTTCATTCTCCACGGCGGTGACGCAGGGAGCTGCGTCGATGCTGATCAAATCGCTGAAAGACTCTGGCTGGTACCTTCCGGTAGAGCGGGAGAATCTGCAGAATTTACTGACCGAGCGAAAGATCATTCGCGCGCTCGAGATACCGGCGGAGAAGGGCGTATCGCCGCCCGCCTTGCCGCAGCTGATGCCAGCCGCGCTAATCATTGAGGGAGGGATCGTCGCCTATGAAAACAATCTCCGGACTGGCGGCGCGGGTGCAAATTATCTGGGTGTGGGCGCATCAATGCAGTACCGGATGGATCAGGTGACGGTCAACTTGCGCAGTGTCGATATCCGTACCGGGCAGGTACTCAACAGCATATCGACCTCAAAAACGATTTTTTCTTACGAGATCAGGCCAAGTGTGTTCCGCTTTGTCGCCTTCAAGGATCTGCTGCAGTTCGAGGCCGGCATCACGCGCAATGAACCGGCACAGATGTGCGTGCAGGAGGCGATCGACATGGCCGTTATTTACCTGATCTTGCAAGGTGTCCGCGACGGACTATGGTCGCTCCGGCATGCTGACGACTTGCAGTCGCCGCTGGTGCAACGCTATCTGAAGGAGATGTAACACCATGGATGCATACCCGCAGGTCCTGAGGTGCATCGTCGGTTATGGGCTTGCGGTGCTGGCTTGCACGGCATCGGCGGTGGATCTTGCGCCATCGGAGTTCGCCATACTGACTCAGCTAGGCGAGGGCAACATCGGTCGACTTCAGCAGAGTGGCGCCGCGCACCTCATCAGTGCCCTGCAGACAGGCAGTCTGCAGCGACTCTCGGTGCAGCAGAGTGGTGAACTGAACACCGCGACCCTTGCGCAAAACGGGATGATGAACACCGTATCGCTGATCCAGCATGGGGTTCTCAATAGCGCCAGCGTCACACAATCTGGCACGCAGATCAGCGCCACCGTGCTGCAAGACGGACAGGGACATCACGCCGACATCCGTCAGTACAAAAGTTTTTCTGATGCGGTTATTCGTCAGGAGGGGCATCAGGGAAGAGCAATACTGGTCCAGTATTAGGGCAGCTGGACTGGTCGGCGATCTGTGCGGGCCCTGTTTGACAAGGGAGGATGGAAAACTATGAAACGGACTATCATCAGCATGACCCTGATCGCCGGGGTCGCAGGCGTCATCAACTGCGCCATGGCAGAGCAGACCGTGCAGCTCTCGCAAAACGGCGACGGGAACACAAGTTCCATCACTCAGATCGGGAGTGACCGTGTGCTGGGCGAATCCTATATCTGGGGAAGTGGAAACACGACCTCCATCATTCAGAGCAATGTGACGGACAGCGGCGCGAGCATCTACGAGACAGCCAATGGTAACCGGGGCACGATTCAGCAATTCGACGGCACGGGCTTGTCGGCCTATATCAACCCATTGAACACGGTCGGTGCGGGGCACAACAACGCCGCAGAGATCATTCAATCAGGGAACGATCAGTTCATGACGATTTCCCAAGGCTACACGGGCGGCATGATTCCTGAGGATACCGGTGGCAGCTACAACCAGGCATCGGCAACGCAATCAGGAAGTTTTAACACCGGTACCATCAGCCAGCCCGGATCTTTCAATGTGGCCTTGCTCTCTCAGTCCGGCAATGGTAGCTCGGCCGCTGAGACCAACACGGCGCTGATCGATCAGAACGGCAGCGGACATCACGCGACGCTGATGCAGTCCGGTCACTTGCTCGATGCCTCCATTATTCAGTCGGGTACCGATCATGTCGCCAGCAGCCGCCAGGAGGGGAGCGATGGGTTGTCATGGATCGCGCAGACCGGTAGCGGCAACAGCGCGTATGTCAGCCAAATCAACGGCGGCGCCGGAGCAAACCGGTCGACCATCAGTCAGGGATCCATTGGGAATATCGCAAATGTCTCGCAGAACGGGAGCAATCTGACATCGACGATAAGCCAGTCTGGCAATTACAACACCGCCAACGTGACTCAGAACTGAGCAGTGCTTCCGGCGGCGATTCAGTTCGGCCCGAGTGGCAGATAGGGATCCCGCCGGCACAGATAGTTCAGCCATACGAGCTCGTTCTCGCAGTTGGCGTTGCAGTGATTCACCGCGTGGCTGATAGGTGACTTGCTCTTTCTTATGCAGGGGAGGTAGCAGGCGCGATACCAGCTCTTCGACTCTTCGCAATACGCGTTTTGCGTCTTGGACTGCACCCTGCGCTGCGGGGCTTCCTTGAAGCCCTGCTTCGCCTCCTCGGCCACGCTCAGGCAGCAGACCGCCGCCAGCAGGATGGCCAGTGATCGTTTCAGGGTGGGGTGACGATGCTTCATGGCTGGAATTAAGCGGTGACTCGAAAAAGCATACCGGATTTCGATAATGAATCGGCGCCTGAGCGCAGAACATGAGCTCGCCCGGCGCAAATGACGCTGCCATCGGGTACTGGCAAGCGAATCATTATTATTTTGTAAAATCTTCTGGCGCCGCGCAGAAATAATCCGTCGCAAGTGAATTGCATGCTCGCTGAGCGCAGGCTTTTCTGTTATTTTCAGCCATCTTTTTTGCAAAAAAAGGTCTGCCGCGCGTGCCGTCGGCGAGAGCCCTCATCACGATCACTATCGATCAATCACTCTTACGGAGGAATGAAACATGAAGTCCCTGCTGGCCGCTGTACTGTTGTGCTCCGCTTCGCTCGCCTTTGCCCATTGCCCGAACGTTCCCGTGTGCGAGATGAAAGCCATTGATTCGCTGCTGCCCGAGACCAAGCTGAAGGGCGCAGATCTGGAAAAAGTGAAGTCGTTGCGCACCGAAGGACAGAAGCTCTACGATGAAGGCCGCGAGAATGATGCTGCCAAGTTGCTGAAGGAAGCACGCAAGATGCTCAAGGACGCGGCTTCCTGATCATCGCCGCGATCATGCGCACGGGACCCGCGATTTATTGGGTCCCGTTTTGTTTTTTGTCTTTGTTATCTTTAAGTTGCGCGGCATCCTGTCGTAGCGACTCGCTGCGCCAGCCACCGCCCAGCGCCTGAATCAGCGCGACGCTGGCCACCTGACGATTGCCTTGCTGCTGCGCCAGCGCGCGGCGTGCGTTCAACGCCGCAGTCTGTGCGGTGCTCACTTCCAGAAAACTCACTTGTCCTGCACGGTAGCGGTTGAGCTGCTGCTGTTCGGCCAGGCCGGCAGCCTTTGCTGCTTCATTCAGATACACCTCCTGCTGCGCCAGCACCCGCGTGGCCACCAGCTGATCTTCAACCGACTGGAAAGCACCCAGCACCGTTTGCCGGTAACGCGCGACAGCGGCATCGTAGGCGGCCTCTGCGCCAGCGATGCGGTTCTTTACCAGCCCTGCATTGAAAATCGTTTGCGTCATCGACACGCCAATCGACCACAGCGTGACCGGATTGGAGGCGAGCGCCGCGACCGTGCCCGCCGCGATACCTTCGCTCGCGCCCAGCGACACGCTGGGGAAGTAGGCCGTGCGGGCGATACCGATCTGCTCGTTGGCCGCAGCGACGCGGCGCTCGGCAGCGGCGATGTCGGGGCGACGTTGCAGTAGCTCCGAAGGAATGGCCAGCGGCACCTCGGGCACCACCGGCGTCCATGCCAGCGGAGCGATAGAAAAGCCTGACGGTGGCTCGCCAATCAGTACCGCGATGGCATGCTCCAGCTGTGCGCGGATGCGCTGCAAACCTTCCATGTCGGACTGCGCATTGGCGAGCTGCGTCTGCGCCTGAAACACATCAGTTCGGGGGGCAATACCGGCGTTGTAGCGGTTCTGCGTGATCTCCAGTACGCGCTGGTAATCCTTGATCGCGGCCGCCAGCAGCCGTCGCTGCTCATCCGTCTGCCGCAGCAGCAGGTAGTTGCCGACCAGTTCGCCTTGCGCGGCCAGGGTGGCAGTGGCGAGATCGCCGGCGCTGGCTTCTGCGTTTGCCTGTGCGCCGGTCACGGCACGCTCGAGACGACCCCAGACATCAGGTTCCCAAGTGCCACCTAAACTGAACTGCACATCCTGAGATTTGGTGAAGCTGTTACTGCTTCTTATCGCGCCCGACAGCGAGACACTGGGAAACAAACCGGCGCGTGCCTGGCCCACCACGGCGCGTGACTGCGCATACGCGGCCACGGCTGCGGCGATGTTTTGATTCGATACGCTGACTTGACTGGCCAGCGTGCTGAGCAATGGATCGCTGAACAATTCCCACCACGCGTCGCGCTGAAGCGCATCGGCAGGCCGTGCAGCAACCCAGCCCTCGGCTTCTTTGAAATGCGAGGGCAGGGGTGCGGCGGGTGTCTGATAAGTCGGCCCGATGCTGCAGGCGCCAAGGGCCAGCACCCACGCGCACAAGCTGACTCGGATCAGCGGCTTGTTTGACAAAGTCGATGTACGTGTTTTCATGTGGGACGCGCTGCTTTCATGTCCGTTCCGCTGTCGCTGATTTGCCGGGAGAGATCCGCTTCTGTCGTGCTGCGACGCCGCCAGCGATCCAGCGCCACATACACCACAGGGGTCGTCAGCAGTGTCAGGAACTGGCTGGCGATTAACCCACCGATGATGGCCACGCCCAGCGGCTGGCGAATCTCCGAACCCTCACCCAGGCCGATCGCCAGCGGCAGCGCACCCAGTGCAGCGGCGGCAGTCGTCATCAGGATGGGACGCAGCCGCTTCAGGCTGGCCTCGCGTATCGCCACCACGGCGGACAGCCCGCGCGAGCGCTCCGCCTCCAGCGCAAAATCAATGATCAGTATCGCATTCTTCATCACGATGCCCAGCAACAGGAAGACGCCGATCAGCGCGAGTATCGAAAACTCCATATCAAACAGCATCAGCGCAATCACCGCGCCCACACCGGCTGAGGGGATGGTCGATAGCACGGTGACCGGGTGGATCAGGCTTTCATACAAAATGCCGAGCAGGATATAGATGATGATGATCGCCATCGCGATCAGCAGCGGCTGCCGCCCCAGCGATTCCTGATAAGCGCGCGCGGTGCCCTGAAAGCTGCCTCGCACATTGGCGGGCATGCCGATCGAGGACTCCGATTCTCTGACCGCGCGCTCGGCATCGCTAATGGATTTGCCCTTTGCCAGGGCAAAGCTCACGGTGCCCGACAGCTCCGCATCCTGGTGACTGACCGAGACCGCGGCTGCGCGCTCGCTGAACGATGCGAAGGCCGACAACGGCACCATCGTCGAGGGAGAGGTACTGAGCACCTGACCGCCCGAGACATCGCGTAATCCCGGATTCGCCGAGATCGCAGCAGCTGCTGCGCCAGCGCGCGCGGGCACGTAAATATCATTGAGCATTGCCGGGCTGTTCGCATACTCGGGGCTTACGCTCATGATGACCCGGTACTGGTTGCGATCGGCGAACAGGGTCGCCACGGGCCGCTGGCCGAACGCATTGTTGAGCGCATTGTTGAGGTCGCGCGTCGTTACGCCTAGTCGGGATGCGGCATCGCGATCGATGCGAAGAAAGACATCGACACCGGTCTGCTGCATGTCGTGATCGATGTCGATCAGCTCACGTCGCAGCTTCAGCGCCTCGGCCAGCTTGATCGTCCATTGTTGCAGGTCGGCGAAGTTGTCGCTCTTGAGCGTGTACTGAATCGTGTTGACGTCGCGGCGGGTGCCGATGCGCAAGTCCTGCAGCGGTATCATCATCGCGCTCACCCCCGTGACTTGCGCCAGCTGTGGGCGTAGCCGGTTGATGACGTCTTGCCCGCGTTCCTTGCGCTCTTCCAGCGGCTTGAGATTGATGAACATGTAGCCACCGCCCGGACGACTGCCGCCGGCAAAGGCGGCCACGGTATCGACCGCTTTGTCTTTGCGAATGATGTCGACCAATTGCCGCATTTTGTCTTGCATCGCAGCGAAAGAGATGCTGCGATCGGCACGCACACCCACGGTCATCTGTCCGGTATCTTGCTGAGGGAAGAAACCCTTGGGAATCGTCACAAAGAGATACCCATTCAATGCGACGACAGCGGCCAGCGAGAGCAGCACCAGCCAGCGATGCGCGAGCGCCGCATCGAGGCTGATTGCGTACCATCGCTCCAGCTTGCCATAGCCACGCTCAAGCCAGCGCTTGATCCGACCCTTTTCGTGCGCCGAAGCGGTCTCGCGTCGCAGCAGCCAGGCGCACATCATCGGTGTGGTGGTCAGAGAGATCACGAGCGAGATCAGCACCGACGCTGTCAGTGTGACCGCAAATTCGCGGAACAACCTGCCTACTTGCCCCCCCATGAACAGCAACGGTATGAAGACCGCAACCAGCGACAGGCTGATCGCCAGTACCGTGAAACCGACCTCGCGCGCACCGCGCAGCGCAGCTTCGATACGTTCCATGCCATCTTCCATATGGCGGGTGATGTTCTCCAGAACGACGATGGCATCGTCCACCACAAAACCCGTGGCGACCGTCAGTGCCATCAGGCTCAGATTGTTCAGGCTGAAGCCCAGCGCATACATCACCGCAAAGGTGCCGAGAATGGACACCACACCCGCGACCGCCGGGATCAGCGTGGAACGCGCCGAGCGCAGGAAGGCGCTCACCACCAGCACCACCAGCACCAGAGAGATCAGCAAGGTCAACTCGATCTCGTGCAACGAGGTGCGTATCGATTGCGTGCGCTCGGACGAGACGCGCATGTCGATGTCCGGCGGTAGCTCGGCGCGCAGCTCGGGGAGCATGGCTTTGATCTCGTCGACTACCTCGATCACGTTTGCGCCGGGCTGGCGGCTGACGAAAGCCAGCACAGCCGGCTCGCCATTGATCAGGCCCATGCCATTGATATCCTCGACGCTCTGACTGACCTCGGCGACATCCGACAGCCGCACTGGCGCACCATGACGCCAGGCGACGATCAGCTCACGGTAGGCCGCTGCATTCAGCACGGTCATGCCGGTATCGGTGTAGAGCTGGTAGCGCTTCTCGTTGTTTTCGATAATGCCCTTGGGTCGGTTCGCCGCATTCGCCTGAATCGCCGCGCGAACGTCCTCGGAGCTGATACCGTAGCGGTTGAGCGCGAAGGGCAGCAGCTGCACTCGCACGGCAGGCAGCGAGGCGCCGCCGAGCTCGACATCACCGACACCCTGCACCTGAGACAGCTTTTGCTGAATCACTGACGAGACAGCGTCATAGATTTCACTGGGCGTGCGTGTCTTGGAGGTGAGCGCCAGCACGATCACGGCAATGTCCGCTGGGTTCACCTTGCGGTAAGTGGGATTCGAGCGCAGCGCGACCGGCAGATCGGCGCGCGCGGCGTTGATCGCCGCCTGTACTTCACGCGCAGCGGCATCGATTTTGCGGTTCAGTTCGAATTGCAGCGAGATGCCGGTGCCGCCATTGCCGCTGCCGGAAGTCATCTCGGTGACGCCCGAGATGGCGCCCAGTCGCCGCTCCAGCGGAGAGGCAACGCTCGACGCCAGCACCGAGGGACTGCCACCGGGCAGCGAGGCATTTACCGAGATCACCGGATAGTCCGCCTGCGGCAGCGGTGCCACCGGCAGCGCAAAGAATGCGGCGATGCCGAGCAGCGCGATCGCCAGCGTCAGCAGCGTGGTGCCGATCGGCCGCTCGATAAACACCCGCGAAAGATTCACGGCGCGGCCTCGTCAGGAAGGCGGTGCTTCACCTGCGCCCCGAACCAGCGGCGGCCGAGCCGATCAAACCCGAGATAAATCACGGGCGTGGTGTATAGCGTCAGCAACTGACTGACGATCAGTCCGCCAAAGATCGCAATGCCCAGCGGTCGGCGCAACTCCGCGCCATCCCCCCAGCTGAACATCAGTGGCAGCGCAGCGAACAAGGCCGCGAAAGTCGTCATCAGGATAGGCCGTAGCCGCAGCAGCGCTGCCTGATGAATGGCTTCCTGCGGTGTCTTGTTTTGCTCACGCTCGGCGCTGATCGCGAAGTCGATCATCATGATCGCGTTCTTTTTGACGATGCCGATCAGCAGGATGATGCCGATAATCCCGATCACACCGAGATCCTGCCCGGCGATCAGCAAGGCGAGCAGCGCGCCGACACCTGCCGAAGGCAGCGTAGAGAGTATCGTCAAAGGGTGCACATAACTTTCGTACAGCACGCCCAGCACGATATACACGCAGACGATGGCGGCGAGGATCAGCCAGAGTTGATGGTTGAGCGCGCCTTCGAAGGCACCCGCCGCACCCAGAAAACTGAGCCTGACTGATCCCGGCCATTCAATGTCCGCCGCAGCGGCACGCACGGCATTGACGGCATCGCCCAGCGCGATGCCGCTCGCCATATCAAAGCCGACAGTCGCAGCAGGAAACTGCGCCGCGCGCGAAATGATCAATGGTGCCGACTGTTCATTGATGCTCGCGACTGATGACAGCGTGGTGGCCTTGCCGGAGGCGGCACGCAGCGGCAGGTCGCCGAGCGATTGCGGCGAGGGTGCAGTGCCAGGCTGTGCTTCAAGGATTACGCGATATTGATTGGTCTCGGTGAAGATGGTCGAAACGATACGCTGACCAAATGCGCTGTACAACGCGTCATCGATAGCGGCCGCCGTCACCGCGAGCCGTGCGGCGCTGTCGCGATCGAGCCGCACCACCGCAGAGGGACCAGTCGCACCGGCATCGGTCACGACCGAGCGCAATTCCGGACGGGTCTCCATCGCTTGTGCCAGCTTGATTGCCCAACGGTTCACGGTCGTGGTGTCGGCGCCTTCCACCGACACACGCAAAGGCGTCGGACCGCGCTCGGCATCGATGGTCAGGTCTTGCGTTGGCTGCAGATAGAGCGTGACACCGGGCACCTCGGCCGCCAGTTCTCGCAATCTGTCCATGGTCTGCTGCTGATCGCCCCGTGGGTCATGCCTCAGATTGATCAGCATGCTGCCAGTGTGCAGCATCAGGTTTTCATTCACGCCAACGCCGACCTGAGAGCTGAGCGAGCTGACCTCGGGGTCTTTCAGGAGTTGTTTTGCCACAGCCTGCTGCAGCTCAGCCATGCGCGCGAACGATACGCCGCTCGATGCTTCCACCCGTGCCTGCAACTGACGCGTGTCTTGTAAAGGGAACAGACCCTTGGGCATGAGTAGGTAGAGCGCGACCGTGAGCGCCAGCGTCAGCGCCGCAGTGAACAATGTCAGTGCCTGATGCTCGAGTACCCAGACCAGCGAGCGATCATAGCCATCGCGCAGATGATCGAAGCGGCGCTGCAGCCAGCCGGCAGAGCGTCCGCTGGCAGTGGCATTTTCCCGAGTCAGCCATCGGGCTGACATCATCGGCACCAGCGTCAGCGAGACCAGCGCCGAGATCAGTATCGTGATGCCCAGCGTCGCCGCGAACTCGCGGAACAATCTGCCGACGATATCGCTCATGAAGAAGAGCGGTATCAGCACCGCCAGCAGCGATATCGTCAGCGACAAAATCGTGAAACCGATCTCACCCGCGCCTTTGAGCGCGGCCGTCATGGGTGGCTCGCCATCTTCGATATGCCGCGCAATGTTTTCCACCATGACGATCGCATCATCGACAACAAAGCCGGTGGCAATCGTCAGCGCCATCAGGCTCAGGTTATTCAGGCTGTAGCCGAGCAGGTACATCACGCCGCAGGTGCCGATCAATGAGATCGGCACGGCCAGGCTGGCAATCACTGTGGCGCGCGCATTGTGCAAGAAGATCAAGATCACCAGCACCACCAGCGCGACCGCGATGAACAGTTCCATCTCGACGTGTTCGACCGACGCGCGTATGCCGGCGGTGCGGTCGCTGAGCACCTCGACCCGGATCGCCGAGGGCAGCGCGGCTTGGAGCTCGGGCAGTCGCCGCTTGATTGCATCCACCGTGTCGATCACATTGGCGCCGGGTTGCCGCTGTACGTTCAGGATCACCGCCGGTTGCAGATTGGCCCAGGCAGCCAGACGCACATTCTCGGCCGCGGGGACCACCGTCGCCACGTCCGAGAGCCGTATCGGTGCGCCATTTTTCCACGCGACGATCAGCCGCTGATAATCCTCGGGCGAGCCGAGCTGATCATTGGCATTGATCGAATAAGAGCGCGAAGGTCCGTCAATCGTGCCCTTGGCCGTGTTGGCATTCGATGCGGTGATCGCGGTGCGCAAGGAGTCCAGCCCCAGCCCGGCGCTAGCCAGCGCGCGCGGGTTTGCTTGGATCCGTATCGCCGGCTTTTGCCCGCCCGACAAGGACACCAGACCGACACCCGATACCTGACTGATTTTCAGTGCGAGGCGGGTGTTGGCGATATTCTGCACCTCGGTCAGCGGCAATGAGTCGGAGGTCAGCGCGAGCGTCAGTACGGGCGCGTCGGCGGGGTTGATCTTGGCATAGGTCGGCGGTGCAGGCAGGTCTAGCGGCAGCAGCGCCGACGCGGCATTGATCGCTGCCTGCACTTCCTGCTCAGCGACATCCAGTCGCACGCCGAGACTGAATTGCAGTGTCATGCTCGAGATGCCGGCGGCAGATGAAGAACTCATCCGCTTCAGACCAGACATCTGGCCAAACTGCCGCTCCAGCGGCGCCGTCACGGTCTGGCTAATGACTTCCGGGCTGGCGCCCGGATACGCGACCTGGACTTGTATGGTCGGAAAATCGACTTGCGGTAGCGCCGACACCGGCAGGAAGCGCAACGCGATGAGTCCAGCCAGCACGATGGCCACCATCAGCAGCGCGGTCGCGACCGGCCGGAGGATGAAAGGGCGGGAGAGAATCATTCAGTTTTTTCTGGCGAGCGCTTAGTGGCCGCTTTTGTCGCGCTGACCGCGCTTGTCGCCTGAAGGGCGCGCGGGCTTGTCACCTGGCAGCATGACCTTCGCGCCATCGGAGAGCCGATCGGCACCTTCCGTGATCACTGTCTCGCCCGCGTCGAGTCCAGAGACGATCTGCGTGCGGTCCACCGTGGAGACGCCTGTCTTCACGTTGCGCACGGCCACGGTCTTGTTTTGCAGATCGAGCACATACACAAAGTCGCCATGGCCGCCCTTGCGTATCGCAGAGATCGGCACCGAGATCGCATCGTCGATGGAACGCAGCATCACCCGCGCATTCACGAACTGATTCGGGAACAACTGAGCTTTCGCATTCTCGAATCGTGCTTTGGCACGCACCGTGCCCGTTTGCGGATCGACCAGATTGTCGAGCGCGAGGAACCGGCCACTGGCCAGTTCAGCGGAGCGCGCCCGGTCCAGTGCGATCACCGTGGGGGCGCGTTGATTGCCAATTGCCGCGCGCAGATCCGGAATACGATCTTGCGGCAGGTTGAACACGACGTCGATCGGCGACACCTGCGTAATACTGACGATGCCGTTCGCATCGCCGGGACTGACCAGGTTGCCGGTATCGACGGTACGCAGACCAATGCGTCCTGCGATCGGCGCCGCGATACGGCTGAATTCCAGGTTCAGTCGCGCGCTGCGCTCTGCGGCGCGATCGACATTGACGGTGCCCTCCAATTGTTTTACCAAGGCGACTTGCGTATCCACCTCTTGCTGCGCAATCGAGTCTTGTGAGAGCAGGGTGCGGTAGCGTTTTTCTGTGACGCGCGCATTCTCCAATTGTGCCTCGTCGCGTTTCAGTTGCCCGGTAGCCTGCATCAACGCGATCTCGAAAGGACGTGGATCGATCACAGCCAACACCTGCCCGCGTTGCACCATTTGTCCTTCGCTGAACAAGACCTGCTGCAGCACGCCCGAGACCTGCGCTCGCACGGTGGCGGTGGCGACCGGTGTCACTGTTCCCAGCGCCTCCAGGACGACGGGAAACGACTGCTTCTCCGCCTTGGCCACGCCCACGGTTACCGGTGGTCGGCGAGACATCCTGCCCCCCGGGCCCTGGCTGCTGCTCTCGCGTTGGGTCTGCAGGTACCAGACGAGCGCGCCAACGCCGATGGCGAGGATCAGCGCGATCAGAATGGGGACGAGTGGCGAGCGGTGTTTTTTTGGGCCTTGCAGCGGCCGGGTATCGTTAGGCATGGGTCAGCGTGTGCAGGGACTGCGGGTGAAGAGGTTGATGGTTTATCAAGTTGGCAAGACAGCCGTGCTGCATGCAAGACCCGGTGTCCTACCGCATGCGCACTATCAAAGTTGGCAAGCTTAACCGGTTTCTTTGCATCGCTCAGCAAAGGCTTGCCCGGCACGAGCGCGCCTCATGCTGAGCCGCAGGCCGGGTGCTGGAGTGACAGGGAGACGGGGTCAGGCGTGTTGACCGTGCTGAACGGTTGCCTGAGTGTTTTGTAAATGAGTGGCCAACAGCTGCAGTGAAGGATCGGTGGAGTTGATGACGCTCGCTTTTTCTTCGACGGACAACTGGTTCGCCACTTCCTCTAGCGAGTTGCAGTGGACATACCAGCCCTGACTTTCCCGCTGCCGGATCTGCTCCAGCGCTGCAGTCGCTGCCTGTAGCCGCGCCGCGTGGGCTCGCGAGGTGGAAATATGTGGCGTGGTAGTCCTGATCGTCCCATGAAAAATGGGCACAGCATTCGGACCGGCATTCCAGACTTTTTCGTTGTCTTCAAGCCCGGTCTTCGAGAAATCCCTACCCAGAAACCAGGTATGGATCCTCGCGATGAGGGAGTTTTCTCTGCTTGTTTTCGTTTTTTGCTGAATTTCCCGCAACCTGTCCGTCGCAACTCCACCGCTAGTCATTGCCTGATAAGCCATGCCATCCATGTCAAAAACAAACAGCAGAGTCTTTGCGGCGTTCAGTTCTTTTTCAGCTACGCCTGAATTCGGGAGATTGAATGCCTCGGTCGGCAGGTTTGAGCCCAGCCCGCCGTCGATCAGGGTACGCTTCCCGCTGCCATCGCCAAGATCCATGGCCACCGGTTTGAAGGCCACCGGAAAAGACATGGAGCTTCTGGCCGCATAGCAGACTGGGATGTCAGGGGTATTGTTTTTGTCAAAATAGACGAGACGTCGTGCGTGAGGGTCCCAGGCCGTCAAGCTCAGTTCCTTAAATGTGTCCGGCGCTAGCTGATGCAACAAGCTCAAATCGCGGAAGGTGATCATCTTGCCCTCGCGTGAGTGCTCGAAATCTGGCTTTTCCAGCAGCCGCTGCAATGTCGTAACAACATGCTGGGCAAAATCAGGAACGTTGTTGTTTTCTTCGATCACTTGCACCAGGCGATCTTGAAAAAGCGTGGTGTTGAAATGCGTCGTCAGATATTGATGTACGTGCTCGGCCGTAGTGGTATCCACCGTCCTCACGGCGCTGAGCGCCGTGAGGATACCTTTTGATTCCGTAAACGTCAGGTCAGGATAAATAGGCGTGGTGTCCTTCGTGTAGGTCGTGATCGCAGACTTGAACAACTGCTCGGATTCGATTTTGTCGAAGCGCGATGCCGATACGCCGCAGGCTAGACACGTGGCGGTCAGCGCGCCTGCCGAAGAACCGGCAATGCGTTTCAGACCGTCCAGATAACCTGTCTGCTGGTATTGCTCCAGCGCGGCGCCATAGCTGATGCCTTTGGCGCCGCCGCCCCTGAGGACAAGGTTTTCGATGAGAGGAGCTTTTCGTATCAGTGTGAAGGAGCCATCTTTTTTTTGTATGAGTTGCGGTAGCGCGCGGGTTTCAGTTCGGGTCGCCACCATTGCCGATCGCTCGGCATCAATTTGCAGGCGTTGCGCTGCGGCGTTGCACTCCGTCTTCGCTTTCTCAATGGCCTTTCCCAAGGTACGCGCAAAATCTCTTTTGCTTACTTGTGAACTGAGTGGTGAAAAAATTTTTTGCTGAATATGATCCCACCGTTCCTGGACGGATGTCTGGTAGATCTCTCTTGCCCGAGCGGGAAGGTTGGCTGCTACGGCGTCGGCAGCCGCTTTGAATTTTTCATGGGCTTGTCTTTTTGCGGACTCCAGCCTTTGACTGGGAGTGTCAGTCCGCACTGGCTTTGTATCGGCCGGCGAGCGCAAGCGAGCCGTATCAATGCTGGGAAAGCTTACTTTTTCCAGAAATTTTGACACATTCATTCCATCACTCCCTGATTGCCCGGACTGACTTCAAATTCCATCGTCGCTCCTTCCAATACTAGCGTTTTGCACAAGCCGCGAATATCGAACGCAAGTTCCACCCATCGTTCCAGCAGCGGCTGAAAATGGTGGTGAAGTTCGTCGATGCTTGCATAGGCTGTCGCCACGATGAAATGCCGGTTGTCCAGCCCGACTGACATGGACGAGAACTGCCCGCTGTTCTGGTTAAGCGCCAGTAGCGTCTGCATCAGCAGCCCACGCATACTGCCTTGTAGCGCGCAGGCATCCATCAGAAAAAAATCGAACAGCACACATGGAAGGTAAGGATGCCCGTGTAGACGAACCGGCAAATCATCGAACAAGAATTCGATGAAATTCTGGCCTTGAGGAAAATTATCAATATGATGATCCGCGCACAGTTTTTTTAGCGCAGAACGGTTGGCTTTGCTGGGCAGGTGACCCATCGGGAAGTGGGAAGATAGCGCGGACGTCAATAAGTCGTTGGTCAGACTGTCGACCGCATCGGGGTTGAGCGGGCGTCCTGCGATCAATAATCGAAGGTCCATGTGTAGCGAGGCGATCAGCCTGTCCAGATGTAGTGGGTCAGTACCTGTCCACAGAGGTATGCCAATGCCTACGCCATAGTCCTCGCTCAGCATGGGCGTGAGCAAATCCCCGGTGCGCGCCTGAAAACCGTAGCGCAGCATGCGTTCTTCAACATCAGGCGCGTTATTCGGTTGATGGTCTGGTGATCCAAGCCACACGCTGATACTGCGATGCGGCCAGCGCGCCAATCGGTGCTGGCCAATCAGCCGTTGATCTTCCTGTTGAACATAAGTGTCAGAGTCCGCATGCACAGGCTCATCTGGGATGGGTGCATGGCTGTCGCTGCCGGTGGGAGCCCGCAAGAACCCGTCGAACTGATCGCTGCTGGAGTGAGTCAAGGCACGTCCCTCATCAACACCTTCATGGAGCGGCAAGCCGCCGCGCCATGAGTCTGGTTTTATTCGCCGACAGACAGCACGCAGAGGACGCCGGGACGCTGCCGCACTGTCGTGGATGATGAGCAAGATAACCGGTGCTCGTTTCCACCAGCACCCACTCGGCATACTAGTGTTGCCAATCCGCTGTACCGGGAGCCTTGTGATAGATTGCTTGAGGTTTCTTCAGACCAATATCTGTTGATTGTCCCTGCGGCCGTGCTGCCATAACAAGATGCTAAGAAGCTCTAGGTCACTTGCCTGTGTCATTTTCATTCTGGCTTGCTGCTTGGGTGCTGCCACGATGGCTCCCGAGTCGCGGGCGGTCGAGGTGAATGCGCAGACCGCGCTGATTTTTTCTGATCCATCTGCCCGCGTTTTGCGGGATCCGGACAACAAGCTTGCTGTAGAAGACGCGCTCGCGCGTCTTGCGGAGTTCAAGCCCATCGCCGAAGTCGGGCCGCTGAACCAGCGCAGCCGTTACTGGGTGATCAGTGAGCTTGACAGCAAGCTTGATGTCGACCGTGAGCTGCGCATCGACGCGCCGCAATGGGATGAAGTACGCAACTATCTGATCGACCCGTCCGGGCAATGGCAGGCCTTGCGCGTGACAGGTAGCTTGTGGGGCACTTACGCGCCGCTGGTCGACACCAATCCTTTCGTTCGAGCTTCCAGTGCTGATCTCAGCCAGTGGCCTGTGTTCACGCTCAGGCGTGGCGAGACAACGCAGGTGCTCAGTTATCTGCGGCCTAACCTGAATTTTCAGGGTGGCTTCGCGCCAGTGCAATTCATCGACCATGCCCGCTTTCTTGAGCTGCGCCGGTATGGCCTGCATCTGGAGGGCGTACTGGCCGGTGTGCTGTTCGCGCTGGCCATCTTTGGATGGTATTCCGCGTTCCAGAACAAGGATCGCACCAGCGTGATGTACGCGGTGTGGATCATGTTTGCGCTGCTGTCAGCTTCCAGTCTGCGTGTGCATGACGGTATGCGGCTGATGGAGTTTTATATCGATGTCGAAGGCGCCCGGTTTGGGCATATCACGGTCGCCCATGTACTGATCACAGTGTTCGCTTACGGCCAGTCGATGGCTTATGTGCTGTTTGCGCGGAATTTTCTGGACCTGAAATCCCTGATGCCCAAGGTGTTCAGGTTCACCAATTGGTACCTTGCGCTGACGCTGGCGCACATGATGCTGGTGCTGTTCATCGACCACGGTCTTAGCCTGAAGGCGCTGTGGCTGCCGTTGTGGGGCATGATAATGACGGTGCTGCTGACGATCTACGGCTGTGCGTTCGTTCGCTACCGGCAGGGCTTGCGGATCGCAAAGTTTTTCATGCTGGCGATGGCCCCGTATATTTTTTTCCGCTTTGTGTTTTTTCTCGGTCTGGTGAATGTGCCGTCGCCTTTCATGCTACTTCCGAAATCCGGATTCGGTCTGTTCATTCAGAATCCGAACACCGCGCAGGCGATTGGCGTGGCAGCCGAGGCATTGATCATGGCACTGGCCGTGTTCAGCAAGAATCGCTGGCTGCAGGAAGAGCTGAACCAGAATATCCGCGCGCAATCTGAACTGGTACAAAACCAGAATGTGATACTCGAGGCCACTGTGGCTGAGCGTACCCGAGAGCTCAGCGAGAGCAAGGCTAGAACAGAGCAGCAGCATCAGATGGTGGTGGATTCGATCACCTATGCCAGCCGTCTGCAAAAGGCGCAGCTTCCGCGTGCGCAGCGGCTTGCCGGACAGTTCGCTTCCGTTCACGCGATCTGGGAACCGCGCGACACGATAGGCGGCGATGTCTGGTGGATGTCGCTGCCGGACCCCGAGGGACGCGTCGCCCTGGCACTGGCAGACAGCACCGGGCATGGTGTGCCGGGCGCCATGCTCTCGGTGCTGATCAGTACTTCGCTGGAGCGCATGTTTGCGACCAATCCCGATATCGATCCCTCTGCGGCATTGATGGCGCTCGATCAGGCGTTGCGCCTTGGGCTGAATCAGCACACCAGCGACGCCGATAGCGACGATGGCTGCGACGCAGCAGTGGTGCGCATCGACCGCGCGTATCACGTGCTGGAATTTGCCGGCGCCAAGCTGGGGTTGCTGCATCTGAGGTCGGACGGAGACGTCGATCGCATTCAGCCGTCAAGGGTGTCGCTCGGCTACCAGCAGCCCCCCAAGGCAGCGCCTGCACTGCAGCGAATCGAGTACTCCCCCGGCAGTGTGTTTGTGCTGGTGTCCGATGGCTTTACCGACCAGATCGGCAGCGATGGCGAGAGCCGGCGTGCGTATGGCTACCGGCGACTGGTCGAGTTGCTCCAGGCGTGTCGTGGGAAGAGCGCAGAAATCATCGCCCAGCGCATGAAGGACAGCCTCGCAGCATGGCAAGGGAGTGAAATGCGGCGCGATGACGTCACGGCTATCGTGTTTCAGCCGGTTTGATACGGTTATCCAACTGCAAGCACGACGACCACACTTCTCGTTTGTCCTGAGCCCTTTGCTCTTCACTCGCTAGACCATAGAGATCCAGTCGTCTGCCCGGGCCGGGCAGAAAAACGACACCGCATACGTGATCCGCAGTTCAGTGCACACTGGTTTCACGCAATAGGTCAGTGATACATCGGTTGGTTCGCTGGATTGATAACCTTGCGTCAGGCGGGTTCTCGGTTCTGCAAGAGATGATCATTGCCCGGACCTTTATTTCTCATCACGATTGAAAGAGTGCATCCATGATCTCTCACGCAAATACTTCCTCTACTGATCCCGACATACAGCAGCGTTACGCACAATTCCCGCTTCAGCCAAAGAATGAGGGTAAAGCTGATGCTCCATCAGCTGACGATTCATGGCCCGCGGTAAGGCTGCGTGCTAAACAAAAGAGCGAGGCGAGTGCCGAATGGCAGCTGAGTGCTGCAGAGGCCCACTTGTCAGGGGAAAAGATGGGTGTCTCAGCAGGCCATTCTCAGCAAGGGTCTGCGCCCCCGACGACAGCCCCCGATAGCGAGCCGCTGACCATGGGCGAAGCCGTTTTCGTGGGTGATATTGATGCAATCCATTCATTGGTCGCCGCGGGAGCTGCCGTTAACGAGACCGATTACGACGGTAACATCTGGCTGCATCTTGCTTGCACTCGCACATCGGCTGAAGTTTTGCGGGCTTTATTGTCGCTGGGTGCGGATGTCAATCACGCTGACGATAGTGGTCGTACTGCGCTTCACTTTGCTTGTGAGTCTGGCTCTGCCGAGATGATACGGACATTGCTCGATTCGGGAGCAGATATCCATCGCCAAACGAACCGCGGTCGTACGCCCTTGCATTTCGCAGCACGCAGCGGCGACGGCAACGCCACTGAGGTGCTGCTGAGCCGTGGCGCTGATCCGATGATCAGAGATAAGCGTCGTTCAACATCGCTGCACCATGCTGCCAAATCCGGTAATGTGGATGCCATCACCACGATATTGAAAAAACATCCGGCCATGATTCATGTGCGCGACAAGGCTGGGCTGACGGCCCTGGAGTGGGCAACGGCCAAAAAACAGGTGAAGGCCATTGAGTTGTTAATGTCCAACGGCGCAGATCCGAATTGAGTTCTTGCTAGCGGGGCTGTCGCTGGCCACTGCAGCTCACGCGCTCGACAACTCACTCAAAGCGCAGCTGTACGGTGTGAGTCGACGACCGCGTGGCGCGCACCTCGGCCTTGGTACGCAGGCTGAGCCATTCATGATGCCGCCTCAGTCAACACGGCATTCGCCGAGAAGGCACTTGACCGGGTATCTCGCCAAAGACGGGTATTTCGGTTCAGAACAACGCCATCTGCGATTCTTCCAGCAAATAGTCTGCCACGAACTGCAGCAGCATCTTGTGCTGCTCACCGTGATGCCAGTGTGCCTGCATGTATTTCTTCTGATACCAGCTTTGCTCGCTTTCCAGATGACAGCCGATCAAACCGATCGATCCTTGCACGATGGCCATCGGGTCGCCGTTCGCATAGGTCGCGATTTTTTCGAAATCGCCGCCGGTGAACGTTGGCCCATCATAAAAATACATGCGCTCTTCCGAGCCGCGCCAGACCACGGGTAGCGTGGTGCCATAGGAGGAGCGGATATCGGCGGTGCGGCGCTTGATGTACTGAACGACGCGCGTGTCGTCGAGTATGTCGAAGTAATAGGAATCGGCCCAATATGCGCCCATGCAGATACCAAGGTATCTGCCGCCGCGTTTGAGGAGTTTCTTCACTTCGTGAATATTGGCGCGCAGCAGGTGGTCGAAAGATCCGGCATCACCATGACCCCCGGGGAATACCACCATGTCGATATCGTCAAAGAAACCGTCCGGCACCTTGTGTTTGGTGAAAATGCGAACGTTGTAACCCGGCGAGAGCGCCTGGATGACACCGTTCACGGATTCGATCGAGCAGAACGGGTGATGCATGAAGATGGCGATCGTCTTTTTCACGGCGGGTTGTTCGGGCGAGCCAATGGATTTGTTTTTGTAGGAGGGGCGGGTACCCGAGAACCGTAATCTAGCCGATTTTTTTGTTGTCACGCACGGCGATGCGGGCCGATTAGGGGGATGGTTAAATTATCAAATCAATAATTTCATCCGCAAGACGAGAGACAACAACAGAAGAAGCGGGCCGACCCGGCAGAAAATCTAGCCATTTTGAATACAAAATGGCCGACTATTTTGCGGCGCACAAGATATTGCTTGACTTCAAAACTCCCGGGCTTACAATCGCGACGTTGCGCTGCAACATACGGGTTTATTCACACAGTTCCGAAACGACACTAATCACTAATTACCAGTCCGGAGAAAACCATGAACATGAACGTCGACCAGCTGTCGAAGGCCACCAAGACTCAGGTTGAAGCGCAGCTTCACACCATGTCCCACCTCGCAGAGAAGGCGCTGCACAGCGTGAGCGAACTGGCTGAGCTGAACATCGCCACCGCCAAGGCATCGCTGGAGGAGGCATCCGCTATCGTTCAGGAAGTCATGTCCGCCAAGGACTTGCAGAGCTTTTTCGTTGTCGTGCAGTCGCAGGCACAGCCGACCGCTGAAAAAGCCGTTTCGTACAGCCGTCATCTGGCGGCGATCACCTCCAAGGCCCAGGCAGATTTGACCAAGGCAGCCCAGGAGCGCGTCGCCGAGGCCGCAGCCAACATGAACACCCTGGTCAACGATCTGACCAAGGCGGCGCCGACTGGCACCGAGTCCTTCGTCGAGGCATTCAAGTCTAATTTCGCCAATGCCAATGCTGCGTATGCAAAATTCCTGCAGGCCAGCCAGAGCGCCTACGACAAGTACCAGGACCAGCTGCATGAAATGAGCAATCATTTCTCGCCAGTGCCAGCGGCAAAGCCAGCCAAGTCGAAGAAAGCGGCAGCCTGATTCAAGCCGCGCGCAGTCAGCCTTCCATGGAAAAACCGCTCACCGACAGGTGGGCGGTTTTTTTTGACCTCAGCGTTGGCGCGTGACAGTTTTGCGTTATGCTGGCAGAGGCCGTCATGACAGGCGGCACCATTGAACACCGCAGAACTCGCCATGAAAACAATAACAAAACCGCTGCTGTTGCTGCTGCTTTGCGCTCCTCTACTGTCGCTTGCGCACTCTGACAATCATGAAGCTGAAGAAGAGGCGGATTGCGAGAATCACCTCGCCGATTCTTTCCCTGAGCTGCTGAAGCCTTATGCGCGTCTGGAGTGTGACCAATTCATTGTGAATCCGGCAGGGTGGCAGTGGCGCTACCCGAACAGTTATTTCGACCGTCCTTACATACCGGCTTTTGCGCCGAAGCCGAAGAAGCTGGTCGCTGGCATGCGCGTGTTCCGACAGCTGGTGGCGGAAGAGGTTGCTGCCGCACAGATCGCCGAACTGCACGAGACCAAGTTCAGCAAGATACGTACATACAAACAGGCCCAGCCGCCGCAGCGACTGATACACCTGAAAGCGACCAATGATCTGGGTGATTCGATGGATGTCTGGTTCGGCTTTCTGAACGACGACAACGGATGGGTGTCGATCTGTTCACCCGTTTGCGCGCCCGAGTATCTCTTTCTCGTTGAGCGCCTGAAGCAATAAACGGCTGACTTGGGTCTCTCCGACGGATGGTGAATAAAAAACCGGCGCTACCCTTGCGGGTAGCCGCCAATGATGCGCAGCGGAGCCCAGATGAACGCACCTTCCTTGACGCCGGCTTTCACCAGCGATTCGGTATCAACGTTCTCAAGGTTCCAGATGCCGCGACGGGTCTGCAGCTCGGTGTGGCAAGGAACGGCATAGCCCATCTCTTCTCCGCCCGGTTGAGCATCGTTGGCCGAGGTATCACCCAAGGTCATGGCGATGTCGCGCGTGGCGAGGTAGCGGCAGGCACTGATGCCGAATCCGGGCTCGCCCTCGGCAAACATCGCGCGGGCTGCGGCACGCTGCTCGGAAGTCAGTGACTTGTAGCGAGCATTCCCCCAGGTGTTACCCTGACCCGTGTGCAGTGCCACGCAATCGCCCGAACCGATCTCGGCAATACCCATCGACTTGACCATGGCCTTCACGTCGTCCTCAGTCACGATGCCGATATCACCCGGTTGCTTGGGGATAGGCAGCATCTCCATCGACTTGGACAGCTTGCCTTGCGACTGGCGATAGGCAACAGCATCCAGTACCACGAGGCGGCACACGTAGCCGAGTTCGCCGACATGCTCAACGCCCAGCGGGCCCATGCCCATCACCTGACCACCGGCGCCGCGCTCGTAGGCTTCCCAGCTGATGATGCCGTTGTACATCACTGGTCCCTTGGAGGTATTCACACCAATGTGGCCTGGACCGTCGAACTGCGTCTGGATCTGCCCGATCTGCGTGGTGACCAGTTCATCGTGATAGATCAGCGCGTTTTTACCAAACGGGCCGCCAGTCGGTGTGCCGGGGATCCACATGTTCCACTTGCGCGGACCGAAGGCAGGCGCCTCGGTGTGGTAGTACTTGCCAATGGTGATGGATTTGTTCTTTTTGATCGTGGCGAGCGCTTTGGCTATGTTCGCCGGGTTCTTGGTGTGATTCGCGCTGCCGGCACGGTCGCCGCGACCCCATTTAGGTGGGTCCCAGCTTAGCGCGGAATCGTCGGTGGGGCCGTTCATTGCCTGGGCGTGTACGGCGCCCGAGAAAAGAACAGCGAGGAGTGCGACGGCGATATTTTTCATTATTGTTATTCCTCCTAGTGCGAGCTGTTAGTCGTAAGTTGTTGTAGCTGCCACCTGATACGAGGCCATGCCAAGAGATGCACTGAAATTGGCAAGTCAAGGTTTGCAGGATGGCAGGATTTAGTCAAGATTTATTTCGCTCGATACGCTACGGCATTCTGCTATACCGTTTTCTTTCGTGTAAGCGCCTGAGTGCAGTATTTGTTTTTTCTTGGTCATGTCGCACTGCACATCTCAGTCCGACAACTCACGGTCAGGTAGTGCGCAGGATTTTTTGGCGCAGCTGCGATGGATTATCGCGGTGCCTGTCCGTGCAGGTCTCGCATGTGCAATCGACGTAGCTGCGGTGCGGCAAACCAGCTGATCAGCACCACGAGCAGCGTCATGCTGCCGCCGAACACGATGGAGGGCGCGAGTCCCAGCAGATTGGCGGCCAGGCCCGATTCCAGCGCTCCCAGTTCATTCGATGAGCCTATGAAAAGACCATTGATCGCTGACACCCGACCCTGCATAGTCTGCGGGGTCACGAGCTGAAGAATGGTATGACGCAGCACCACGGATACGCCATCGAACAAACCGGTGAAGAACAGGCAAGCCGCTGCCAGCCACAGGCTGCCGCAAAAGCCGAGGGCGATGGTCGCCAGCCCGAAGCCCGCAACGGACAGCATCATGATTTTTCCGGAGTTGCGCTCCAACGGGACGCGCGTCAGCCAGAGACTGATCACTATTGATCCTGCCGCCGGCATGGCACGCAGCAGTCCTAGGTTTTCCGGGCTGCCATTCAATATCTCGTGAATGAAGGCGGGCAGTATCGCCACTGCACCGCCGAACAGCACCGCAAACATGTCCAGCGTGATCGCCGCCAGCATGATTTGCGTGGAGAAGACAAATTTCAACCCCTCGCCAATACTGGCGAATACCGACAGGCCATCGCTTTCCCTTGTGGGCTCTTCGTAGCGCAGGGTCAGGATGGCGGCGATGGCCAGCAGCGCGCACAGTCCGCTGACGAAGTAGGCCATCATCACGCCAGTCGCTGCAATCAGGAAGCCGCCCAGCATCGGCCCGCTGACAAGGCTGATGTCGAAAACCACCGTGCCAATCGCCGCAGCTTTTGCCAGATGCTCTCGCTCGACGATACGCACCACCATGGCCTGATAGCTGGGGCGCAGCAGGGAGCGGGCCAGCCCGGCCAACCCGACGACGGCATAAATCCAGGCGGGTATCAGATCGGCGTTGTCGGCGGCGCTCACCACAATGAGCATGATGATGGCGATCAGCACATGGCATGCGCAGCCGGCGAGGGCCAGGCGCCGCTTGGACAGGACATCCACCGCGTGCCCGGCGAACAGCGAGCTGCAGAAATACGGCAGGACCTCGGCCAGCCCCAGCAGGCCGAGACTGAGCACATCATGGGTTATCGAATAGATATGCCAGCCGGCCGTGACCGCGAGGATCTGATAGCTGAGCGTGGAGCCGGCCCGATAGACGAGCAGTCTGGAAAAAGCTGGGGTGAGCATGATGACGAGTCAGGGCGAGCTTGCATTGTAAAGCCGCGCGCTCGCCGTACTTGCCGAACCTCAAATTGTTACTGAAGGTTTCGCCAGTTAACGGACATCGTGCCCCGGGCTATAACGTCATCACCCTCAACAGCTTTGGAGAGCCCATGACCCCACAAGAACTCAAGCAGCTTGAAGACTACCTGCTGAAGCTGACCCATGTCGGCTACGTGAGCCGAGATCCTCAGGCGGCAGAACTGATCGCCGTGGCGTTCGCCCGCCAGCTGGATGCACCGTATCTTGCGGTGCAGCGCTGCCTTGAACTGGAGCGCCAGCTGGCACAGGCGAACGCGCGCATACAACAGCTGGAAGCGCAACTAGAGCAAGTCCAACCCGCGCTTGTCACGCGCATCGCACCGGGCAGTCACTCGCTGAGCATGGCGGCTTGAGTGGCACCCAGTCATACTGATTCGTCCGCCCATTCACTCGCTGTCGATTTGCTTTGCCGGATGCGCGGCAGCGAATGAGGGCAAGGCATCCGAGGCAGCGTGAATCGATCTTAGTGTCTCGAATGACGACACACCGACGCTCAATCGCACCGCGCTGAACACCTGCGGCATTTGCACGCAGTCGGCCATCGCGTTAGGGTTCGTTTCTCTGCGAGCATTTATCGAATTTCTCCGATGGGATGGATAACGGTCGCAGATCACCGGTGCCGCTAAAATAACCTGTCCGATTCAGGCACATGCGCGAATACGCGCGAATACGCACGAATAAGCACGAATAAGCACGAATAAGCACGAATAAGCACGAATAAGCACGAATAAGCACAAGAACAAGGAGAGATCGTGCACTACGATACCCGAATGAATAACCATGGCCTGAAGCATGACCCCTTCAAGGCCCTGGTCGCGCCCCGTCCTATTGGATGGATATCCACGGTCAGCAGCCAGGGTATCCTCAACCTTGCTCCTTACAGTTTTTTCAATGCTGTTGGTGATCGGCCGCCGATGGTGATGTTCTCTTCGGCCGGGCGCAAGGACAGCCTAAGCAATATCGAACAGACCGGCGAGTTCGTCTGCTCGTTTGTCAGCAATGCGCTGCGCGATCGCATGAACATGAGCTCGGCGCCGGTAAACGCGGGAGTCAATGAATTTCAGCTGGCAGGTCTGGCGCCAGCGCCGTCGGTACTTGTGAAGCCGCCCCGTGTTGCGGAATCTCCTGCCGCGCTTGAATGTCGTTTATGGAAGATCCAGCCGCTGCCTGCGCCCCCCGGCAAGTCCGAGCCGGCCTATTGGGTCGTGTTCGGCGAAGTCGTCGGTGTGTATATCGATGAGGCTTATCTCAAAGACGGTATGTTCGATGTCGCTGCCGCACAGCCACTGGCGAGGTTGGGTTATATGGATTATGCGGTCGTTAATCAGCAGACGCTGTTCACATTGAATCGTCCTCAGGTCGGGGAGGGCGGAGACTCCGCGACCCTGGTGCCCGGCCCCTGGGATGGCGTCTATCGCTGAGTATGTCGCCTCAGAAAAACGAAAACATTCACACTACGACACAAGGAGAACGTATGAATAAAGAAGCCTTTGACAAAGGTCTGGCCACCCGTCGCGCGGTGCTGGGCGCAGAGTATGTTGATAACTCACTGAAGAATGCCGATGACTTCAACATGCCGATGCAAGAGCTGGTCACTGAATACTGCTGGAATGAGATTTGGAATCGTCCCGGTTTAGATCGCAGGACCCGCAGCTTCCTCAATCTGGCGATGCTGATTGCGCTGAACCGACCGCATGAGCTCAAGCTGCATGTGCGTGGCGCGATCAACAACGGGCTGACGAAAGAAGAGATACGTGAAGTTTTTTTACAGGCAGCGATCTATTGCGGTGTGCCAGCAGCGATTGATGCGTTTCGCACCGCGAAAGAAGTTTTCAAGGATATGGGACTTTGAATGAGCCAGCCCACGATTGCTTTTATCGGTCTCGGACAGATGGGTGCGCCGATGGCGCGCAATTTACTGAAGGCAGGTTACGCAGTAGGTGGCCATGACCGGGATGCATCGGTAGCATCCCACTTCAGCGACAGCCCCAGTTTTGCGTGGTGTGCGTCAGCGGCTGATGCGGTGCAGGGTGCCGACCTGGTCATCCTGATGCTGCCGGACAGTACCATCGTTGACCATGTGCTGTGGCAGGCTGAGTCGGCGTTATCGGCACGGATGACACCCGGCGCACTGGTCATTGACATGAGCTCCTCTGACCCGATGTGCTCGCGTGAGAACGCGAAAAAGCTCAAGGCATTGGACCTGGGCTTTATCGATGCGCCTGTTTCTGGCGGTGTGAAAAAAGCCGAGGCAGGTACGCTAGCCATCATGATGGGCGGTGAAGCCGCATCCGTGGAACGAGCCCGGCCGGTTCTGGAGGCCATGGGAAACACGCTCACGCACGTTGGAGAGGCGGGCGCCGGACATGCGGTCAAAGCGCTGAATAACTACGTCTCTGCGGCTGGTCTGCTGGCCGTCTGCGAGGCCCTGGCGGCCGCCGAAAAATTCGGCATCAATCCGCATCTGGTGAATCAAGTATTCAATGCATCAACGGGCAAGAACAACACGACCGAGAACAAGGTCGAGGCCTTCATGCTCAACGGCGCGTTCAACTCAGGTTTTGCGCTAGCGTTGATGAAGAAAGATCTGGAGACCGCAAATCGGTTTATCGGGCAGGTCGAGTCGGGGGCTGAGTTTTCATCGGCGTGTCTTAAGCTTTGGCAGGATGCGGATCAGCGTCTGGGAAAGGGCGCTGATCACACAAAATTGTATGACCACATCAGGAATGGAATCAGTGATCCAGCGTGATTGTTCGTGTGATATCCAGCCTGTTTATCGACACATCGGGAAATTTGGTGAATGCTCCAGTACTCGCCAGTTCATGATTTCTTTTCTTCCAATGGACTAGTTTTTTGCTGCGCACGTCGTGGTTCAAGAAATTTTTTGACTTCATTGAGTTGATGCAGTGCCTGCTTGGACACCTCAGAAGAAGATTTTTCGAGACTCAGAGTGTGCGAATTAAAGCGGATAATAAACTGCATTGCCGATCTCGAAATTTCAGTATTAATCAATCTGAGCTCTTGGGTCGTTTTTTCATCGTCAGAGCTGTCAGCGCCATCGAGTATTCCCTTCACTTTTTTGCTGTAGGCAATAGATTTTCTTGCAAGGTTTATGTTGTCCTCGGTCATGCTTGCTGAATCAAAATATTTTTTTATTTTGTCAGCGTCTTGGGCTTGCATCATCTTGTAAGTCGTAGGTGAGTCCCATTCAACGTTTAAAAGATCGTTGGTTGTGAGTATTGCCTTCGATGCGAATAATTCTCCTAGTTCTTTGGATGGATGGCTTGGTCCAGAATCATCAGTGATCGACTGATCTTTTGCATTTGTTCGCGAGGCCGCATTAGAGCGCATGTTGCTCGCAACTTTTTTGGATTGTTGTTCTCGGTATACGATGAATTCGGAACGTTTTTTTTCGAGTTCTGAGAATTGATCACTAGTGAGAATATTTTTATAGGCGCTCCACTTTTGGATGGGCATGTTGATAAACGCTTCAAGTGATGCTGGGTCTGCCTTCGCCAGATCGGCACTTCCATGCTTGCAGTAATTAATGAACTCAGATTCAATGGGGATAGTCAACAAGTCGGGGGGCTTAATCAGTCCATGACTCAGTTCCTCGAATTCACGAAATTTTTCAGATATTGCCTCGTGTGCTGGCATATTTGGTTGGTACGATGATATTTCTGCCTGGTTTGGCAGCGCGTGTCTGCGGTCAATTTTCCTAGGGGTATTCGTAACGACTGGTTTTTCTCGTAATGTGCTCAGTTTTTGCAATGCCTGGTCACGGTGAAGTGTGAAATTTTGGTACTGGTCTTCTGACAAAAGATTTCTATATTTTATCCACTCGCTTTTAGCGTTTGTTAGAAATTCTTCGAGATATTCGCGGTCTGCATCTCTGTCGGGAAGTATCTGATTTTTACAATAGTCTAAAAATCCAGACTGGGCTGCCTCTCTGATCAATTTTGGAGCGTATCTACCTCCTTGTATTACTGACTGATCTTTCCAGAGTTTAGCGATAACCTGATGAGCTTCTGCGTCCTGGGTCGAAGACGAACGATCCAGCAGGGTGAGAAGATTTACTTGCATTTCTTCTCGCACATTTTTTTTCACCCAGGAGGTAATGGTCTCTTTCGAAACTGACCCAAAGATTTCCGAAAATTTTCCGACCCTGCCGCAGGTTTCCAGCATTTCCATTAGCGTATTCGCGATAACCTCGCTACTGTTCAAGAATCTGGGTCCCGATTTACTGGGTTCTTGGTGCGTCTTTTCCACCGGTCTCGATTTCTCTGGTACTTCGCACGTCTTTTGGAGCATGTCGATAGTTGCCAATCGATAGAATTCTTTCTCTTCTACTACGCCATTTCGTTTGATGTTTTTTAAGAATTGTTCGATCGCCTGCTTGTTCGACCCCGGTCCTTGTTCTGTCGCTAGCGCTCCAAGGAAGTAGTTCTCTGCCCAGCGGCGGGCCTGAAACTTCATCAAGCCTGCGAATATTTGGGTTAAGCCGCTACGGGCACGTTGTGGGTCGCTTACCGCTGAAAAAAGAACGACCCTCGGATTCCATTTTCCATCCAAGTCAAAAAAATCGATGTCGAGCATCAGCTCGTTACGGCTCGTTTGCTCGACTCGCGTTTTCCCGGGATCGTGCTGCGTCGAAATTAGATTTTTTAATGCTTTCATCAGCGCCGTGCCTGCGGCAGATGTGGTGATCCCGTCGAGCTTACTCTGATGATTGTTGGTGCGATGTGGCGGAGGCGATAGTTAGTGCGTTCTTGTTGCACCATCTAAGGCTGTCGCACCGGGATGCTACAGTGGCTGCAGAAATAGAGCAGGTGAGATTTGCTCAGTCGGCCTCGCCGGAAGGGCTGATCCGCTGTCCCATCACTGGTTCGGCGACACTGTGCTCACGGCAGATTTTGGCGAGCAGCGCTTTCAGTGCCGGTCGGCTATCAGCGGAAAGCCAGCCTGACGAGTTGATCATTCCTGAGACTTCGCCATCGCCCATGGGCCCTTTGTTGTAGGTGCCTGACATCATGCGCAATTTTCGGCTTGGGCAATCCGCCTCGTACAGCAGTTTTACCGACTTGTCACCCTGTGCGGTTGGCTGGTGAAATCGACGTAGTACACGGAGTCGCGGGCGCGGTTTTTCCAGTCGGGTCGACTCATCCAGGAAGTACTCCATCTCATCGTCCTGAAAATAACTTGTCCACTCTGCGTACGCCGCACTCGCGGGGATACATGCCAGCAGGAGAATTGCGGTACGGATTGTGCTCACAGAGAGAGGTATTTTCCCCGCTACGAGGGTCACAAGACGGGGCAGATGTCTCGCGTTCCTCGCGGAGTTCTCAGCGCTCTCGGCCCTTTCCTCGTTGGCGGATCTCCCTTGAGCATCATGATTTATTCGCATAAGAAAGTGTGAATTTATTCGTTCACAAGACAATGTCGACGCTTTAAGCTTCGACCATTGAATAATTTTCAAGGAATCCGTCATGATAAAAAAATTGATTTCCGTTGCCGTACTTGGCCTGGCATTCAGTGCATCGGCGATGTCGGCTGAATTCTCTTTGCTGAACGTCTCCTACGATCCCACGCGTGAACTTTATCAGGATTTCAACAAGGCGTTTGCTGCTCACTGGAAGTCCAAATCCGGTGAAGATCTGAAGATCAAGCAGTCTCACGGTGGCTCGGGTAAGCAGGCTCGCGCAGTGATCGATGGTTTGCAGGCTGACGTGGTCACGCTGGCGCTCGCCTACGACATTGACGAGGTCGCACAGCGTGGATTGATCGCGAAAGACTGGCAGAAGCGTCTCCCGCACAGTAGTACCCCCTACAGCTCGACCATTGTTTTTCTGGTGCGAAAAGGTAACCCCAAAGGTATCAAAGACTGGGGCGACCTCGTCCGGCCAGGCCTGTCGGTCATCACGCCCAATCCTAAAACTTCCGGCGGCGCCCGCTGGAACCACTTGGCGGCCTGGGGTTATTCGATCAAACAGCCGGGCGGTAATGAGAAATCGGCGCAAGAGTTCTTGTCCAAGATGTACAAGAACGTACCCGTGCTCGACTCGGGCGCACGCGGTTCCACGACGACGTTCATCGAACGAGGCATCGGCGATGTATTGCTGACCTGGGAGAACGAGGCGCTGCTGGCGATCAAGGAACTGGGGCCTGAGAAGGTCGAGATCGTGGTTCCCTCGGTGAGTGTGCTGGCAGAGCCACCGGTCGCAGTGGTCGACAAGGTGGTTGACCGCCGCGGTACGCGCAAGCAGGCGGAGGCTTATCTCCAGTATCTGTATACGGAGGAGGGTCAAGAGATCGCGGCGCAGAACTATTACCGACCGACCAATGAAAAAGTCGCCAAAAAGTATGCCGCGCAGTTTCCAAAGGTAAAACTGCTCACCATTGATGACATCGCTGGCGGCTGGACCAAGGCGCAGCGCACGCATTTTGCGGATGGCGGCGTGTTCGACCAGATTTACCAGAGCAAGTAATCATGCTGTTCTGTTTTCCGCTCTGACCCATCCTCTGTTTTTTTGATGTCATCCGGCCCGGGCGCATGCCCGGCGCCACAAAAATACCAAGAAAGGAAAACCATGAAACCCGCTTATCACAAGCCGGGCAGGCCCCTGTTACGCCTGCTGATCGCCAGCAGCCTGATGTCGGTTCTGCCTGCCCAGGCCAATGACCAAC
>JBEGNF010000028.1:0-29309 GCA_041182625.1 Pseudomonadota bacterium | reverse complement strand
TTCTTAGACAGATAGGCTTGAATTGCACTTGATCCTGTCTTAGTCATACCGATATGAAGATAAATATTTTTTTGTTTCGCCATTGATAATTAAAAAATTAACCTAGTGAATTTTTCTTGATTTACTCACGCTTTAAGCCGAGTGAGGTTGATGATGAAGTTTGCTAATTCCTGCACAAAACGATCAGTAGGTTTATGTGTGTTGACCGTAAAGTTTGGAAAATCGGGTACTTCGTAAGGGCTGCTGATTCCTGTCATGTTAAGAATTTTTCCATCCCTGGCTTTCTTATACAGCCCCTTTGCATCACGCTGCTCGCATACTTCGAGCGGAGTACTTACGAAGACCTCAATAAAATTCGCTTCTCCAATTGATTTTTTTATTCGCTCTCGCTCGCGCTTAAAGGGGGAAATAAACGCTGCGATGACAATTAACCCAGCATCCATCATTAACTTTGCAACCTCAGTGGCGCGACGCAGATTTTCAATTCGATCAGCTTCCGTAAATTCAAGATCGCTGTTGAGTCCTTCACGAACGTTATCACCATCGATGATATAGGTTCTTAAAGAGTTTCGATAAAGCTCTATTTCCAATGAATTCGCCAAAGTAGACTTACCCGCTCCCGACAATCCTGTAAACCAGATAACCTTGCCAACGTGCCCATTCAGACGAGCACGCTCCTCGTGTGTCACCAAAAAAATCGGCTGGTGAGTGATTTCATCTGAATCAGAATTCTTTTTAGCGCACGCGATATTCAAAAAGACTTAAGCTCAAACGCGATTCTATTTTCTTTATTTATCTCATCAAACCCATCTTGTTGAACATCAAAGAGAGACCAAGCCTCATTGCTTTTAACCGATGGCTTTCTTGCTTTATCCTTTTGTACGATGCGCTCACGGTAAAGAGCCGCATTGTGAATTGCATATTTGAGTACCACCACGATCAACTCGAACAAACAATCATCCAGCGTAGCCGCTATTCTTGCGGCTTTTATTTTTCATTCGCCTGATGATTTGTGTAGTGTTGATGCTATTTTTCGCGCGACTATATTGGCTTAGGTTTTCTATACGGTACCACTAAAGCCAAACACGTTTTTGCAATTACCTTTAGTTGCGCGCTTGTAACCAAGTTTCACCGATACGTGTAAATTGGCTTACCCCGGCATTTGAAATCTGAAGCAACCCACTCAAGGGATGATTAATGCCTTTTGAGCAGTGATCGTTTGATTCAAGGACTATATGCAGATCACCATCCTGCACTAGCAAGAAAAAAAGCCTTCGCGCCAAAGGCTGCGAACTAGGATGCTCCATTAAAATGGTGACGTCGAGTTCATCGCCGACATTCATCTCTCCAGGCTGCTGGTATACGGGGCGAACTGATTTGATTGTTTTGGTGCGGTGCCGCGGCAGTCGCTGCGCGATAACATGAAGACCATCGTGATCGCACTCGGTGTAACTGAAGCTGGAGCAAAAAAAGTGGGGGTTGATTTCTCACGGCTCCAGTTCCGCGACCTAAGACTAAAAGCCGAAACTGATTCGGAGAGCATGCACAGCTCAAGGGCCGCTCAGAAGCTGCCCGGGTGCACACCGAGAGGATGACTGCGGACTATATCCGCATGCGCAAAGGCGATGTGGTGCAACCTATGCCAATCACAGGGACATCGTGATGAAGAAAAGACTTTTCTCCAAACGAGCTTTCAGCACCTTCCGAAAGTGAGCTAGGAACCTGATTCGATTGGCCTGCCCAGCACGACTCGAACGTGCGGCCTAGGGCTTAGAAGTTTTTTTCATAACATTGTGTTTTCAATGCCCGATAGCAGCCTCTACTCTGCCGTACCTCGTGCGGTGTAATAGGCGGCACCGCTTGGCGCTGGGCGGCGGGCAGTGGCAAGAACGGCTGGTTGAGCAGACAACTTGCCGGAATGCACCGTGCAGTTACGGGACGGTTACGATCGATTCACTTCCGCAGCTACGCTGACAACGGTACTCTACCCCAGCCCGTCTCTCCCTGATCTGCCACCCAGGGCTCAGATAATTTAATATTTTGTGATTTGCAGTTTCCATCCTTCGAAGCCAGCTAGGCTGAGACCCAGCGCGCGCAGTTTGTCTGAGGTGCGGTATGGCGATGGGCGGCATCACGCCTTAGCGATTAACGATTTATTTTAAAGATGCTTGCTTTTTACTCGTCGACCTAAAAAGCAGAACGAATTACGGAGAACTAAACGAGTAATGAGTATCCCGAACATCAATCGTCGTAATCTTTTGGGCGCATTTGCGGCAGGCTCAATGGTGGGAACCAACAGCGTTCAGGCAGCCATTCGTGACCTAACCCTGTCATCACACGCCACTCTGGATACTATCGTCATCGGAGGTGGCCTTGCCGGACTTTCGGCCGCGCGCCGGCTCAAGAACCAAGGTGCCTCCGTATTGGTAATCGAGGCTCGAAATCGAATCGGCGGACGGATTTCTACTCAAGTCCTGCCCAGTGGACAGCGAATTGACCTTGGCGCGCAGTTTGTTTCAGACGACCAGCGCCGTATTTCTGCGCTAGTGGATGAGGCTGGTTTGACGCGCGTTAAACCACATGTATCCGGAGATCATTTGTTCATTTCGTCGAACAAAGCGACACCGGTTCGGGTTTCGGCGGATGATATGCCGCTGCCTCTGTTTGGCAAACTGGACATGCTATTGGCAAACTGGCGCTTTGAGCGCCAACGTCGTGATTTTCGCAAAGATATCTCGCGTTTGGATACGATATCAGCATCCACCTTCCTGCGCGAACTAACCCATACTAGAGTGACTGAATCTTTTGTTTTTGGTTTGATCGAGGGAGAGTATTGTGTGTCGCTCGATGAAATATCAGCCTATGAGCTACTTGAACAAGTCACCTCGATGGGTGGCTTGTCCGGATTGAATAATTCGGATCAGTGGTTTCTGTCTGAGGGAGCCGAATCTCTCGCTCATCACCTTCGTACTTGTATCGGCAGCACATTGGTGCTGAATTCGCCTGCACAAAGCCTTGATGTAAAGCCAGACAAGATCACCGTTGAGACACCAAGTGGAAAATATTCAGCCAGGCACATCATCGTAGCGGTACCACCCCAACTATACGATCGCATCGGCTTACTCAAGGTAATACCCCCCAAGCGCTCGCGAGTTATATCGGCCTACCGGTCAGGAAAAGTAATCAAAACACTACTGATATTCGAGAGCCCTTGGTGGCGCGCCAGGGGTTTATCTGGCCGCATACATCACACAGGTTCTTTATTCAATTCGGCGGTAGATTGCTCGCCTCCGGACGGTCGGATAGGAGTTTTGGCGATATTCAGTACCTCCCATAGTGCACACAACCTTGAGATAAATCGTTCCGAATCAGTTCGCATACGCCTCGCGATGGAATGGCTGCGTCAGGTAAGTAACACCACGATTCCACCTGCGGTCGCGGCTCGCTCTGTCGATTGGAGCGCCGAACCCTGGTCGCTCGGTGGGTATGCCGGCGTCAGATCATTGGGAGGCTGGCTCGCCGCTCCCCAGCTCTTCGCTCCCCATGGCCGAATCCACTTTGCCGGCACAGAGACGGCCACTGAATGGCGCTCATACATGGAAGGTGCTCTTGAGTCAGCAGAGCGTGCTGCACAGTCCGTTTTGTTGAATGAATCGAGGTAACTGCAACTGCCTTGTCGTTCTGTTTGCTTATGCAAACCGCTAGCTGAATCTTCTGCGGAATGATGTGTAAACGATGTCTCGCTAACACACCTGATTTGATTGGCCTGCCCAGCACGACTCGAACGTGCAACCTACGGCTTGGAAAGAAGGGTCCGCAGAGCCAATTTAGTCTTTTAATTTATAGCCTTAGGTCATCAGGAATGCGCTCCTGTGACGTAAATTTTTGACTCGATTTCACTCTGTACGACTTCCTCTTACGTCACAGTTTTGACACAGCCCTATTTCTTGAACAGCTCGGCGTGCGTACCGATTCGTGCCAGACGTAATTCACCCTCAGTGACCTTGTAGATCAGCACGCAATCATTGGTGATGTGGCAATCCCAGTACCCGGCGTAGTCGCCAATCAAGGGGTGATTACTGTACTTGGCAGGAAGCGATTTTCTAGAAATTAGCAGGGTCAGTACGGTGAGATAGGCTGCATGATTGAACTTTGGACTTTGAACAATGCGCTTGAAGTCCTTACCTTACTGAGTGCTGGGTACGGGTATGAGCATTATTTGCGTTTCAAAGCTTCATGCATGGCGTCGAGGTTCTTGTAGCGCTTGGCTTTCGAGCGCGGCTTTGGCGCCTCAAGCTCGGCAATCGCAGCGACGGTCTTGGCATTCGGCACGCGAAGCTCGAAGGGGATGGCACCTTCGCTGGCAACCCGCTTCAGGAACAGGCGGATGGCATCAGATACGGTCAGTCCCATTGCTTCGATGACTACGGAAGCGTCTTCTTTGGTCTTGGGGTCTATACGGCAGCGGACATCGACGGTTAGCATGGTGGCCTCCTTGTGTGCCACAATTGTAGCTACAAATTGGCTGCACCGTCAATCGTCATGCGAGGCAAATTCAGGCACACGACCGCCCGCAATCGGATAAATGAACGAACAAAAGGACGCATGTAGCGCGCTCACGATAAGAACTGTGAATGACACAGTCCGCGGTCACGTCACAGTTTTGCCAGAAGTACTTTTGGGAAACGTGTGTAAAACGCTGTAAGTGCTTGATTCGTGGCCTGCCCAGCACGACTCGAACGTGCGACCTACGGCTTAGAAGGCCGTTGCTCTATCCAGCTGAGCTATGGGCAGTCTGGGGTGCGGAAATGAAAAACGGGTTGTCTTGGACAACCCGTTTTTTTTGGCTGGTCGGAGTACAAGGATTCGAACCTTGGACCCCCTGCTCCCAAAGCAGGTGCGCTACCGGGCTGCGCCACACTCCGAAGAATGCAATTATACCCGAGAGCGCCGGTCTTGCGGCCGAACTGTTGCCAGTTCGATTATGCTGGAACGCAGGCTGCCAGCCGCTCGGCGAGGCTTTTGGCCTGATCGGGATCGCGTGCCTCGACCATGACGCGCAGCAGGGGCTCGGTGCCGGAGGGTCGGATCAGCACCCGGCCGGTTTTACCCAGTTCGGCCTCGGCGCGCTCTTTCTCGCTCAACAGTGCCTTACTCGATTGCCAGTCGAAGCCTGGCGGTATTCTCACGTTGAGCAATGTCTGCGGCCAGAGCTGCATGTCGGACGTCATGCCCGCCAGGTTCTTGCCACTGTGACGGATTGCCGCCAGCACTTGCAGCGCTGAGATGATCCCGTCGCCGGTGGTGTGTTTGTCCAGGAAGAGCAGATGACCGGAGCCCTCGCCGCCCAACAACCAGCCGCGCTCTTGCAGCATCTCCAGCACGTAACGGTCGCCGACTTTGGCACGCGCAAAGCCCACACCCATTTCACGGAACGCGAACTCTACGGCCATGTTGGTCATCAAGGTACCGACCGCGCCCTCGACTCTGCCATTCGCCAGCCTGTCCTTCACCATGACGTATAACAGCTCATCGCCATTGAACACGCGGCCCGTGTTATCGACCATCAGCAGACGGTCGGCATCGCCATCGAGTGCGATGCCGAGATCCGCGCCATGAGCACGTACCGCTTCAGACAAAGCCTGCGGTGCGGTCGCGCCGCAACGATCATTGATATTGAAGCCGTCTGGCTGGTTGCCGATTGCAATCACTTCTGCGCCGAGTTCGTGAAACACATCGGGTGCTATGTGATAGGCCGCGCCATGAGCGCAATCCACCACCAGCTTCACGCCGCGCAAATCCAACTCGTTGGGGAACGTGCTCTTGCAGAATTCGATGTAGCGGCCGCGCGCATCATCGATGCGCTTTGCCCGACCCAGCTTGTCCGAGCTGACGCATTCCATCGGTTGTTCCAGCGCAGCCTCAATGTCCAATTCGACGGCATCAGGCAGCTTGTTTCCCTGCGCCGAAAAAAACTTGATGCCGTTGTCGTGATACGGGTTGTGAGACGCGGAGAGCACCACGCCGGCCGACAATCGCAGCGCTCGCGTGAGGTAGGCTACCGCCGGCGTCGGCACCGGCCCGGCCAGCTTCACATCGACGCCAGCGGCGGTGAAACCCGCCTCGAGCGCTGCTTCCAGCATATAGCCCGAGATACGCGTGTCTTTGCCGATCAAGACCGTCGGACGACCCGAGCCCGAGGCTTCGCTGCGCGCCAGCACCTTCCCGGCGGCATAGCCTAGTCGCATTACAACATCCGGCGTGATTGGCGAGCTGCCGACCCTGCCGCGTATCCCATCCGTTCCGAAGTATTTTCTGGTCATGATGTCCGGTTCCTGCGCTTTCTTTCCATGCTCAGTGCTGCGTGCTGTGTAGTCAGTGTTCTGCGTACGCACCTGCTGCCGCTATCACGGCGCAATCGAGGCCCGTTGTGCTGCACTCGCTGCTGCCTGCCACACGCGCAAGGCATCGACCGTCTCGGCAACATCATGCACACGCACGATGCGCGCCCCCTGCTGCGCAGCGAACAGCGCGGCGGCAACGCTGCCAGCAACGCGCTCAGGCGCTGGCTTACCGGTGAGCTTGCCGATCATAGACTTGCGAGACAGTCCGGCCAGCAGCGGCACTCCCAGATCGTCTTGCATATTGCTCAGTTGACCCAACAACGTCAGGTTGTGCTCCAGCGTCTTGCCAAATCCAAAGCCGGGATCGATACACAGCCGCTGGCGGCTGATGCCAGCAGTTACCGCCTCATCGCAGCGCTGCGCCAAAAAATCACGCACCTCGCGATACACGTCCTGATAGTGCGGGTCTTGCTGCATGGTCTGCGGATCGCCCTGCATGTGCATGATACATAACGCGCAATCGCTGTCCCTGAGCAGGCGTAAGCTGCCTTCGGCGCGAAAGCCGTTGATGTCATTGATCATATCGACCTCCGCCCCAAGGACTTCGCGCATCACCTCGGGTCGGCGTGTGTCAACCGACAAGGGCTTGCCCGCGTCGCGCAGCGCGTAAATGACGGGCATCACGCGCCTGAGCTCCTCCTCGAGCGGCACCGGAGGCGCTCCGGGGCGCGTCGATTCCCCACCTATGTCGATGATATCGGCACCAGCCTCGATCATCTGCTCGGCCTGCGTGATGGCCGCATCTAGCGATGCAAAGCGTCCGCCATCGGAAAAGGAGTCGGGCGTCACATTCAGCACGCCCATGACCAGCGGACGGAAGGAAGGCCCAGCGATCGGCAGACGGTAGCGTCCGCATTGCAGGGTATGGGCAGGAAAATCAGGCACGAGAGATCAAGTACTCGGGATGTGGGAAGGTCTCAAGCAAACGGGGTGAGGATTACTCCCCACCCCGTTTGCTGACGACGTCAGTGACAAACTGGTCAGTTCGCCTCAAGCTCAGGCGGGTGCGGTGGCCGGTGCAACACCGCCGCCGGATGAATCACCGCTGGCACGCGGGGTGGGCGCGACCTTCGGAGGACGGGGCTCACGACCGGCCATGATGTCATTGATCTGGTCGGCATCAATGGTCTCCCACTCGAGCAGTGCCTTAGCCATCGCTTCCACTTTGTCGCGGTTGCGCTCGAGCAGGCTGCGCGAAAGGCGGTATTGATCGTCGAGGATGCTGCGAATTTCAGTGTCAACCTTCTGCTGCGTGGCCTCGGAGACGGTCTTTGCGGACATCCGGCCAAAGTAGGAATCCTGATCCGTGTCCTCGTACACCATCGTTCCCAACGACTCGGACATGCCAAAACGCGTGACCATCGCACGTGCCATCTTCGTTGCCCGCTCGAAGTCATTCGAGGCGCCGGTCGACATTGTGTTCATGAAGATTTCTTCAGCAATGCGTCCACCAAACAGGATGGCAATGTCCTCGAGCATCTTGTCTTTGTACATGTTCACGCGATCATGCTCAGGTAGTTGCCAGGTAAGCCCCAAGGCCATCCCGCGCGGCATGATGGTGACTTTGTGTACGGGGTCTGCTTTCGGAAGCAGCTTGGCGACGACGGCATGACCAGACTCGTGAAAGGCGGTATTGCGCCGTTCTTCTTCGCGCATGACCGCAGACTTGCGCTCAGGGCCCATGACGATCTTGTCTTTCGCGTCCTCGAAGTCTTGCATCTCGACCAGACGCTTGTTGCGACGCGCAGCGAATAGCGCCGCCTCATTGACCAGATTAGCCAGGTCGGCGCCAGAGAACCCCGGCGTGCCGCGCGCGAGCACATCGGCTTTGACATCGGGCGCGATCGGTACCTTGCGCATGTGAACCATGAGGATCTGCTCACGACCGCGAATATCCGGCAGACCCACGACCACCTGACGGTCAAAACGGCCTGGGCGCAGCAGCGCCTTGTCGAGTACATCGGAACGGTTGGTCGCAGCGATCACGATCACGCCGGAGTTAGCCTCGAAACCATCCATCTCGACCAGCAACTGGTTCAGGGTCTGCTCACGCTCGTCATTGCCGCCACCCATGCCTGCACCGCGATGGCGACCCACGGCATCGATCTCGTCGATGAAGATAATGCAGGGCGAGTGCTTTTTGGCGTTCTCGAACATGTCACGCACGCGAGATGCGCCAACGCCAACGAACATCTCAACAAAATCGGAACCAGAAATCGTGAAGAACGGCACCTTGGCTTCGCCTGCAATCGCACGCGCAAGCAGAGTCTTGCCGGTACCCGGGGGCCCGACCATCAGCACACCACGCGGAATGCGGCCACCGAGCTTTTGGAACTTGGTCGGGTCACGCAGGAATTCGACCAGCTCGCCCACCTCTTCCTTCGCCTCATCGCAACCGGCGACATCGGCAAAGGTCACAGCATTCTGACTTTCATCGAGCATGCGCGCTTTTGATTTACCGAACGAGAACGCGCCACCCTTGCCGCCGCCCTGCATCTGACGCATGAAAAAGATCCACACGCCGATCAGCAGCAGCATCGGGAACCATGAAATAAAAATTTGCGACAGGAATGACGGCGGCTCAGGCTGCTTGACATCGAACTTGACACCGTTATTCACCAGATCGCCGATCAGGCCGCGATCGAGGTTGGTCGTAGTGGCCTTGATCTTCTTGCCATCGGTCGTGATCGCGATGATCGTGCGATCTTCAATCGTGGCCTCGCGAACGCGCTGAGCTTTCACTTCCTCGAGGAAATCGGAGTATGCGATCGGGGTCGCACCGCTACCTAGCCCGCGCTCGTCGAACTGCTTGAATACGGTAAAAAGCACCAAGGCAATAACGACCCAAATGGCGGCTTTGGAAAACATGTTATTCACGAAAACTCCTTATTGCGGACTAGCGTCGGTCACCTGCCTGGCAACCCCTTCGCAACCCTGTACGGCTTGCATAAATTCTACTCGCAATAACCTTGGCTTGCCAGCAAGGATGTGAGGCTAAATCCCTGATTTTTCAAGTGTTGGCGGATCTGCCCGCCGGAGACCGGGGCGGGGTCGATTCTGCGCACGGACGGGGCCGACCTGAGGCACGCACAGGGTCAGAGGGGATGACGCACCCCGCGCCCCAGCAGGAAGACCTCGGAGGACTTGTCGCGACTGGCCTTGGGCTTCTTCGGGCTGACCGACCTGAACTCCTGCCGGAATTTCTCGACGATTTGGGTATAGCCGCCGGCATTAAAACATTTGACGAGCAGGCACCCCGAAGGTTTCAGATGGTGTCGGGCAAAATCTATTGCCAAATCGATTATATCCTCGACCCGAGCGGCATCCGTGGCGGCAATGCCCGACAGGTTGGGCGCCATGTCGGACAACACCAGGTCGACCTTTCGCCCCTGCAACACGTCCTCAAGCTGCTGAAGTACCTCGGTTTCGCGGAAATCGCCCTGAATGAAGGTGACATCGGCGACCGGCTCCATCTCGAGCATGTCCAGCGCCACAATCACGCCGTGGATACCGCCACCTTCCTTGCCCGCCAGCTTGCGTCTTGCGTACTGGCTCCAGCTGCCGGGAGTGCTGCCCAGATCGACGATCACCTGTCCGGGTTTGATGAGTTTTTCTTCTTCGTCGATTTCCTTGAGCTTGTAGGCCGCGCGAGCACGGTAGCCCTCCTTCTGCGCCAACTTCACATACGGATCATTGATGTGATCATGCAGCCAGTTTTTGTTCAGTTTGTTCTTTGCCATTCACGTAGAATACCGTTTTTGGAAGAAACTCATGTTGAAACTGACTCCCGCCGAGCGTAGCGCACTGCGTTCCGAAGCCCATGCCCTCGACCCAGTCGTCATGATCGGCGACGGCGGCCTCACTCCTGGCGTGCTCAAAGAAATCGACGCCAGCCTCAATGCGCACGGCCTGATCAAGGTGCGCGTGCTGGGCGATGACCGCGAAGAACGCATCAGCCATTACGAGACCATCTGCGAAAAACTCGGTGCCGCGCCGGTGCAGCATATCGGCAAGCTGCTGGTGATCTATCGCCCCAAGCAAGAAAAAATCAAAGAACCTAAAACCACTCGCGGCAAAGGCCTGCGCGAAGTGGTGATTATCAAGACCAATCCCACCAAGAAGCCGACGATCAAGAAGCTGGTAGTCAAAGGCAACGAACGCGTCACCGCAGGTGGCAACGTCAAGCGGGCGAAGGTTCGGCAGACCAGCAAGAAAAAGCGGGCACTTGGGGCTTGAGTCTACGAACCCTCACCCCGGTTTTTTGAGCAGGGTAGCCAACTCCTCAAAATCATCCGACCATTTTTCCAGCAGATCGGATTGTGCTTCGAAAAGATCTGAAAAAAATTCTCCGTACTGATAAGACCTGCTCATACCCAAGCTTAGTATTAAGCTTTTCAAGATATCGGGCATTCTTGCGCTTCTCTCAAAAAGTTCGTTGCATATTATGCCGATCATCAATTTATGCTTCTCAAAAATTTTTATATTGAATGAAGCGCCTTTTTTATTGTCTTTGATTTCACTGGCAATAGACTGAAACAAGTCTGTCAAAACGCCCACTTTATCAGGATATCGATTCAGCATATCCCGAAAGATTTTTTCCTGACCAGCGGCGAGTACTTCGATCAAAGTAGGCTGATCAAATACCAGAGAAGGATTGGCAGTGGGTGGTACATGAGGCAACATCAGCTCGACCAAGTCGAAACGGTTCGCCTTCAACGCTCTCTGCAGCGGAGAGTCCTTGATATCATCTTCCGCCAGAGGGTCGGCACTTTTGTCGAGCAATTGCTTTACCAAGTGGACATTTTCAAATAACACTGCCAGATGCAAAGCTGATTCCTTACTCCCTGTGACCGAGCGCATATCTGCACCGGCTCCAATCAGATACTCCGCCATATCAAACTGCCGGGTTCTCAAGGCAAGGCCTAGCGGGGAATCTCCTCTGGCATCCGCACGGTTAATGTCAGCACCATATTTGAGTAGCAACCTTGCAATGACGTCCTGCTTCTCGCCGATAGCGAAATGCAACGCTGTCTTCCCTGAAGTGGTCGCTTGATTGATGTTCACCCCAGCCGCGAGCAAAATCTTGAGCTTTTCCTCTGCATCAGTGGGGGCGCTAATCACCAGTACTTGCAGTGGAGACGCAAATTTAATGTGCTGCACCGCCACACCCAATAAGCGCACCACTTCCTCAAAAGTGTGGGTCTTTCCATGCATGAGCTTTGCCACCAGAGATTTCTCAAGCTTTGTCTTCACAGACGGCAGAAGCAAATCGGAGGCAGGCGGAGAAAATTTGGATCGAATCTGACACAGTTGTCCATCGCCAGACAAGCTGACTTTTTCCCCGCTGATGGATCCTGCTGTTATGTAAAACTGTTGTGCTGTCGGAAAAGTATTTTTTTCTGGATCTTTACGATATTCACCAAGCTGTCGAATGAGCTCGAAGAATACATCTTCAGAATCAATGGTCAATTTGGCTTTGCTGCCACCATATAGCAAAGTCAAGCCACCATCATTGCTTACCGCCTTGGCAGCAGCGCCAACGCCGCAGGCACTAATATGTATCGTGCCATTCCAGCGATCCACCTCACTCGCGCCAGACGGTTGATTTTTTGATTCGCGAATCAACGACACCAGATCCCGGGTGTCTATACAAAAGATATCGCGTATACCCGCCATGTAATGCGGACCACTGCCACAAGAACCATGGAGATGGACGATGATCTGCGTAGCCTCATCAATCTTTCCGTGCTGATGCAGTTGGTGAAGATAGGCTCTCAGTTCTGCGATTTTTTCATTTTTAGTGTCACCCTCTAGCATCTCGACATACAAAACTTCCATCGGAACGCCCGACGCGCGCGCCTGAATTTTCAGCTTCTCCGAAATCTCCTGAAACGCCGTGTCACGGGTCGTGATGCAAAATACATCCAAGGCCCGGGGATTCCTTTGATTACGAGCCGTGTTTTCTGCTATCTGAGCACTACTCGTGGCCGGATCCTGAACAGACCCGGAAAAATGATCGAACGGTGATAACAACGATGGAATAGACATGATGCCCCGTGCAATGGAAAGGTTGTCTGGAACCAGTCTCGCTGCGCAGAACTACAGGGCAGCCCAGCGCAGGTAACACCATTGCGACGCATAGCAGTGCCGATGACGCCAGCTGCCAGCTACCTGCCGCGACAGGTACTCAGCATTGTCGAATGACTGGAGGCTGAACAATAGTGCATATGCGCTATTGTTCCCGGCAAGCTTTTTCGATCAGACGCGGGATTTTGTGACAAGCAACACTGCCAGCAGACTCTGCAGCAGATAAATGACGCTGGCCAGGCCGTGCAGCAACCCAAACCGCGCGCGCATCGCCTCATCCATCACCCCGCCCGCCTGCGCAGCCGCGGCCCGTATTTCAGCCATGAAAGGCTGCAGGCCGAAATAACCGACCAGCACACACAACAGCATGCCAATCACGAGGCGCGTACAAGCATTTCGGGAGGGAAGATAAGGGTCGGCCCGAAAAATCGTCAGCAGCAACACGCCGCAGACCAGTGACAGCCAGGCTTCGGCACGAAACAAGGTACCGGCGATGGTGCCGGCCAGGATACGATCTTGCAGGGTGATGAAGAACAGCGGCGCCGCCAGGTAGCCAACTGTCCAGAGGCTGCCGGCCCACAGCGTGACCAGCAGCGTTCGTGCGAGATTCAGCAGGTAAGCTCGCACGACGGGTAAAACTCAGATGTACTTGACTTCGATGATCTCGTACCCGCGCACGCCGCCGGGTGCCTGCACCTCGACCTCATCGCCCGCGTACTTGCCGATCAGCGCACGCGCGATCGGCGAGCTGATCGAGATCTTCGATTGCTTGAGGTCGGCTTCGTCATCGCCAACGATCTGGTACGTCACGTTGTCGCCAGATTCCAGGTCTTCCAACGTGACGGTCGCCGCGAACACCACACGACCATCGGCGTCCAGGAGCTTGGGATCGATGATCTGCGCTGCAGATAATTTACCCTCTAGCTCGGCAATACGGCCTTCAATGAAACTCTGGCGCTCCTTGGCCGCGTCGTACTCGGCGTTCTCGGACAGATCGCCCTGCGCGCGCGCCTCAGAAATGGCATTGATAACGGCTGGCCGCTCGACATGTTTCAGTCGCTGCAGCTCGTCCTTCAGCAATTGCGCGCCATGGACGGTAATGGGTACGGTACTCATCATGTTTTCTTTGGCAAGTTGAAAAGCACAGAGGCTGCGGATAGCTCGCAGCCTCTGTGCATGACCTCAATCATCGAAGTGTAAACCAAATTACTGCAGCGACGCGTGCATGCCCTGCAAATCATACACATGCAGCTCGTTCAGGTGCGCCATACCCTCGACGGCGGCCTCGGCACCGGCAATCGTGGTGTAGGTAGTCACCCGTGCTGCCAGCGCCGAGGTACGAATAGTGCGCGAGTCATTGATCGCGTTGCGCTTTTCTTCGACCGTGTTGATGACCAGCGCGATCTCATCGTTCTTGATCATGTCCACGATATGCGGACGGCCCTCGGCGACCTTGTTCACGGTCTCCACGGGCACGCCGGCGGCCGCAATCGCCGATGCCGTGCCCTTGGTCGCCACCACGGTAAAGCCAATCTTCACCAGATGATGCGCGATATCGACGGCACGTGGTTTGTCGCTGTTTTTCACGGACAGGAAAACCTTGCCTGATTTCGGCAGACGCACGCTCGCACCGAGCTGCGACTTCACGAAAGCCTCGCCAAAGGTTCGGCCGACACCCATCACCTCGCCAGTGGATTTCATTTCGGGGCCAAGAATGGTGTCCACGCCAGGGAATTTCACAAACGGGAACACCGCTTCTTTCACGCTGAAATACGGCGGCTCGACTTCCTTGGCGATACCCTGGCTGTCCAGTGACTGACCCACCATACAGCGCGCAGCGATCTTTGCCAGCTGCAAACCGGTGGCCTTTGACACATACGGCACGGTACGTGAGGCACGCGGGTTCACTTCCAGCACATAGACCACGTCCTCTGTCTTGCCATTGACTTCCTGCTGCTGAATGGCGAACTGCACATTCATCAGACCGACCACGTTGAGGCCCTTGGCCATTTGTGCGGTCTGATGCTTGAGCTTCTCGATGGTCTCTTTCGCGAGTGAGTAAGGAGGCAGCGAACAGGCCGAGTCGCCCGAGTGCACACCCGCCTGCTCGATATGCTCCATCACGCCACCGATGAAGGTGCGCTTGCCATCGGACAGGCAATCCACATCGACTTCGATCGCATCGTTCAAGAAGCGGTCGAGCAGCACTGGAGAATCATTGGATACTTTGACTGCTTCGCGCATGTAGCGCTCAAGATCGCGCTGCTCGTGGACGATTTCCATCGCACGACCCCCAAGAACATAGGAAGGACGTACCACCAGCGGATACCCGATCTCTTGCGCGAGTCGCAGCGCTTCTTCTTCATTACGCGCGGTGCGGTTCGGCGGCTGCCGCAAGCCCAGTTCGTTCAGGAGTTTCTGGAAACGTTCTCGGTCTTCTGCCGCATCGATCATGTCGGGCGAGGTGCCGATGATGGGCACGCCATTCGCTTCCAGATCGAGTGCCAGCTTCAGCGGCGTCTGACCGCCATACTGAACGATCACGCCGACGGGTTTCTCCTTGTCGACGATCTCGAGCACATCTTCCAAGGTCAATGGTTCAAAGTACAAACGATCCGAAGTGTCGTAGTCGGTAGAGACGGTTTCGGGGTTGCAGTTAACCATGATGGTTTCGTAACCATCTTCGCGCATGGCGAAGGCGGCATGCACGCAGCAATAGTCGAATTCGATACCCTGACCGATGCGGTTTGGTCCACCGCCCAGCACCATGATCTTCTTGCGCGCGGTCGGATGCGACTCACATTCTTCTTCATAGGTCGAGTACATGTAGGCGGTACCTGTGGCGAACTCACCCGCGCAGGTATCGACGCGCTTGTAGACCGGGCGCACATTCAGCATGCGGCGCAATTTGCGGATCTCTCGGTCTTCGACCTTCAGCAATTTGGCGAGCCGGCGATCGGAAAAACCCTTGCGTTTCAGTGCCAGCAGGGTCTCCTTGTCCAGCGCGGCCACCGTTTGTTTTTCCAGCCACAGCTCGATATCGACGATCTCTTTGATCTGCACGAGGAACCAGGGATCGATCTTGGTCAGCTGATGGACTTCTTCCAGCGTGAAGCCCTGCGCGAAGGCATCACCCACATACCAGATGCGCTCTGGGCCCGGCTCACCCAGTTCTTCTTCGATGGTCTCTCGGTCAGTGGTTTTTTCATTCATACCATCGACGCCGACTTCCAGCCCACGCAGCGCCTTCTGGAAGGATTCTTGAAAAGTGCGACCGATTGCCATCACCTCACCGACCGATTTCATCTGGGTAGTCAGGTGGCTGTCGGCGGTGGGGAATTTTTCAAACGCGAAGCGCGGGATCTTGGTGACGACATAATCAATCGACGGCTCGAACGACGCTGGCGTGACACCGCCTGTGATCTCATTGCGTAACTCATCGAGTGTGAAACCGACAGCCAGTTTCGCTGCGACTTTCGCAATCGGGAAACCGGTTGCCTTGGATGCCAGCGCCGAGGACCGTGATACGCGCGGGTTCATCTCAATGACGATCATGCGACCATCTTTCGGATTGATGGCGAACTGCACGTTCGAGCCACCGGTATCGACTCCGATTTCACGTAGCACTGCCAGCGACGCGTTACGCATGATCTGGTATTCCTTGTCCGTCAGCGTTTGTGCGGGTGCGACGGTGATGGAGTCGCCGGTGTGCACGCCCATCGGATCCAGATTTTCAATCGAGCAGACGATGATGCAGTTGTCGTTGCGGTCGCGGACGACCTCCATCTCGTATTCTTTCCAGCCGAGCAGCGACTCTTCGATCAGCAATTCGTTGGTCGGCGAAGCTTCGAGACCGCGCTTGCAGATCGCCTCGAATTCTTCAGCGTTGTACGCAATGCCGCCACCCGAGCCGCCCATCGTGAAGGACGGTCGAATAATGGTCGGAAAACCAACCTGCTTTTGCACGGTCCATGCCTCATCCATCGAGTGCGCAATACCCGAGCGCGCAGAGCCGAGACCGATCTTGGTCATCGCCTCTTTGAACTTCTGACGATCTTCTGCCTTGTCGATCGCCTCGGGTGTGGCGCCGATCAGCTCGCACTTGTATTTGTCCAGCACGCCGTTGCGCCACAGGTCGAGTGCACAGTTGAGCGCAGTCTGTCCGCCCATGGTGGGCAGGATCGCATCGGGGTGTTCCTTGTCGATGATGCGCTCGACCACTTGCCAGGTAATTGGCTCGATGTAAGTGACATCGGCCATCTCCGGGTCGGTCATGATGGTCGCCGGGTTGCTGTTGACGAGAATGACCTTGTAGCCCTCTTCGCGCAATGCCTTGCAAGCCTGTGCGCCGGAGTAATCGAATTCACAGGCCTGGCCGATGACGATCGGACCAGCGCCGATGATAAGGATGCTCTTGATGTCGGTGCGCTTAGCCATGTTTGTGTTTCTCCATCATCGCCACGAAGCGATCGAACAAAGGAGCAATGTCATGCGGTCCGGGCGATGCCTCGGGATGACCCTGGAAGCAGAACGCTGGACGGTCGGTGCGCTCGAATCCTTGCAGCGAGCCGTCGAACAAAGAGACGTGAGTCACGCGGCAGTTGGATGGAAGCGTGACGGGATCGACCGCAAAACCATGGTTCTGCGAGGTGATCATCACCTTTTTGGTGTCGAGGTCTTGCACTGGATGGTTCGCGCCATGGTGGCCGAATTTCATCTTGATGGTTTTGGCACCTGAGGCCAGCGCCATAATTTGATGACCGAGGCAGATACCAAAGGTCGGCAAGCCTTTGTCGATCAGTTCGCGCGATGCAGCGATCGCATAATCGCAGGGCTGTGGATCGCCGGGGCCGTTCGACAGGAAGATCCCATCTGGATTCAGCGCCAGCGCATCGGCGGCGGTGGATTGCGCAGGCAGTACGGTAACTTTGCAGCCGCGCTGCGCCAGCATGCGCAGGATGTTGTACTTCACGCCGTAGTCGAAGGCGACCACGTGGAATCTGGGCGAGGTCTGCTTGCCGTAGCCCTTGCCCAACTCCCACTCAGTCTCGGTCCATTCGTAGGGCGACCGAGTGGACACCACCTTGGCGAGATCCATGCCGGACAGTCCGGGGAAAGATCGCGCAAATTCCAGCGCCGTGCCCTCACTAGCGTCCTCGCCCGCCACGATAGCCCCGTTCTGGGCACCTTTCTCACGCAGCAGGCGAGTCAGCTTGCGGGTATCGATGTCGGCGATCGCGACGATGCTTTGGGATTTGAGGTACTCCGGCAGGCTTTGCGTCGCGCGGAAATTCGACATCACCAGCGGCAGATCGCGAATGATCAGGCCGGCGGCATGAATCTGGCCGGATTCAACATCCTCCGGGTTCACGCCAGTGTTGCCAATGTGGGGGTAAGTCAGGGTAACGAGCTGGCGGCTGTAGCTGGGGTCGGTCAGGATCTCCTGATATCCCGTCATTGCCGTATTAAAAACAACTTCGCCGCTAGTCTTGCCGGCGGCGCCAATGGAAATTCCTCTGAAAACCGTGCCATCCGCGAGCGCGAGGATGGCCGGGTGCGAATTGGCCGTTGAGAATAGCGGCAAAGGTAACTCCTGGGTTGTTACCGCCGCAGCTGGATCCTGGTGTTCGTTTACCGGCTTACGCGCATTGCGGGCGAGCGGAATCCGGACGTGCCAAGATGGTGTGGAAGGTGGTTTGCGCGGGCGGCGGGGTCAATTGGTTAAACCTTTCAATTATACCGCGAAGCACCAATCCCGGGCAACTGAAGGCCCGGCGCCGCCCAACGACGAAGTGTCGACTTACAGACTAATCACAGGCCGAGCGCCGCGATGCCTGCCTTGGCAATCTGAGCGTCTTCGTTGGATTTCACGCCTGAAACACCGACCGCGCCCACACAGTCTCCGCCAGCCATGATCGGCACGCCGCCTTCGAGCAGTCCATCGATGTTCGGTGCTGACAAGAAAGAATAGCGGCCATTGTTGATCACGTCTTCGTAGATCTTGGTCTCGCGCTGGCCCAGCGCCGCGGTGCGTGCCTTGGATGGCGCAATGGAGGCGGATACCGGCGCCGCACCATCGAGGCGCTGCAGCGAGAGCAGGTTGCCGCCATCATCAACGATCGCAATCGTCACCGCCCATTTATTGGCGAGGGCCTCCGCCTCGGCGGCTGCGGCGATTTTCTTCACATCCGCGAATGTCAGTGCCTGTTTGGACCGCATGCTGGTACTCCCCTGTTCTAAAAAAAGGCTGGATTGTACGACAACTTATTTGCAGGCGAAGGCGGCGGCGTCAGCTTGCCCTGGGGGGCAATTCCTGGTGAACGATTTTTGACATCCGACAGGTCATCGCTTACATTGCGGCAGTCTTACTTGCCAAAATGAAGCCCTTGTCCAAATTACAATATCGTCGCCGACTCACCCGTTGGGGTGCCCTCCCGCTGATCGCGGTGCTGGTGGCGGCCGTGTCGCTTTCGACCTCGGCGCCGGCGATCGCGGCTGATGCGGATGAGCCGAATTTCATTTTCAGCACGTTATCCAGCTTTACCGACAAGGCGGCTAGGTTGGCGCTCGAGGCCATGTCACTGGTCGGCATTCACTACCGCCGTGGCGGCAATACACCAGAGAACGGCCTAGACTGCAGCGGGCTGGTGCGTTATGTGTTCCGGGAGGCGCACGGCACCGAGCTACCGCGAACATCTTTTGAAATCAGCAAGATGGGCGAGACCGTCGAAAAACAAGACTTGCAGCCGGGCGATCTGGTGTTCTTCAACACACTGCGCCGCGCGTTCTCCCACGTGGGCATCTACCTCGGCGACAACAAGTTCATTCACGCGCCCTCTTCCGGCGGCGCGGTGCGCATCGAGAGCATGGATCTGGCTTATTGGAAGGCGCGCTTCAATGGCGCGCGCCGCATCGAGACGGCTGACGGCAAAGACGCCAGCGCGCGCTGAACTGCTGCGGTAACGTTCAATGGCCCCGCCGGGCTTTCAGTTTTTGACGTAGCTCGTTCAGCACGGCCAGCGCCGCTTTTTCGCCCGCGATGATCGCCGTGCCCCGGCCATTGAAATCATTGCCCTTCATCGTCGCCAGCTCGGGGCGAATCACGACATCGGCCTGCTTCAGCTCATACTGATTCAGGCTCTGGCCCATGATGGCGAAAGTCTGCAGCAATATCTCGAAAGTCGATGACGCCGGTTGGGCGTCGGGTTGCGCCGAAATATTCACTGCAATCACAAAATCCGCACCCATCTTGCGCGCAAAACTCACGGGCACGGGCGACACCAGTCCTCCGTCGACATAGTCGATATGGTTGATTCTGACTGGCTGAAACACGCCCGGGACGGCTGACGACGCACGCACTGCCGCGCCGGTGTTCCCTCGCCTGAACAGAATGGGCTGCCCGGATTTCAGATCGGTCGCCACCGCGCCGAACTGCAATTTGAGTTTTTCAATCGGCTGCTGGTGCACCGCGCGGTTCACGAACTGCTGCAAGCCCTCGCCTTTGAGCACGCCAGAGGAATTAGAGAAGAACGGCACTGACCAGTCGGAGATCGCCGCCTCATCCATCTCCATCGCCAGTTTTTGCAAAGCGCTGCCATTATTGCCAGCGGCGTACAAGGCGCCCACCAGACTACCTGCGCTAGTGCCAGCGACAATCTCAGGATAAATGCCGTTCGCCTCGAGCACTTTGATGACGCCGATATGCGCAAAACCACGAGCCGCGCCACCACCGAGGGCAAGGGCTATTCTTAGGGGCTTTGCTGCAGGAACGGGAGCAGGCCCCGGCGCGGGCAACGCAGTGACAGGTGGCTCCGGTTTGCTGTCAACGGCTCTCGGTTCGCTGTCTGCGGGCGCGCGAGAAGTCTCAGCCGCCGGCGTTTCTGCACCGGGAGCCGTCTTCGGCGGCGCAGTGGGAACGGTCTGGCAACCGGACAAGACAAGCAGGCTCAGAAGCCAGCCGTGAAAAAGGCGCATGGTGGGCTGCCGCTGGTTAAGTGCGGGATGAAGGACGAGAGATATTGTAGCGGATCAATTTTCTCTAAAGCCTCAGACCGACGCCTGAGACTCAGCCAAGCAGCGCTCACCGAAAAAGCGCCAAGCAAACCCATCAGACCATCATCGATCAGTTCGACGCGTGTCGAACGAGATCCTGGATGCAGTGCCTCGAAAAACTCCCTAGGCAGCGAGACATGATCCTTTAACCAGCGCTCGGTCAAAGACCGAGACAGATTGAAACGGAGCCCAAGGAGATGTACGCCGCCATCGCCCCGGCCCTGATACTGCGCCAAGGTCCCGAGAAGTTCAGAGGGAGCGGCCGGGACGGTCCCACCCCGGCAGTCGCGCTGGTATCCCCAGGCTCATCCGCTCTGCGTGGACAGAAATTCGGTATTTGCGTTGGCAGACACCGATCGATGAGCAATGATCAGTAGCGTTCACAAAAAAAACGCCCCAGTGGGGCGTTAAAGCATCCTTGACGGATCGGAGATTACTTTGGCTGTGTGACACATAGCTCGCAGCATCAGCGGTGGCTTTGCTTTCGAGGATAGATAGCACTACAGTTCGAAGTGTTACGATTGTCGGTGATCTTTTTTTCAGCTTCATGACAAGGCCCGCACGGCACGAGCAGTGATCCAGCCCATCGCTGCGAAGTCACGCGAATGTCATGCTGATGACTTACTATTAACTTTTTTGGCCATGCGCCGGAACGTTTGAAAACACATGCTGGCTGCAGTTGATCTCGGTTCGAACAGTTTTCGTTTGCATATTGGTCACTATGATGGTGAGCGCATCAGGATACTGAGCACTGCACGCGAACCCGTCCGTCTGGGCGCCGGGCTCGACCGAAGAGGCAATCTGACTGCCGCCGCGATGGACACCGCGCTGGCCTGCCTCCACCGTTTTGGCGAGATACTGCGATCGCAGCCGCTTACAGCGGTTCGTGTGGTGGGTACCAACACCCTTAGGATCGCGAAGAACCGGGATGCTTTTCTCCCGCTCGCGGAAAAAGCGATCGGGTTTCCGATCGAGATCATCTCTGGCGAAGAAGAAGGCCGCCTGATCTATCTTGGGGTGGCCAGTTCGCTGGACGAGCCCAATGAGCGTCGACTGGTGATCGATATTGGCGGCGGCTCAACGGAGCTTGTGCTCGGCCAAGGCAACGAGATCGAGCATGTCGAATCATTCAGTATCGGCACGGTCAAGACCGCATCGGAATTTTTCCCGGATGAGAAAATCACCGAACCGGCATTCGCCAATGCCGTGCTCCATGCGCGCAGCGTATTCGAAGATCAGCTCGATGAATTTCATCCCCGGCTGTGGACCGTCGCCTTGGGTTCCTCCGGAACCGTGCGCACACTTGCTGATCTGATAGAGGCCAACTATGTCGGGGATGGCACTCTTTCATTGAAGAGCCTGCGGGCATTGAGGGATTATCTCCTCTACTGCGGCCGTATCAGCAAGATAGATTTAGAGGGCATCAAGCCTGAGCGGATCGCTGTCGTCTTGGGCGGCCTGCCAGTGCTGATAGGGCTGTGTGAAGAACTCGGCATCAAGGAACTGCAGCCTGTCGAGGCCGGACTGCGCATGGGCGTGCTGTGGGATCTGCATCTACGCCAGAGCAGCCGCGACCGGCGGCGAGACTCGGTAAAAGAATTCTCCAAAAAATTCGGTGTGAACCAGTCACGTGCGAACAAGGTAAAACAAAACACCCTGCTTCTTCATGCGCAACTGCAGCCCGAAAGTGATTACTATGACCGGCTGCTGGGGTGGGCAGCCTGCCTGCATGAAGTAGGGATGTCGGTCTCGCATAGCGGTTTTCACAAACACGGCGCCTATCTGGTGCTGCATGCGGATCTACCCGGCTTCACAAAACAGGAGCAGCACATACTCAGTATTCTGCTGCTGGCGCAAAAAGGAAATCTGCGCAAAGTATCCGAGGCAATCGCACTGCCTGATCTAGCCAAGGCGATACTGGCTCTTCGGCTGGGTATCCTGTTCAGCCATTCCCGGATCGACCTCAATGAGCACACGCTTCGACTAAAGCTACGGCAGAAGATAGACCTCGACCTGCCTGCTCAGATCGTCCGAAAGCATCCAACGCTGACCCACTGGCTGACCAAAGAAGAAGCCGCGTGGGCTGAACTGGACATTCCCATGACAATCAGGAGTCACTGAGGGACCGATCCGTTGTCTGCACTCAGAACAGACGTGCAGGCGTGAATCTGAGCCCGAACGACAGCCAGCGACTGGTGTTTTTGCCGCCAGCGCTTTGTCCAACGGTGGTGTCGATCTGCAGTAGCTGCGGGATCAGCGAAAAACGGCCGCCCGCCTGCCAATAGGTATTCGGATAACTGTCGCCAAACGCTTCGGCCATCCAGGTGATGCGCTCACTGGTGTTCCACTCTGCACCCACCCCCCAGGTCGCCAGATTCCTGCTGGTGATATGCTCCCGCAACCATCCCGTGTTCAGATGCATGACCAGCGCGTTATCCGCCAGCGACACGGAAACCGGAACGTACGCATAGGTATTGCCCATCAAATTGGGGCCGGGATTCACAGCCGGATGCCGTACCGTGCCTGCGGCCACGCCGACACCCACCTCATTGGTCTCCAACTTGCGCAGCAGTGTCTTTACCTGAAATATGTAGTCGCTGTTCGCGCTCAGCGCCTGATCGTCATACAGTGCCTGACCGCCACCTACCGTCAGTTCAAGATTACCGCCGGGATTACAGGCGGGCAGTGCCCAGAATTCGGTGCTGTCGCGATACACCCGAGTCCATGTCTCGAGCTGACAGCTCCCCGCCGTCGTCAGTCGGGCATCATCGGTAACGAAGGGTCGGGCGCTCCACGCCGTGCCCGCCGGCATCGCGATCAGCATCGCTAAAAAAAATGACCTACATTGCATATTTACATAATAGACGCAGAATATGGCCCATCGGTGACAGCGCGGCCTGGGGTTCATCATCGTTTAACATTCGTCTGATCTGATACGCGAACCAACCATTGCACGGAGCTGTCAATGACCCAAGTGCCCAAGCTGTCCGGCGATACACCTGAAAATACCGAGAATATCTCATCCAATCCCGAATTCAGCCAGATACTGTCAGCGCGACTGTCACGCCGCGATCTGCTCAAAGGCTCTTTCGGTACTGCTGCCTCACTCTACCTTGGCGGCAGCAGCCTGCTGCTGACGCCGGCAGGAGATGCAAAAGCCACCGCGCGACGGCTTAAGCTCAATTTCACCGCCGTGCCCAAGAGCACGGCCGACAAGGTCTCACTCGCCACCGGATATTCTTATCGGATCGTTCTGCAGACCGGTGACCCGCTCGCCGCCGATGTACCCGATTACGCGAATGATGGCTCCGACGAGGCGGAGAGCTTTCACCGTCGCGCCGGTGATCATAACGATGGCATGTTTTTCTTCGGCATGAACAAAAGCGGCAGCTGGAATCCCACTGTATCTGAGCAAGGCCTGCTCTGCGTGAATCATGAAAATGTGACTGCGGCTTTCCTGCATCCGACCGGACAGAGCATCGTGAATGACAAGCGCACTGTCAGTGGCGAGGTACTGAAAGAAATGCTGGCGATGGGCGTGTCCATCGTCGAGGTCAGAAAAAGCCCGAGAGGTTTCGAGGTGAATCGCGGATCGCGTTTCAACCGCCGCATCACGACGCTGACTGAGATGGACATCACCGGCCCGGCAGCGCGCAGCCCGATGATGATCACGAAATATTCGGCCGACGGAAGCCGCACTCGCGGGACACTCAACAATTGCTCTAACGGGCATACCCCCTGGGGTACTTATCTGACCTGCGAAGAGAACTGGGCGTTCTTCTTCAGCCGCTCCTCCGCTGACGATAGCAAGCGAACTGCCAAAGAACTGACTGCATTCAAGCGCTATGGCATCGGCGCAAAAGGGACGTATCAGTGGGCCACCGTGCAGCCGGACACCGAGGACAACCGCTTTGGTCGCTGGGACGCCTCCATCAAGGGAAGCTCCAAGGATGGCAGCGATGACTACCGGAATGAACCAAACACCTTCGGCTGGGTCGTCGAGATCGATCCATTCAACCCGCAATCCGCCCCGAGAAAGCGCACCGCGCTGGGACGTTTCGCGCACGAAGGCGCGTGGCCGGGACTGGTGATCCCCGGTCAGCCGCTGGTCTGGTACATGGGTTGCGACTCACGCCACGAATACATTTACAAATATGTGTCGAATACGGTCTGGGACCCGCGAGATATCGGACGCGGCTTCGTCGCAGGCGACAAGTATCTGAATGACGGCAAGCTGTATGTCGCTCGCTTCAACGCCGACGGCAGCGGCGACTGGCTGGAGCTCAAGCATGGTCAGAACGGGCTGGACCGCGCAAATACCTCCTACAGCTTTGCGGACCAGGCAGATGTACTGATCAATGCGCGCCTCGCTGCGGATACGCTGGGTGCTACCAAGATGGACCGCCCCGAATGGGGCGCGGTCAATCCGGCCAATGGAGAGGTGTACATGACCCTCACCTACAATCCTTCGCGGGCGCTGGATAAAGTCGATGCAGCGAATCCGCGTTTCTACAATGATCCGAAGAACGGTGTGGCGCAGAAAGGCAATGCCAACGGTCATATCATCCGCTGGGCAGAAAAGGATGGCAAGGGATCGGCCACGCGCTTTCAGTGGGACGTGTTTTTGTTTGCTGCGCGATCTACCGCCGATCGGGAGAACATCAATCTCTCAGGACTGTCTGCCGACAATGATTTTTCCAGTCCCGATGGCCTGTGGTTCGCACGTAGCGGGCTGCTGTGGGTCGAGACCGATGATCACGCGTACCGCGATGCGACCAATTGCATGCTCCTTGCCGCGATTCCCGGCCGCGTCGGTGACGGTAGCAGCAAGGAAGTCATCAATACCGACAACGGAAAGCAAAGCAAGGTCAAGACCTACGTGGGCGCCGCACCCGGCGATGAGCGGTTACGGCGCTTTCTGGTTGGCCCGGTGGATTGCGAGATTACTGGCATCACCGAAACACCGGATGGGCGTGCGCTGTTCGTGAACATCCAGCACCCTGGCGAGACCACCAACGACAAGGGATTCGATATCACCCGGCCGGAAACTTATCAGAGCCACTGGCCAGGAGGCGGAAGCTCACGGCCGCGCTCGGCCACCATCGTCATCACCCGAGATGATGGCGGCCCGATCGGAGCCGATCTCGCCTGATTCGTTTAATGCGCTGTAACCAAACAGACACCTGATTGTCATCAGCCTGCAGTATTGCGGGCTTACTCTTTGCGCATCATTACAAAGAGGAGCAGCGATGCGGGTGATGACAATCGGGGCCGATTCGACAGCCAGCTTTCCGAAACTCAGACTCAGTCTTGCCAATACTCCCGAAGAATTACGCGAAGTCCAGCGGCTGCGCTACAAAGTCTTCGTTGAGGCCATGGGTCTGGATGCGCTAAGAAATCACGAGGGACTGGAGCGCGATGAGTTCGATGAGTTTTGCGACCACCTGATCGTTCGCGATACCCGCACCCTGGAAGTCGTCGGCACCTACCGCATTCTTACGCCCAGAGCGCTTGCGAGGACGCGCAGCTTTTACTCCGAAAATGAATTCGACCTGGGACGTCTCTCCCATCTGAGGCCACGCATCATCGAAGCAGGCCGTGCGTGCATCCACCCTGACTACCGCAACGGCGGCGTGATCATGATGCTGTGGGCTGGACTCGCAGCCTGCATGCAGCGCGAAAAAGCGGAGTTCCTGATTGGCTGCGCTAGCGTGAGTCTGGCCGATGGAGGACACACGATCAATGCGCTGTACCGCAAACTGGCAGCAGACAATCTCTGCCCGCCCGAGTACAGAGTAACGCCTCACCTCCCCTTCCCGCTCCACGACGAGCCCTTACCGGAAGGATTGCAAGTACCCGCTCTGATCAAGGGCTACCTGCGCAGCGGTGCCTGGGTCTGCGGCGAACCCGCGTGGGATCCGGATTTCCATAGCGCGGATCTGTTCATGATGCTGCCACTGGCGCAGCTTGACAGCCGATATGCTCGGCACTACCTGAAAGAGGCAGAGGCAGCATGAACGCACGCGAGTCCTTCAGTTTCGACCAATTCTCAAAATCTCTCATTAAAAAACCAAAACCTCTTCGCTTCCGAACCATCTGGATATCAGACGTCCACCTCGGGACCAGTGGCTGCCAGGCGAAGCGCCTGCTGGAATTCTTGAAGACGACAGAATCGGACAAGCTGTATCTGGTCGGCGATATCGTCGATGGCTGGCAGCTCAAGCGACGCTGGTACTGGCACCAGACTCATAACGATGTCGTCCAACTCGTGCTGAAAAAAGCAAAAAAAGGAACCAAAGTCATTTTTGTACCCGGCAACCACGATGAAGTGGTTCGTCAGTTCATTGGCCTGGATTTTGGTGGTATCAAGATCCGTGATGAACACGTGCACGTGACCGCGAATGGCAAGCGCATGCTGGTTTTACACGGAGACCGCTTTGATGGCGTGATCGCGTGCGCAAAATGGCTGGCCTACGTTGGCGATTCGCTGTACACCATGATATTGAAATTCAACCAGGTCTATAACGGCTGGCGCGCGCGTGCTGGACTGCCTTACTGGTCGCTGTCACAGTACTTGAAGCTGAAGGTGAAGAATGCCGTCAGCTACATCACCTCATTCGAAGATGCCCTTGCCGCCGAGGCCAGAAAACAGGGGGTCGATGGGGTAATCTGCGGCCATATTCACAAGGCGGAGATACGCGACATTGATGGCATCCTCTATTGCAATGATGGCGACTGGGTAGAGAGCCTGACCGCACTGGTCGAGGATGACGCCGGCGAACTGCATCTGGTCGATTGGCATGACATCATGTTGCGCTGGGAAAAGGCACAATTCAAGAAAAAAGAAGCCGCACTGTGTCCGGAACTAGCCTGAACTTCCTCCTGCGCGGCCGAGGTCCGTCTTTTACCAGCGGGGATACGGCGGTATCCGGCGCGTCCTCACCAACCACCGCTGCAAGCCCAGGCACCGACAAAAGAGTCTTGGTGGTGTCGGTCTCTGCGGGCAGCGGACATGTCCGTGCTGCGGACGCATTGTGTGCACTTGCGCGGCTTGATTTTCCCGATCTGTCGCTTCGGCACCGAGACCTGATGCAGCTCGTGCCTGCCTGGTTCAAGACCATCTACACGGATTGGTACCTGAAGCTAGCCAGCGGGCTGCCCGAGGCATGGGGCTGGCTGTATCGAAAAACTGATCGTGAACCGACGAACAGTCTAAGCGGCCGCTTCCGCCGACTGATTCAGCGTCTGTGTGGACAGAGACTATTCTCCGACATCGAGAATTACGCCCCTCACTTGATCATCTGCACGCACTTTTTGCCTGCCGAGCTGCTTGCTGATGCCCTACGGCGTCACCGTTTGGCTATTCCGGTATGGGTGGTGGTCACCGATTTCGATGTGCACCAGATGTGGGTACATCAGGGCATCGCGGGTTATTTCGTTGCCAACAGTGAGCTTGCCTACCGCTTGCAGGCGGCGGGGATTCCTGAGTCGGCGATTGTCGTGACTGGCATACCTGTGATGCCGGGATTCACCCGGAATCTGCAGCGCGATCAATGCAGTAGGCGCTGGGCGCTGGATCCGCGTCGCGTCACGCTACTGATGATGGGTGGCGGTGGCGGAATCGGTATGAGCCCGTCATTGATTCGATCGATACTGGCCATTGACGAATCATTACAAATCATCGTGATGACTGGGAAAAATCAGTCGCTTTTTCAAGAGTTGAACAGTTTGGCCTGCTTTTGCCAAGGACGACTCGTCCCCTTGGCATTCACTGACGACGTACCCGACTTGATGGCGTGCGCTGACCTCGTGATCACCAAGCCCGGCGGGCTCAGCACTTCTGAATGCCTGGCCATGGGATTACCCATGCTGCTGATCAATCCGATTCCTGGTCAGGAAGAGCGCAACGCTGCACTGCTGTTGCAAGAGGGGGTGGCGCAACGGGCGGATGATGAAGCAACACTGATCTATCGTTTACGACGTCTGCTGTCTGATGCCGAGACGCTCAGCGTCATGCGTTCAAAGACACGCCTCCTTGCCCAACCCCGTGCGGCACAGCGGATTTTGCAGCATGTGCGCGCTCAGCTTCCTGCGACGATGTTCTGATGAGCGCTTTTTTTCCACCCATGGCCGGTACCCTGCTGGGCGTTGTCATCTTGGGCTTTTTCTTTGCCAAGCTGGAGATTGCCATCGAGGGCGATGCGGGCTGGGCGCAAAATCTTCCCACCTGGCGTATCGAGCAGCACTGGTTACTTGATCTGCTCTGGGGTGGCCGCGCAATGACGGGCTATCATGCCTGGGCGTTTTCGCTGGTTGCACTGTTCTTTCACTTCCCGCTGGTATTCAGTGCCGACTACTCATGGCAAGCCGAACTGCGTGCACTGGGCTGCATCATGCTGTTCTGGGTGACAGAGGATTTTTTGTGGTTTTTACTGAATCCTGCGTTTGGATTCACGCGCTTCGCGAAAACGCATGCTGGATGGCATAAGCACTGGCTGTGGGGCGCACCGGTGGAGTACTGGATATTCACGCCGCTGGGGCGCCAATACCGGGACCTGCTGGGGCGCTGCAACCAGCGGGTGGCGGCCCGGGCAGATCGGGTGACGCTGCTGGTCGATCAGCCACCACCCGACTGGTCCCGGGTCACTCCGGAGTTTCCCGAATGACGCGAACCGCTTCCGAATGACGCGAACCGCATGACGCACCTCAAGGAACTGCCCTTCTCCGCGCTGCAGTTCTATGCCACAGCGCCCTACCCCTGCAGCT
>JBEGNF010000027.1:0-35606 GCA_041182625.1 Pseudomonadota bacterium | reverse complement strand
TTTTTATTCTATAGATGGAAAAGTAATTTATTCCTTTACACTCATAGATTCCAATGAAAAGGGAGTTTGGGAGACGAGCCTAGATCCGTTACCCTCCGGTATATATCAGGTTGTAATTCTTGATGATGAAAAACAATTGCTTGAACTCCTACAGCACTACAGATCAGCTCTTTTTCAAGGCTGACGTAACTGCTTACGGTGATTCTATGAAAGATCTCTCTCCATCACACCGAGAATTGTTGATTCAATTGGCTTTCATTTTTTTACAGCAAGAAAAATATGAGAAATCAGCCATGATTTACGACTTACTTTTTGAGTGGTATCCACAGGATCCACTCGTTGTATTTCCACTCGCTTTTTCTCTTATTCATTGCCAGCAACCAGAAGCTGCTCTTGACAAGCTCAAGGTTATTCGCGGCGCTTTCGAGTCTGATCCTACGCTCTGGTTTTTACGTAGCAAGGCTTTTCAAAATGCAAGACTTCCCGCTGAAGCCGCCAAAGCCATGAGAATGCATATCCGCTTAAAAAGCAAAGCTAAGCATAAGGAGTCGGCAGGATGGAGATGATTACCGCTCACGTCCAGTCGGCGATTCAAAAAATCGTCAAACGGAACGATCTTGTTCTTGCAACATTAATCGTGTGCATCATTTTCATGATGATTCTTCCGCTGCCTACTTGGCTGGTGGATGCTTTGATTGCTGCAAATATGTGTCTCTCAGCGACGCTGCTGATGGTCGCAATGTATCTTCCCAATCCGCTCGCTTTTTCGTCGTTCCCTTCGGTACTCCTTGTCACCACGCTATTTCGTCTGGCAATCGGCATCGCGACTACACGACTTATTCTGCTGAATGGTGATGCCGGGCATATTATTTATACATTTGGCAATTTTGTTGTTGGCGGTAATTTGGTTGTTGGTTTAGTTGTGTTCCTCATTCTCACCATTGTTCAGTTTGTCGTTATTACGAAGGGATCCGAGCGTGTTGCTGAGGTTGCGGCACGATTTTCACTGGATGCCATGCCGGGTAAGCAAATGTCTATTGATGGCGATCTCCGTGCCGGCACGATTGACATGGATGAGGCCAGACGTAGACGTGACGTAGTTCAGAAAGAGAGTCAGCTTTACGGCGCGATGGATGGCGCGATGAAATTTGTGAAAGGCGATGCTATCGCTGGCCTCATTATTGTTGCGGTCAATCTCTTGGGAGGGATCATGATTGGTGTACTTCAGCGGGGCTTGACCGCCGCAGAATCGATCAAGATCTATTCGATTCTTACCATCGGTGACGGCCTGATTTCGCAAATTCCTGCGCTGTTTGTGTCAATCTGTGCTGGCATGATTGTCACCCGAGTCACTGGCTCTGACGGACCATCGAATATCGGCAGCGATATTGGCTCTCAATTGCTTGCGCAGCCAAAAGCTTTTCTGATTGGGTCGGTAGTGATGCTGGGCTTTGCCATTATTCCAGGTATGCCTACGGTTACTTTTCTTATTTTGTCTGTTGTTGTAGGTGTGGTGGGTTACATCTTCTTCAAAGGTGAAAAGCAAATTGTCGATCCTAAAACTGGCAAGATTACGACCGTACCGGCAATTTCTTCAACATTAAAGGATTCGGCAGGCCAGGCACAGTCTGTTAAGGAAGAGCAAAGCTTTAGCCCAACCGTCCCTTTACTCGTTGATATGAATAACAAGCTTGAAAAGGCGTTTTCGGCATCATCGCTCAATGATGAACTTGCCAAAGTCAGGAGAGCTCTGTTTGAAGATCTTGGGATTATTTTTCCTGGCATTAATCTACGCTTCAATGAAGCGATTCCTGATGAAACTTATCTCATCATGGTGTCCGAGATTCCGGTGTCACAGGGACGGCTGCGTGAAGATTACATTATTGCCAATGAGTCGCCGGATATCTTGCAATCGTTGGCGATCCCCTTTGAATCGGACAAGAAGTTCTTACCAGGCATTCCCACTTTCTGGGTGAGCAGTCAGCTTAAGTTGGCTCTTGCAAGCGGAGGCATTTCTTTTTTCGAGCCAACTCAAGCATTGTCTTATCACATAGCGATGGTACTTAAAAAATATGCTGCTGAATTTATCGGCATTCAAGAAACTCGTGCGCTCCTCACCACCATGGAAGAAAAATTTCCAGAGCTGGCGAAAGAGGTTCAGAGGGTTATGCCCATCCATAAGATCGCAGAGATTCTGCAACGATTAGTTGGCGAGGAGGTCTCTGTGCGAAATCTTCGCGCAGTCATGGAAGCGCTGATCGAATGGGGACAAAAAGAAAAAGACAGTGTGATGCTTACTGAGTACGTACGAGTAGCACTGAAGCGGCATATCAGCCACCGCCATTCTTCCGCTCAAAATATTCTTCCCGCGTATCTGCTAGCTCCGGCCGTCGAAGATGCCGTTCGCAGCGCGGTACGGCAGACGTCAGGCGGATCATATCTTGCTCTTGACCCGGGAATTTCTCGGCAATTACTGGAAAATATCAAGTCAACAGTTGGCGACCTTTCCAAATCGCGACAAAATATATGCGCAAGCTGATTGAGCAAGATCTCTATGAACTTCCTGTGCTTTCATATCAAGAGCTAACGCCTGAGGTAAACATTCAACCTCTCGCAAGGGTAGAAATATGATTCTGACAGCACTCAATCCTTACTCAGGTGATTCTTCATCGGCAGTCGGACGCGGTTGTGCCAACAGTCTGGCTATTGCTGCGTCTACGTCTTCGCTTTCTTCCAAAAGTGTGAATATACCGCTTACGTTAAATATCACGCGTACTTTTGAATTCAATCCGGCAACCATGACTTCGCCACCAATCTTACGCAGCTCATTAATCAGCTTCAGTATGACAAGAAGCCCTTCGCTCGATACCTGCGAGAGTTGCGAAAAATCGAAAACGACTAGCCGAAAACCCTCGTCCATCTCGCTCTGGATGAATTCTTCAAATTCTGTGGCACAGACTTTGTTAAGACTGTCGATAGGTCGTACGATCAGTACTTGTTCGCGGACTTCCGATTGGATGGGCATGGTGTCCTGCTTCTCTATGAGCGTTGGATCATTGTAGACCGAAATTATCAATAAGGCATCACTTTCGTCAATGAAACTAGAACCCAGTCTTGAAACGCTCCAGCAGCAAATAGAATTCCGAGTGTTGCTTGGCCCGCAGGCGGGTAGCCGATTGACGCTGGCACCGGGTGACTATGACTTGGGCGCCGGGGATGATTGCAGCATTATCCTGAGTGGGCCCAAAATCCGAACGCTGCACGCCAGATTGAGTTTTGATGGGGAAGTGCCGTCGCTAACGCCGGTTGAAGGAAGCATCTGCGACACGCAAGGCAATGAAATTACGGAAACCATCGAACTTGATCTTGGAATGCCCATAGAAATTGGTGGGATATGGATCTCGGTTGACGATGTTGAAGCTGAGTGGCCTAATCCGACCGATGTATTACCCCTGGCTCCCCCTGCAGCGCATCCTGAGCCAATAGAACCAGCTTCAACGAATCCTCCTTCCACGGGTTCATCCGTAGTTGCCAGGACGGGTCGTGCAAGAAAACTATTCTTCTCAGTCGGCGCGTCAGTCGGCATGGTTATCATCATTGTGATCGCCGCTTTGCTCTGGAACGGTCACATCGCGCAACCTCATCAACCCGCGCTTGTGCAAGCACGGGCTCCGGTCTCCGATCCTCCCTCCTTGCGCAAAGTGCGTGATATTGTTGCCACAAGTGGTGTGGGCGCTTCTATTGAGATCAGCGCGACTCGAGATCAACAAGTGTTGGTGAGAGGCTTTGTACCAGACGAGCGCACAAAAAGCACACTGCAGCAGGCTTTGCTCGAGGTGACCCCTGCTCCAAAACTCGAGCTGTTTGTCGATGCAGAGATGATGGCAACCGCTGTCCAGCTCATCGCAGAAAAAATTGACCCCGCCAGAGCAAAGCTGCGCGTAGAGGGTGTCAATGGCGGGATCCTCTCACTTGAAGGTGCCGTCAATTCGCAAAGCGTGCGCGAGTCTGTCATGGATTTGCTATCTACAGGCGTGCCCGGCCTGAAACGCATTAATTCTTCAATCATGCTTGCTGAGGATCTGCCACAATTTTTGCAAGATCAGCTTAGCGAGGCTGGCTTGCTGAAAAAAATGCAGATCATCGAAAAGCAACCCGAGTTTATTCTGCGAGGAACGCTCAATGAAGATGATATGCGGCGATGGGAAACCTTGATTGTCAATTACACCGAACGATACGGAAAATTATTGCCCGTAAAAGCAAGCCTTCGGTTGGCTCTGCGTAAGCCCCCGGTTCAGGTGCAAACGATTGTCGGTGGAGCAATGCCCTTCGTAGTGACAGAGTCTGGCGACCGAATCACCCGCGGAGGTGACATCAATGGGAATACTCTGTTAATCGTCAAAGATAACGAGATTATTTTTGAAGGTAGCGAGCGTTTTCGGATAGCGAGGTAGACATGCAAAAGCAAGCGCCCGAAGGCCTCGTGCTAGGTCTGGAAGAATGGCTGGAAGCCGACAACACGGGAGAATTTGCTGCAGCGATCATGCAACGGCTCTCAGACATCAGCGCACGCCTTGCGAGGGAGCGTCAAAAGCTGCACCAACCAGACACCTATCAACAGATTATGGCCGCGAGTGAGGCAGTTCAAGCGGCTGAACACGTGATGCAGATGTACATTGCATCGAAAATTTAAACCTCTTCCAAGTCAACTCAAGGAGAACACTTTGGCCGATCCTAATAAAAACACCATTGAAAAAGTCAATCTTAATAACATTGACACAATTGCTTCCGCGAACATCACTTCCATGGAAACCGATGTTAAAAGCCAATTAGAAAACCTCAAGAGCGGGGGCGAGGTGAGTCAGGCAGATCTGTTGAAATTACAGTTCAACATTGCTAAATATACGATCACGGCATCCACGTTCAGCGCCTTGGTCAAGGAAATCTCGGACAGTCTGAAACAAACTGCTAACAAAATTGGCTGATGCATTGCGCAGAGATACGCTGAGCTACCGCATGCCAGGTATCAGCTGAGCTCTTCGAGCCGAATACGGGTCACCTTACCGACGACCGTGGACAAACCTTCGATGGCATTGATGGCCTTGTCCACCTGTTTTTCCTGCGTCTGGTGAGTCAGGATGATGATATCGGTCTGAGTTTCGCCCTCGCCCGGTTCTTTCTGCAGCATCGCATCAATCGAGATCGCCGAGTCGGCGAGTATGCGTGTCACATCAGCGACCACGCCGAGCTTGTCTGCCACGCGTATTCGCAAGTAATAACTGGTCGTGACCTCGGCCATCGGCAGAATGGGTGTGTCAGACATTTCGTCTGGCTGAAACGCCAGATAAGGCACACGATGCTCCGGATCGGCAGTCGCAAGACGGGTAATATCGACGAGATCAGCGATCACTGCAGAAGCGGTTGGCTCTGCCCCGGCGCCTTTTCCGTAGTAAAGCGTCGCACCAACCGCATCGCCCTGCACCAGTACGGCGTTCATTGCACCCTCGACATTCGCGATCAGGCGATTTGCAGGTATCAGCGTCGGGTGCACGCGAAGCTCGATACCCTTTTCAGCACGCCGCGCAATGCCTAGCAGCTTGATTCGGTAGCCTAGCTGTTCGGCATAGCGAATGTCCGAGGCCTGCAATTTGGTGATGCCTTCAACATGGGCTTTCTCAAACTGCACGGGCACGCCAAAGGCAATCGCAGACATGATGGTGGCCTTGTGCGCAGCGTCCACACCTTCGATATCGAAGGTAGGATCTGACTCAGCATAGCCTAGCCGCTGCGCTTCTTTGAGAACGACATCGAAATCCAGTCCCTTGTCGCGCATCTCGGACAAAATGAAATTCGTTGTGCCATTGATGATGCCGGCAATCCACTGAATGCGATTTGCGGTCAGACCTTCACGCAAGGCCTTAATAATGGGAATACCCCCGGCTACTGCCGCCTCGAAAGCCACCATCACGCCGCGCTCTTGCGCTGCACGGAAGATCTCGGTGCCGTGCGTCGCGAGCAAAGCCTTGTTGGCGGTGACGACATGCTTGCCGTTGGCGATGGCTTTCATTACCAGCTCGCGTGCGATCCCATAGCCACCAATCAGCTCGATGACGATATCAATGTCCGGGTTATCAACGACCTGAAACGCATCACTGACCACTTGCACCTGTGGCCCACAGATCGCCTTCGCACGCGCTGTGTCGAGATCCGCGACCATCGCGATTTCAATCGCCCGGCCAGCGCGCCGGCGGATTTCTTCCTGGTTGCGCTGCAATACCGTGAATGTTCCGGCACCCACGGTGCCTATGCCCATCAGGCCGACTTTGATTGGTTTCATCTTCAGTGCTTCTAGAACTCGTTGGTCTCGGGGGGGTGATTCGGGAGATGACTCAGCTCGCGTGATGGCGGCGGTAGCCGTCGAGGAAATGGGCAATCCGGCCCATGGCGACCGCCAGATCATCGACGTTTGGCAGGAATACGACGCGGAAATGGTCCGTAGTCGTGCAATTGAAGCCGGTGCCCTGCACGATCAGCACCCGCTCCTCCGCCAACAAGTCGTAGGCAAACTGCTGGTCGTCCTCGATCGGGTACATCTTTGGATCAAGCCGTGGGAACATGTACAGTGCTGACTTGGGCTTGACGCAAGTCACCCCGGGAATATCCGTCAACAGTTTGTGCGCCAAATCGCGCTGCTTGAGCAGACGCCCGCCGGGACCAACGAGGTCATTGATGCTCTGATAGCCGCCCAGCGCAGTCTGTATCGCGAACTGCCCCGGCACATTCGCGCACAATCGCATCGAGGCCAGCATGTTCAGACCTTCGATGTAATCTTTTGCATGCTTCTTCTCGCCGGAGACAATCATCCAGCCGGCGCGATAGCCGCAGGATCGGTAGTTCTTGGACAGGCCATTGAAGGTGATGAACAGCACGTCGTCGGCCAGTGAGGCCAGTGAGGTATGCGTCGCGCCGTCGTACAGCACCTTGTCATAAATTTCGTCTGCAAAAATGATCAGCTGATGCTGACGCGCCAGTTCGACCAGTTGCTGCAGTAGCTCGACCGGGTAGAGCGAGCCAGTCGGATTGTTGGGGTTGATGACGACAATGGCGCGCGTGTTGGCATTGATCTTTGCCTTGATGTCGTCGATGTCGGGGTACCAATCTGCTTGCTCATCGCAGACGTAGTGCACTGGCTTGCCTCCAGACAGACTGACAGCCGCTGTCCACAGTGGATAGTCGGGCGCGGGCACCAGCACTTCGTCCCCGGTATTGAGCAGCGCATTCATGCTCATCACGATCAGCTCGGAAGCGCCGTTGCCGAGATAGATGTCGTCAATGGTGACGCCCGAGATCTTCTTCTCCTGGCTGTAGTGCATGATGGCCTTGCGCGGCGCAAACAGACCCTTGGAATCGGTATAGCCTGCGGCGTTGCCCATATTGCGGATCATGTCCTGCACAATCTCGTCAGGCGCGTCGAAGCCGAAGGGAGCAAGATTACCAATGTTAAGTTTGATGATTTTGTGGCCCTCTTCCTCCATGTGTCGCGCCTTTTCGAGCACGGGCCCACGGATGTCGTAGCACACATCTGCCAGTTTCTTGGATTTCTGGATTGATTTCACGGCCTGGATTCGGGTTGGTTGGAGCGGGCGGCACGCCGGGTGTTGCACCGCGAAAAAACGATCATTTTGCCCCAAATCGCCCAGAAAGACCAAGCAGTAAACCGGCGCGCGGCCGATCGCGATAAAATCCGGGCACCATGAAGCTGCACGCGACCCAGACCCAGCAATACCAGACTGTCACGGGCTATGAAGACGACTGGATCGAGATCAATGCGATGCGTTTCGAGGATAGCCTGCTGGTGCTGCCTGAATTGGCGCCCAAGCCCTGGCCGGTGACTTCTTTCGAATCGCTTCAACCCGCGCATTTTGACGCAGTGGCCGACACCAACCCCGATCTGGTCATCCTGGGAACCGGAGAGCGTCAGCGTTTCGTTCCTCACCGCTTGCTCAGTGCGCTGATGTCCCGCCGCATCGGTCTGGAATGCATGGATAACCGAGCAGCTTGCAGAACTTATAACATTTTAATGGCCGAAGGCAGGAAGGTCGCGCTGGCGCTCATCCTTCCCGGGAAGGCGAGCCGCTGATATCGCAGCAACCTCACACTTTAGAGAAGACAAGGAGCGCGCTTTGAGCGAACGTCCATCCATACTCCACATGACCGTCCCGGATTTTTCTGCCGAGATGACCGGTCCAACGCCATTCCGGCTGTCGGACTATCGCGGCCGCAAGCTTGTGCTGTACTTTTACCCCAAAGACAACACACCGGGCTGCACCACCGAGGCCTTGCAGTTTCGCGAGCTGCATTCGCGTTTCCGCAAAGCCGGATGCGAGGTCTTCGGCATTAGCCGCGACAGCTTGCGTTCGCATGTCGGCTTCAAAGAAAAACTGGGTCTACCATTCGAATTAATCTCGGACACCGACGAGTCCGTCTGCACGATGTTCGATGTCATCGTGATGAAATCCATGTACGGCAAAAAAGTGCGCGGAGTGGAACGGTCGACATTTTTGATTGACGCTGACGGCAAAATAGTGAAAGAATGGCGTGGAATAAAAGTTCCAGGACATGTGGATGAAGTGCTGGAAGTTATTGAAAGTTTGGGTTGATATTCATCGACTCGAACCGACAGGATTATCTAAATAATTGATTTTTAATAATTATTTATATTCGAGGCTGTTTCGGGAAAAGGATTGGATCCTTTGGCTCAAACAGCCTTTTCTGTTTTTTTCTCCGCATTATTCAGCGCAATACGAACTGCAGTTCGTTCGTCTTCGGAATCAAATCCCTTATTTTCACAGCCCGAGGTCCTGATGCCCCTGCCTAAAATGCCGTCCAAACCCGCAGCATTGCTCTCCCCGGTGGATTATCCGAAGGCAGAAAAAGGCAAGCCCGTCAAACCCGCTATTTCACTGGTGCCCAGCACCTCCGTCGCCCAGCACGAGGTCATCGAGGCTCGCAATCGAGCCGAAGCACCACCCCAGACCAGGCCAGCGCAACGCAAGTCGCGCACCGACACCAGTGTCAAGTCGCACATCAGTCGCACGGCAGATAAGAAAGGCGTGACCAAACTCTTCGTGCTCGATACGAATGTGCTGATGCATGACCCGACCTCGCTTTTCCGCTTTGCGGAGCATGATGTCTACCTACCGATGATCACCCTCGAAGAACTGGATAATCATAAAAAAGGCATGTCCGAAGTGGCTCGCAATGCGCGCCAGGTATCGCGCTCGCTCGATGCATTGGTGGCCGACATCTCTGAAGAAGCCATTGACGATGGCATTGCGCTGAGCAAACTGGGCAACAAGGACGCCGGTGGTCGGCTGTATTTTCAGACGCGGCTGGGACGCTGGACGCTACCCGAAGGCCTCCCCGAGGGCAAGGCAGACAATCAGATTCTCGGCGTCGTGCGCGCGCTGCAAGAGCAGTATCCCGAGCGCCCGGTGGTGCTGGTGTCCAAGGACATCAATATGCGCATCAAGGCACGTGCGCTCGGCCTGCCTGCCGAAGAGTATTTCAACGACCATGTGCTGGAAGATACCGACCTGCTGTACTCCGGCATCCTCCAGCTGCCCGACGATTTCTGGAACCGTCATGGCAAGGGCATGGAATCCTGGCAAGAATCCCGGGGCAATGGCAGCACCTTTTACCGCGTCACCGGTCCGATGGTGCCCGCGATGCTGGTAAATCAATTTGTCTACCTCGAGCCGAGGAATGGCGAGCCGTCGTTTTATGGGCAGGTCACGCAGATCAATGGCAGAACTGCCGTCATCCGCACGTTGCGCGACTATGGCCACAGCAAGAACAATGTGTGGGGTATCACCGCTCGCAACCGCGAACAGAATTTCGCGCTGAATCTGCTGATGGATCCTGAATGCGATTTCGTCACCTTGCTCGGCCAGGCCGGTACCGGCAAGACCTTGCTGGCGCTGGCAGCAGGACTCGCGCAGGTACTCGAGACAAAACACTACAACGAGATCATCGTCACCCGCGTCACCGTGCCCGTCGGTGAAGATATTGGTTTCCTGCCCGGTACCGAAGAAGAGAAAATGTCTCCGTGGATGGGCGCCTTTGACGACAACCTCGAAGTGCTCAACAAGTCCGACTCCGATGCCGGTGAATGGGGCCGTGCGGCGACCCAGGAACTGATCCGCTCGCGGATCAAGATCAAGTCGATGAATTTCATGCGCGGCCGCACGTTCGTCAACAAGTACCTGATCATCGACGAGGCGCAGAACCTGACACCCAAGCAGATGAAGACTCTCGTGACGCGCGCAGGCCCTGGCACGAAGATCGTCTGTCTCGGCAATATCGCGCAGATTGATACGCCCTATCTGACCGAGGGGTCAAGCGGCCTGACCTACGTCGTCGATCGCTTCAAGGGCTGGTCGCACAGCGGGCATGTGACGCTGGCGCGCGGAGAGCGCTCAAGGCTGGCAGATCATGCGAGCGATGTGCTTTGAGGCGGCCTGACCCGTGTAGATAAAAATTCAAAGTCACTGGATCCCGGCCTGCGCCGGGATGACGTTTTAGCTGCTAGCGGCCTTTATATCGTCGTCCCGGCGCAGGCCGGGACCCAGCGTCTTTTGTTGAATGCAGGGACCTTCAGGCTTAACTGACTGGCATTGGCCGTTGGCAGGGTTTTTCATGCGCTTTGATTGATCGCCGCAACTTAGAGAAACTGCTGCCCCAACCACCACGCGATCGCAGCCATGAAAGCCGACGCAGGAATTGTGAAGATCCACGCCCACACGATATTGCCTGCCACGCCCCAGCGCACCGCAGACATCTTGCGCGATGAGCCTACACCAACGATGGCGCCCGTGATGGTGTGAGTCGTCGATACAGGAATACCCAGCCCCGTTGCAAGGAACAAGGTAATTGCACCTCCCGTCTCCGCGCAGAAGCCCCCCACTGGTCTAAGCTTGGTGATTTTCTGGCCCATGGTCTTGACGATGCGCCAGCCACCGAACAAAGTCCCAAGGCTGATCGCGACATAACAAGAGATGATCACCCACATCGGCAACGGATCATTGGCCGCCGTAACACCCGCTGCAATCAGCAACATCCAGATAATGCCCATGGTTTTTTGCGCGTCATTTCCGCCATGCCCGAGGCTGTACATCGACGCCGACACCAGCTGCATGCGGCGGAACCACTTATCCACCCGCGGCGGCGTGCTTCGAACGAACATCCATGACACGATAAGCATCATCAGCGAACCGAACAACAGCCCGAGCAAGGGCGACAGCACGATAAAGCTGATGGTCTTGATCAATCCGGCGGAGATCAGCGAACTCGTGCCCGCCTTAGCTACTGCTGCGCCTACCAGACCGCCGATCAGTGCGTGCGATGAGGAAGACGGAATGCCGTAATACCAAGTCAGAAGATTCCAGGAAATGGCCCCGATCAGCGCGCCAAAAATCACGTAGTGATCAACCACGGCGGGATCGATGGTCCCCTTGCCTACGGTGGCTGCCACTTTCAACTGAAAGACGGCGATCGCCACAAAATTGAAGAAGGCGGCCAGCGCCACTGCCGAGGATGGCTTGAGCACGCCGGTCGACACCACCGTCGCGATCGCATTCGCAGCGTCATGAAAGCCATTCATGAAATCGAATGCCAACGCCAGCACGATCAGGAAGGCCAGCACATACATACTGATGTTAAGTGTTTGCATGAAACGAGACGGTCAGGTTGGTAGGTCTCGCCTCAGGCGTTCTCGACGATGATGCCTTCGACAATGTTGGCGACATCCTCGCAACGGTCTGTCACCGTTTCGAGGATTTCATAGATTGCCTTCAGCTTGATCAGGTTGCGAACGTCGGGCTCTTCGCGGAAAAGCTTGGACATCGCGGCGCGCATCACATGGTCGGCATCGGATTCAAGGCGGTCGATCTCGGCGCAGATGCTCAGTATTTCGCGTGCATTGTCCATGTTGTGCAGCAGCGAGACGCTAGCGAGCACTTTTTCACAGCAGGCTTGACAAAGCTCGGCCAGACGCTTGGCTTCTGGCGTGATCGCCTTGATGTCGTACAGCGAAATCGTCTGCGCCACGTCTTCCATGAGATCGAGAATGTCGTCCATTCGCGTGATCAGAAGATGGATGTCCTCACGATCCAGGGGCGTGATGAAGGTCTTGTGCAGCAGCTCCAGTGCACCGTGCGTCACTTTGTCTGCCTGCTTCTCGATTGTCTCGATGGCGTGTACGCGGTGCTCGAGATCGTCGAAATTTGTCATCAGCGCGACCAATTCCTTGCCGCCTTTGACACACAATTCGCCGTGCTGGATGAAGAATTCGAAGAATTTTCCTTCAGTAGGCATCAGGCGTCCGAACATTATTCCTCCTCGTTGACAGTGCTACCAGATTTCATGCACGCGCCTACTCGCCGCCGCCATAGACAGGCGCGCTTCCTGTGTAGTTCTCGAATTTGGTGTAGTGCCCCAGGAAAGTCATTCTCACGCTTCCGATGGGGCCATTCCGCTGCTTTCCAATGATGATCTCAGCCATCCCCTTTTCCGGCGAATCGGGATTGTAAACCTCGTCTCGGTAGATAAAGAGGATCAAATCGGCATCCTGCTCGATCGCACCGGATTCGCGAAGGTCGGACATCACGGGGCGCTTGTTGGGACGCTGCTCCAGCGAGCGATTGAGCTGAGAGAGTGCGATTACCGGGCAATTCAGTTCCTTGGCCAGGCCCTTCAAGTTACGCGAGATCTCGGAAATCTCGGTCGCGCGGTTCTCACCGGGCGAGTTTGCCGACATCAGCTGCAGGTAGTCGACAATGATCAGTCCCAGCTTGCCACACTGACGCGCCAGGCGGCGCGAACGCGCGCGGAGCTCGATCGACGAGAGCGAAGGCGTCTCATCGATGAAGATCTGCGCATCGTTCATTTTCTGGATCGCATGCGTCAGGCGCGGCCAGTCTTCATCATTCAGGCGACCAGTGCGAAGACGATGCTGATCCAAACGACCGACCGACCCCAGCATACGCATGGCCAGCTGTGCGCCACCCATCTCCATCGAAAAAATCGCGACAGGCAAGCCGCTATCGACGGCAACGTGCTCGCCAATGTTTACCGAAAACGCCGTCTTGCCCATCGACGGCCGGCCAGCGACGATCACCAGATCGCCGGGCTGCAGACCAGAAGTCATCCGATCCAGATCGATGAACCCGGTCGGCACACCGGTGATGTCATTCTGGTTGTCGCGGTTGTAGAGCTCATCGATACGTTCCACCACTTGCGTGAGCAGTGGCTGAATTTCCTGAAAGCCTTGCGAACCACGAGCGCCTTCTTCAGCAATCGCAAAAATTTTCGATTCTGCTTCGTCAAGCATCTGCTTGACTTCCTTACCCTGCGGGTTGAAGGCCGAACCGGAAATGTCATCAGCGACCGTGATCAGCTTGCGCAGTATTCCTCTATCACGAACGATTTCCGCATAGCGACGGATGTTGGCTGCGGACGGCGTATTTTGTGCGAGCGCATTCAGGTAGGCAACACCGCCCACCTCTTCAGCTTTGGCAGCGGAGGACAGCGACTCGAACACGGTGATCACGTCAGCAGGCTTGGCGCTGTTGATCAGCCGAGCAATGTGCTGAAAAATCAGCCGGTGATCATAACGATAAAAATCTTCTGAACTGACGAAGTCAGCGATCTTGTCCCAGGCTGCATTATCGAGCAGCAGCCCGCCCAGTACCGACTGCTCCGCCTCAATGGAATGGGGCGGAATGCGCAGGGAATCAAGCTGAGGATCGGCCCGGTCGTTCATGATCGAAGATTATACCTGTTACCCACTAGCACAAGCCCCGAAAATCGTCCCCTGTTGTCAGCTGCCTAACGAGACAAGCGCGTCATCAAAATTCTTCCATGAACGCACCAGTAATTTCGACGGACAAAAAAATAGCCGGGGAACCCCGGCTATTTTTTGGCAGATGTCGCCGCGCGTTCAGGCTTGCTCGCCGATCACGGAAATCGTGATGTCAACTACCACATCCGTATGCAAGGACACCGACAGCGAATGATCGCCCGTTGTCTTCAACGGACCTGTTGGCATACGAACCTGCGCTTTGTCGACATTGAAACCCTGCTTGACCAGCGCTTCAGCCACGTCGTGGTTGGTCACTGAGCCAAACAGACGCCCATCGACACCGGCTTTCTGGCTGATCTTTACCACCAGGCCGGACATTTTTTCGCCCTGCGACTGTGCTGCGGCCAGCTTGGCTGCTGCTGCTTTCTCGAGCTCTGCACGCTTGGCTTCGAACTCTGCGATTGCTTCCTTGGTTGCGCGACGCGCCATGCGCTGCGGGATGAGGAAGTTGCGAGCGTAACCATCCTTGACGCGCACGACAGCACCGAGGTCGCCCAGATTAGCTACTTTTTCCATCAGAATGACTTGCATGTTTTTCTCCAGGTATCTTGGATAGGAACGGCCGATCAGGCGTTGTGCAGATCGGTGTACGGCAGCAGCGCGAGGTAGCGGGCGCGCTTGATCGCGGTATCCACCTGACGCTGATAATGCGCGCGGGTGCCGGTCAGGCGTGCGGGCATGATCTTGCCATTTTCCTGGACGAAGTCCTTCAGGGTATCCACATCCTTGTAGTCCACCTGCTCTACTTTGGCGACAGTGAAGCGGCAGAATTTCTTGCGCTTGAACAGAGGATTTTGCTGCTTGCGCTTTTCCTTGAGTTTGCTCTTGTCGAACTTTTTACCGAATGCCATGTTTGGCTCCTGAATCTTTAATCAATCGTTTCGAAATCGATGAGGTGGAAAACGATGCTTCTGCTTTTGCGGTTCTTGCGCGCCATAAAGCCATTGAAGCGATACATTGCACCTAGCTCGGCCTGTTCCAGCCGCCCGGCGATTTTTCCTGCGGCCAGCGCCGGCAGTTCGAAATCAACCTGTCTGCTGATGCCTGCCTCGACCTGCTCCGAGCCATGGACCAGTTTTGCGGCCACGATCGGGATGCCTGCCGGGCTGTAGCGCACGATGTCGCGCTCGGCCAGGATTGCGATGCAATGAAAACTGTTCTCACCTCGCTCTGTGTTCACACGTAGCTGTCTGTCCCTCAGGCAGCCGGCGCCTCAGAACGCTGGCTCTTGGCAGCGTCTTCCTTCTGCACGCTCTTCATCATCGGCGAAGGCGCGGTCTCGGCCTTCTTCATGCGAACGGTCAGATGACGGAGCACAGCATCGTTGAACTTGAAGCCGGTCTCGATTTCAGCCAGCGTCTCGCCGTCGCACTCGATATTCATGCACACATAGTGGGCTTTGGCGAGCTTCTGGATCATGTAAGCCATCTGGCGACGGCCCCAGTCCTCGACACGATGAACCTTGCCGCCGCGGCCAGCCACGAGGCCTTTGTAGCGCTCAATCATCGCAGGAACCTGTTCACTCTGGTCCGGATGGACGATAAAGACTATTTCGTAATGACGCATCATTTCTCCTTTTGGTCGGATTGCAGAATCGCCCACCCCGGCGTCAGACGAGTGTGGGAAGAGGAAAACCCGCGATTTTACTCGATGATGGGCCGAAGCTCAATTGCTTCAGAGACTTACTTCAGTTTCGACAGAGCTTGCCGGGCGAGAAAATTGCAAAAAAATGCTTGCTTTTTGTCCAGTGCTGTATAAAGATACAGGCTGTTTATAAAAACAGCCTCGCGTACCAAACGCCAACGGAGCTGCCGATGATCAAACTCACCGCCCGCCAGGAACAGATCCTCGCGCTCATCCGCGAAGCGATCAACAAGACAGGCTTCCCGCCGACGCGCGCAGAAATCGCCAGCGAGCTGGGCTTCCGCTCTGCAAACGCCGCCGAAGAACACCTGCAGGCGCTGGCCCGAAAAGGCGCGATCGAGATTTCCCCGGGCACTTCGCGCGGCATACGGCTACTCGACCGGCCCGCTGAAGGCAGCCGCAGCCGCCGCGCCGTGCCGCAAATGTCCTTGCCCCACCCAGCACTGATGCAACTCTCGTTGCCGCTGATCGGCCGGGTTGCTGCGGGCTCGCCCATCCTGGCTGAAGAACACATTTCCGCTACCTACCAGGTCGATCCCTCGCTGTTTTCTGCCCGCCCCGACTACCTGCTCAAGGTACGAGGCATGTCGATGCGCGATGCCGGCATTCATGATGGCGATCTGCTGGCTGTCAAAAAGACCGACACCGCTCGCGACGGTCAGATCGTGGTCGCCCGCCTCGACGACGACGTCACCGTCAAGCGCTTCCGGCGCAACGGTAATGCAATCGAGCTTCTGCCCGAAAATCCAGATTTCGATGTGATTCGCGTCGAGCCCGGCCAGCATGAATTCGCGCTGGAGGGGTTGGCCGTGGGGCTGCTGCGCGCCTGGGGATAAGAGCCAGTCCCATGCGGTCTGTAGCAAGTCGGCAGTACCGCAGACAGGACCGTACAGGCGCGCGGCAAGGTACTGCTGGCGCCGCTAGCGGCCTCATGGGGGACGCTTGAAATGATTAGCCGCGCCGCTTTCGGTGTGTAATGATCTGCCCGGCAATACCTCGCAGGATATTCACCTCCTCGTTCTCCAGCGAGGCTCTGGCAAACAGGCGCCGCAACCTCGACATCAGCTTCTTCGGGTTGCGAGGATCTAAAAAATCCATCTCGACCAGTGCCTGTTCAAGGTGAACGAACATCCCCTCGACCTGCTCCGCGCTCGCCCGCTCCCCCTGAAAGCCCACCTCGCTGGCCTGTCCCGCGAGTGAACCGTCGCCTAGCGCAGCCATGCGGCACTCGTACGCCAGAATCTGCACTGCTTGTGCAAGATTGAGTGAACCATAGGTTGGGTCGGTGGGCACATTCACCAGCGCATGGCATTTTTCCACCTGCTCATTCGACAGCCCGTAGCGCTCGCTGCCAAAGACCAACGCGGCGCGCAGCGACGCATCTGCCTGGAGTTGTGTCGCCAGGTTTCTTGGCTGGTGTACCGGCGGAGAAAACTCCCGCAGACGGGCCGACAGGGCAACACAAAAGTTACAGCCTTCCAAAGCTTGATCGAGCGAACTAACCACTCGTGCGCGCGCCAATACGTCCGTCGCGCCACTGGCGAAGGCAACCGCCTCCTCGTGCGTCAGTACGTTTTCATAGCGCGGACTGACCAGCACCAGCTCGGAAAATCCCATCGTGCGCATCGCTCGGGCAGCCGCGCCGACATTGCCGGGATGACTGGTCTCCACCAGCACGAAACGCAGGCGATCCGATAAAGATGAAACAGAGGAAGGCGGGTTCATTTAAAATGCCGAGTTAGCGCGGTTCTGCACATGTGGACATCGCATCGTTCATTCTCATCGTTGCTCGTCTGCCAGCTTGCAGCCAGCAATACCGAAGCCCGGATTTTAACGGAACCACCATGCATCCCATGATCAATACCGCGGTGAAAGCCGCGCGACGCGCCGCGACCATCATCAATCGCGCCTCCTTTGAAATCGACCAGCTGCGCGTCGGTCGTAAGGGTCCGAATGATTTCGTCACTGAAGTCGATCAGGCCGCAGAACAAGCCATCGTCGATGTCCTGCGGACCGCCTACCCCGATCATGCGATTCTTGCCGAAGAATCCGGCGCCTCGTCGAATCTGCACAACGAGAATGAAAACGTCTGGATCATCGATCCGCTCGACGGCACGACCAACTTCATCCATGGCTTTCCCCAGTACGCGGTCTCGATCGCCTTGCAGCATCGGGGGCAGATCACGCAGGCCGTGGTTTATGACCCCACCCGAAACGAGCTGTTCACCGCCACCAAGGGTGCAGGCGCATTCATGAACGACAAGCGCATCCGTGTGGCCAAACGCGACAAGCTCGCCGATGCGCTGATCGGCACTGGGTTCCCCTACAGCGATCTGTCCACGCTAGATGAATACGTGAAGATGTTCCATCTGATGACGCAAAAATCCGCCGGGTTGCGTCGTCCAGGTGCCGCCGCCCTCGATCTCGCCTATGTCGCCGCCGGTCGGCTTGATGGCTTCTTCGAAAAAAATCTCAAGCCCTGGGACATGGCCGCCGGCGCGCTGCTGGTGTCCGAAGCAGGCGGGATCATCGCCAACTTCAGCGGCGAGTCCGACTATCTTTACAAGGGCGATGTGATCGCCGGCTCGCCCAAGATCTTTGGCCAAATGCTCAACGTGCTCTCGCCGTTTGCCTGATCCGCATCATGCTACCCCCGACCGCCGACGAAGCGGGAAGCTTGCAAGTGATATATACTTCGGCCGCCGCGGCAATTGTTCCAGTCTCCTTGCCGCCCCTCCGCAATCATCCCCTCTGGCCTGTGACTGGCGCCCTCTAGCGGCGGCGGGCCGTTCACTTGTCAGGATTTATGTCTTTCGCAGAACTCGGCTTGTCCGAAGCCATCGTGCGTGCCGTCACGGAAAACGGCTATACCCAACCAACCCCGATTCAATCTCAGGCGATACCCGCGGTACTGAAAGGCGGGGATCTGATGGCCGGCGCACAGACCGGCACCGGCAAAACCGCAGGCTTCACGCTGCCGGTGCTGCAGCGCCTGTCTGGTGGCGCTCGCCCCGCGTCGCGCTCGGTACGAGCGCTGGTGCTGACACCGACGCGCGAACTCGCGGCGCAGGTCGAAGAAAGTGTCCGCACCTACGGCAAGTACCTGAAGCTCTCATCGGCCGTGATCTTTGGTGGCGTGAATATCAATCCCCAGATACAACAGCTGCAACGCGGCGTGGATATTCTGGTGGCCACCCCGGGTCGTCTGCTCGATCTGCTGCAGCAAGGCGCGGTTGATCTCAAGCACGTCGAGATTCTCGTGCTCGACGAAGCCGATCGCATGCTCGACATGGGCTTCATACGCGACATCCGCCGCGTGCTGGCCGCGCTGCCGCCAAAGCGGCAAAACCTGCTGTTCTCGGCGACCTTCTCCGACGAGATCAAGACGCTGGCCGATGGCCTGCTGAACAATCCGGCGATGATCGAAGTCGCGCGCCGCAACTCGACGGTGGAGGTCATCTCGCAAAAGATTCATCCCGTCGATCGTGACAAGAAGCACCTGCTGCTGACGCATCTGATCAAGGAACGCAACTGGTTCCAGGTATTGGTGTTCACCCGCACCAAGCATGGTGCGAACAAGCTGGTCGAACAACTCGGCAAAGCGGACATCAGCGCGATGGCCATTCATGGCAACAAGAGCCAGGCAGCGCGCACCCGGGCGCTGTCGGAATTCAAGAGCGCCGAATTGCAAGTGCTGGTGGCTACCGATATCGCGGCGCGCGGCATCGACATCGATCAGTTGCCGCATGTCGTCAACTATGACCTGCCTAACGTGCCAGAGGACTATGTGCACCGCATAGGCCGCACCGGGCGCGCGGGCGCTACCGGTGAAGCCGTATCGCTGGTCTGCGTCGACGAGAACGGGCTGCTGCGCGATATCGAGCGCTTCATCAAGCGTGAGATACCTTGCGAGGTGATCGTCGGCTTCGAGCCCGACCCGAGCGTAAAACCGCAGCCGATTCAGTTGCGCAGTCATGAGCACCGCCAGCGTTCTGGTGGTCGTCCCGGACAGCGCGCCGGGAGCCCTTCACGCAATCAGCAAGGGCAGCCACAAGGCCAGCATCGCGCCCAGAACAGCGGGCAGCAGCGCAACTCATCTGCCAAGTCCGGGCAAGGTACAGCGACGGCGCGAACCAGCACGACAGCCAGTGCGCCGCAGCGGCCGCAATCCCGACGCGCGCCCGCGCTGCTGAGCCAGCCCGCCGCCAATGCCAACTCGCACAAGCGTCGCAGCGGTCAGCGTTAAGCACCGTAACGGCCGGTTCTGCCCCGGCTGTGCTACATTTTTGCTTCATGTTCAAGCCGGGCCCAGAGAGTCAAACTCTCGGCCCGGCTTGATCTCATTTGCACTCAACCATTGACCTACGCATGAGCGCAGCCGAGCGCAACACTCACGACAGCCATACCCCCATGATGCGGCAGTACCTGGGCATCAAGGCAGAGCATCCCAACCTGCTGCTGTTTTACCGGATGGGCGATTTTTACGAGCTGTTTTTTGAGGACGCGGAAAAAGCGGCGCGTTTGCTGGGCATCACCCTCACCCAGCGCGGCAACTCCAACGGCCAGCCGATCAAGATGGCTGGCGTACCTTTTCATTCGGTCGAGCAGTATCTGGCCAAGCTGGTGAAGCTGGGCGAATCTGTCGCGATTTGCGAGCAGATCGGCGACCCGGCCACCAGCAAGGGTCCCGTTGAGCGTCGCGTACAGCGCATCGTCACGCCGGGCACACTGACCGACGCCGAACTGCTGCCCGAAAAATCCGAGCGCCCCTTGCTGGCGCTGTGCGTTGCGCGGCAGCGCAAGCAATCCGTCATCGGACTCGCCTGGCTGTCGCTGGCGAGCGGCCGCCTGTGTGTCACCGAGATCACTACTGAAGAAAGTCACCTTGCTGCACGGCTTCGGCAAGAACTGGAGCGCATCGTGCCCGCCGAGATACTGGCCGATCACGCACAGGCCAACCTGCTGCAAGAGCAGCTAAACAGCCGTGCCACGATCGTCGCTGACTGGCACTTCGACATCGCCGCTGGAAAAAAATCACTGCTCGAACAACTCGGCACCACCAGCCTGGCCGGCTATGGCGCACAAGACCTGTCTGCGGCACTGGGCGCAGCCGGTGCGCTGCTGCTGTATGCGCGCAATACGCAGGGTAAACAGCTGCACCATGTGCGCACGCTCATGGTCGAAAACGAAAGCCAGTTCATCGGCATGGATGCCGCGACACGGAGAAATCTTGAGATCACCGAATCACTGCGCGGCGGACAACAAGGTATCGGCCCAACGCTGCTCTCTACGCTGGACCATTGCCGTACCTCGATGGGTTCGCGACTACTGCGCCACTGGCTTCAGCAGGCTAGCCGCGAGCAACAGGTAGCACGCGACCGCCATGCAGCCATCGCTTGCCTGATCGACAGCGATCGCATCGAGCACCTGAACGAGGCGCTATCCCCCGTGCCCGATATCGAGCGTATTGCCACGCGCATTGCATTGCTGTCTGCGCGTCCGCGAGACCTGTCGGCCCTGCGAGCCGGATTACAGCAACTGCCCCAGCTGCAGACTGCGATCAAGGCCAGCAGCATCAGCTTGCCGCCGCTGCTGGACGGCACCGTGCAGGCGCTTCAGATACCACCGGATTGCTTGTCGCTACTGGAACGCTCGATCGCAGAGGAGCCCGCCGCCATGGTGCGCGACGGCGGTGTGATCGCGCGCGGCTATGACGCCGAACTGGACGAGCTGCGGGCCCTGTCCGACAATGCCGGACAGTTCTTGACCGATCTCGAACAGCGCGAGCGGGAACGTACGGGCATCGCGAACCTGCGGGTCGAGTACAACAAAGTGCATGGGTTCTACATTGAGGTCACGCACGGGCAGACTGCCAAAGTCCCCGATGATTATCGTCGCCGTCAAACCCTCAAAAATGCCGAGCGTTACATTACTCCGGAATTGAAAGCTTTCGAAGACAAGGCCTTGTCCGCGCAAGACCGCGCGCTCACCCGTGAAAAGCTCCTGTACGAGCAATTGCTGCACGAGCTAGGCAGCTACATCGACGCCCTGCAAACCGTCGCGCAAGCGGTGGCCACACTCGATGTGCTGGCAGCCCTCGCCGGCCATGCGCAACGCCATCAGTGGTGTCAGCCTGAGCTGGTGGCCGAGCCGGGCATCAATCTCATCCAGGGAAGACATCCCGTCGTCGAGAACACCATCGAGCGCTTCATCGCGAATGACTGCAGGCTGTCACCTGAGCGACGGCTGCTGCTGATCACCGGGCCGAACATGGGCGGCAAATCGACCTACATGCGCCAGCTTGCGCTGATCACGCTGCTGGCCTACGCAGGGAGCTATGTGCCTGCCAGATCCGCTCGGCTGGGGCCGATAGACCGCATCTTCACACGCATCGGTGCTGCCGATGATCTAGCGGCGGGTCACTCGACGTTCATGCTCGAGATGATTGAATCTGCCGCGATCCTGCACGGCGCGACTGACCATTCGCTGGTGCTGATGGACGAGGTCGGGCGCGGCACCTCCACCTTCGATGGCCTGGCGCTGGCATGGGCGATCGCGCTCTGGCTACTGCAGAACAACCGCAGCTTCACGCTGTTTGCCACCCATTACTTCGAGCTGACCCAACTGCCGCAGTCTCACACGGCCTGTGCGAATGTGCACCTGTCGGCGGTCGAGCACAAGGACAGCATCGTGTTCCTGCACGCGGTCGAGGAAGGTCCGGCATCGCAAAGCTATGGACTACAGGTCGCTCAGCTGGCGGGCGTTCCGGCGGGCGTGATACGCGCCGCGCGCAAGCATCTCGCGGCACTGGAAGCGCACGCGGCAGAAGTCGACGGGCAGTTTGATCTGTTTGCCGCTGGGCCAGAACCCGCCGCAGAAACTGACACCATCGGTGCTCCCGTCGGAGCGGCGCAGGAAGCACTGGAGGCGCTACAACGCATGGATCCCGACCAGCTCAGCCCGCGCGAGGCGCTGGATGCGCTGTACCAGCTCAAACAGCTGATCCATGCCGACCGGTCAGCCGGGTGAGCGTGCCATGAGCGTGCTTCAAAAATCATTACAGTGCCTTTTCTTGTTGCTGATCCTGTTCACAGCGACCGTCGCACTGGCTGCCGAACCCTTGCGGTTTACTGTGATGATGCATGTGATGAGGGAGGCAACGGACGATGCCGAGCTGCGCTCTGCGTTCGAAGCGGCGCAGGCGGGCGACCCGAGCTTCATCGTCGTCAATGGCATGCGCTCCCCGCGCGAGCCCTGCACCGATCGGTTGTACCGGCAACGCACCGCGCTGCTGGAGAGCGGCAATGTCCCGGTGATCCTGTCGCTCGCCGGGACTGACTGGATGGACTGCCGCGACCGGCAGGGGCGTCCCGCATCGCTGGCCTGGCTCAATCTGCTGCGCGAGCAAGTCTTTGGCGAGATCAGCTGGAGCGGCGCCAAGCACCTGAACCTACGGCGGCAGTCGGCGAGCCGAGCTTTTCGCAACTATGCAGAGAATACGCGCTGGGTCATCGACAATGTGCTGTTCGCCACCCTGAATCTACCCGCAGACAACAATCACTATATCGCTTCGGCTGGCGGCAACAGCGAGTTCGAAGACAGAGCGACCGCGAATCGCGAATGGCTCAAGCGACTCGGCTTACAGGCAAAGATGGAGCGGCGGCCGCTGATTGTCATTTTTTGCGATGGCAATCCATTGCCCGCACCCTTGCGCCGTGGCGAGCAACGTGATGGCTTTGCCGAGATAAGGCAACAGCTGACACAGTTAGCTGAAAAATCGGATGCCCGAGTGCTGGTCATACAAGGATCGACGCCACGCGCTGCGAGGGGAACGGGGGACATCATCTGGGAAGGAAAGCTGGGCTATGCGAGCCTGCGTGAGGGCGTGTCCAGCTTCGCGGTCGACATGAGCTCCCCCACCCCGGTGACGATCTCTGACGAGCCCTGAGCGCAGGCTGAGCGCCTGACGACACGTGCCGCAGGACGAGCCGAGCCTGTCTTGCGAAGTGGGCGACTATTGAAGCTGTATCGAACGGAATTGGTCGCCATCGTCATCATCGTCGTCATGATGATGGCCGTGCGGCCCGTGCACATGACCATGCGCGACCTCTTCGCTGCTGGCGGCGCGCACCTCGACCACATTGAGCGCAAAGCGCAGCGAGATGCCGGCCAGCGGATGGTTGCCATCCAGGACGACCTTGCCATCGGCAATGTCGGTCACGGTAAATACGCGTGAATCGCCATGATGATCGCCATCGGGCGCGCCCTCGAACTGCATCCCGATTTCAAGTGGCTCCGGCAGTGCTTCGCGCGGTTCAATCTTGACCAGGTCCGCATCGTACTCGCCGAAGGCATCCTCGGGCTCGACCTGAATCGTCACCTGGTAGCCCGCCGCCTTGCCGTCCAGCGCTTCTTCGATCTTGGGCAGCGTATTTTGATAGCCGCCATGCAGGTAGACCATCGGCTCCTGGCTTTCTTCGATCAGATTGCCCTGCGCATCCGAGAGCTTGTAGTGCAAGGTAACGACCGTGTCCTTGGCGATTTGCATGGTGATGTCCTCGATGATATGTCGGGGGCGATTATACCTTCGGGATGCCACACGGCCGATATAATCCGGCCATGAAAACTCACTCTGTGCTGGGGGCGACCTCCGTCGCTGCCTTCCTCAAAAAGTACTGGCAGAAGAAACCGCTGCTGATCCCGCAGGCCTTCGCGGATATGCGAGCGCCCCTGTCGCGAGAGGCACTGTTCGAGATGGCCGCCAGAGAAGATGTCGAGTCACGACTGCTGACAAATTTCAATGATCGCTGGTCACTCAAGCACGGGCCATTCACTGAACTACCCTCACCGAAAAAAAAGCATTGGACCTTGCTGGTGCAAGGCCTGAATCTGCATCTGGATCAGGCAGCCGAGCTGCTGCATCAGTTCCGCTTCATCCCCGACGCGCGCCTCGATGATCTGATGATCAGCTATGCGACTGATGGCGGTGGCGTCGGCGCGCACTTTGACTCGTATGATGTATTCCTGCTGCAGGTGCACGGCCGGCGCCGCTGGCGCATCAGTGCGCAACAGGATCTTCAGCTCAAAGCGGGACTGCCGCTGAAGATACTCGAGCATTTCATGCCTGAGCAAGAGTACGTGCTTGAGCCAGGCGACATGCTCTACCTGCCGCCGCACTACGCGCATGAGGGCGTGGCTGTGGGCGAATGCATGACCTGCTCCATAGGTTTCAGAGCCCCTTCATGGCAGGAACTGGGTCAGGCCTTCCTGGAATTCAAGGCCGACACACTGGAACTGCCGGGACGCTATGCCGATCCAAGTTTGCAGGCAAGCCATCATCCCGCGAAGCTCGATGATGCGCTGCTGGATCGGGTCGGGCGTCAGCTGAAGAAGATCCGAACCACGCGGGATGATGTGACGGTGTTCCTCGGCGAGTATCTGTCCGAGCCCAAGCCCACGGTAATGTTCGACCCACCAGAAACAACGCTCACCCCGCGCCGGTTCCGCGCGGCGCTCCGGCACACCGCGCTCAGGTTGCACCGCAAAACGAAAATGCTCTACCGAGATCGATATCTTTTTATTAACGGCGAGTCCTTTCGGGCGAGCGCCGCTGATCAGGCCTTGCTGCGCCAGCTCGCCGACGCGCGCGAGCTGGGGCCAGAGGCACTGGGTCGCGCCTCAGATGATCTGCTGGAAAGCCTGCATCAGTGGCACGACAACGGCTGGTTGGTAATGGGATCGGGCTGAGCAGCGGTGGCCGCAAACCGCAAGTGCACATTCTTTGCGCACTCAGATTGACATGTTTGCAAATCGTTTTCTTGCATGAAAACGCAGGGCCTGAGCGGGAAATTAACGGATTTTCCCTCTGATATGGCTTGCCAGCTTTTCAAGAACGCCGGTATAATTTCCGGTTAGGAAGTTTTGTCGGTGCGGCAGTGCGTCAAACGCGGGCTGCCAACGCGAAAAAGCGACCTGAACGTGCGATAACTACCGGTAGTTATTAAACACACTTCAAGCGTTATTTTTAATCTTCAACTGAAGGAAAATCATGAAAAAATCGTTGCTGATCGCTTCCCTGCTGGCTCTGGCTCTGGCTGCTTGCGGCAAGAAAGAAGAAGCTGCAGCTCCTGCACCTGCAGAAGCACCGAAGGCTGAAGCTCCTGCTGCAGAAGCCCCTAAGGCTGATGCTGCTCCTGCAGAAGCTCCTAAGGCCGACGCTGCACCTGCAGAAGCTCCGAAAGCTGAAGAGAAGAAGTAATCTTTTCTCGCTTCACAAAAAAGCCGTCCTTTCAAGGACGGCTTTTTTGCTTATGCAGCGGCACAACCCGCTCCCCACGCACCCGGCGTCTGTTTAACAACAGTAGCGAGCGGTCTCAGTTCAGGCCGAAAAACGAAGTCATCCGCAAGGCGTCGAGCATCAGAGCGGCGACATCAGGCGGCGCCGTAGATTTTCAAACAGGCACTCAGCACGTCGTCCATTCAAATCCTTGGTCCTGACAAGCGATCTGTACCTCGACTTCACGACGGATCACGCGATCGATCGCCATACTTACCAGTTCAGGCGTATTGTTCTTCTTCGACAGGTGCGCAGCGACCAGTTTTTTCAGGCGGCTTTTGTCGATTGCATCCAGCAAATCGGCTGCATGCGCGTTCGACAAATGTCCTAGTGGGCCCGCAATGCGGGATTTCAGCGATGCCGGATAGGCCGACTTGGCAAGCATCTCGCTGTCATGATTGAACTCCAGCAGCAAGGCATCGCACGCGGCCAGTGAAGCGATCACATGCGGCGTGACGCGACCTATGTCGGTCAGCACGCCGAGCTTGCTGCGGCCATCCGTCGCCACATATTGCAAGGGCTCGCGCGCATCGTGCGGAACGGTGTAGGGCGTGATCTGCAAATCACCCACAGAGAATGTCTCGGCATCGCGGCAGAAGCGTACATCGACGCCGCTGGCATCACCCTGCACGGCCGCCCAGGTGCCATGGCTGAGCCAGACCGGCACGCGGTAACGGCGCGCCAGACGGAACACACCACCGACATGGTCGGAGTGCTCATGCGTGACCAGAATACCGTCGAGACGAGAGGGATCGATGTCGAAGCGCGCGATGCGGCGCTCGACTTCACGCGTGACAAAGCCGCAGTCGAGCATCAGATGGGTATTGGTCGCTCCGGAAGCGGCGGAAATCAGCAGCGCATTACCCTCGCTGCCGCTGCCAAGGCTGGCGAATCTCATCGTATCCGTCATGCTGCTGCCGTGCTAAGCGCGAGGCAGCGATAGCGCTATTTCAGCTGATCGTTCAGCAGCGCGAGAATACGCTCGGCATTCGCAGCCGACGCCGATTCGCCCTGCTCGTTCAGTACGCTGACACGGGTGCGGGCGTCGTTCTCGGGCTTGACCAGCACGCGGTAGCGCTGGGCACCCTTCTTGTCGTCCTTGGACTTGAACAGCTTGTCGAAGAACCCCGGCTCGCTGACCTTCTTGTCGGCGTCGGCCGCCTGATCGACGTAGCGCACGAAATACAGCCCGCGATTGCGGTCACGATCCTCGACCGTGAAACCGACACGATCCAGAGCCAGACCCACCCTGCGCCATGCGCGATCAAAACCCTCTTCCACTGCCAGATGACTACCGGCAGTGTCTTTGCCGAGCTTTGCGCGTTCCTGCGAAGGTGCTGCGGCATTGACCGTCGCACGGGCTGCCTTGGGTGTGTCCTGATTCGTCAGGCGCGCCATCAGCCGGCCGAGGAACTCTGCTTCGAGTTCGGGATCGCTGGGGCGGGCGGTCCAGATCGTGCGCTCCTGCATCTTGTTGCCAGTCAGGACCTCAGCCGCGCCACGGTGGCTGATGTAGATCTCAGTGCCGCCCTCGGCAGTGCGCTCAAGACGCGTGCGGAACTTGTCGCGTTCGCCGGTGGAGTACAACGAATCAAGCACCTTGCCTATCGCATTGCGGATGAAATCCTGCGGAATTTTCGCGCGGTTTTCTGCCCAGTCGGTTTCCATCACGCCGGCCTCGGGAGTCTCCGTCACGAGCAGAAAGCCACTCTCTTGCCAGAACTCCTTGATCTGCGGCCACAGCACATCGGGCGACTGCTTCACGACGAGCCAACGCTGATTGCCGGCACGCTCGACACGAATGCCGTAATTCGTATCCGCGGTTGGCGCAACCTTACCTTGCCCGACCTGCTCGGGCGCTTTCGCGCGCTGCGCATTAAAACTGGAGGCAGTGGCAGTGCCACGCGCATTGTCGTTCACCGTGTAGCGGCTGTCGCCTTTGATCTGCGTGAGGTCGGGCGGCACTTCCAGCTTGGAACCGGTGGTCTTGGCCTTGTTGGCGTTCTTGTAATCGATTCTCTCCGGTTCAAGCATGTCGCTGACCGAGCTGCAGCCGGCAAGACTGACGAGCGCGAGTGACAAAAGCCACACGGAGCGGCGGCGCACAAAATGTGGAGGTCGGACGAGAGAAGTCATGAGGTTCGGATCGAAAAAAGAATCGACAAAAAGTTTGGAAGAGTATCGCGCAGGACGAGATGACGCCGCGCGATCAATGGATACCTGCTTCGCGCAATGCGGCGCGTACGGCCTCATGATGCCCACCGCCCAGCGGCACCAGCGGCAGCCGTATGCCCGAGGGAATCCGGCCCATCTGCGCCAGCGCCCATTTGACCGGTACCGGATTGGGTTCGACGAACAGACGGTTGTGCAGCGGGATCAATCGGTCATTGATGGCGACGGCCTCGGCGATCTTCCCTGACATGGCTGCCGAGCAAAGCTCATGCATTGCCTTGGGCGCGACATTGGCCGTCACGGAGATATTACCCTGACCGCCACAGAACATCAGCGCCATTGCCGTTGCATCATCGCCAGAGTACACCGCAAAGGACTTCGGCACTGCGCGCAGCAATTCAGTGCCGCGTGCCAGATTACCGGTCGCGTCCTTGACACCAACGATGCCGGGCACAGATGCAAGACGCACAATGGTGTCATTGCTCATGTCGGCCACGGTGCGCCCCGGCACGTTGTACAGAATGACGGGCAGATCGACCGCCTCGGCGATCTTGCGGAAGTGCTGATACATGCCCTCCTGCGTCGGCCGGTTGTAATAAGGAACGACTTGCAGCGAAGCGTTTGCCCCCACGCTCTTGGCGTAGTGCGTCAGTTCAATCGCTTCTTCGGTCGAATTGCCACCGGTACCGGCAATCACGGGAATGCGTCCGGCGACATGTTCAATGCAGACCTTGATCAGCTCGCAATGCTCATCCACCGACACCGTGGGCGATTCGCCGGTCGTGCCGACGATGACGATGCCATCCGTGCCTTCGGCGATATGCCAGTCGATCAGTTTTTTCAGACAAGGCAGATCAAGACTGCCATCGTCGTGCATCGGCGTGACTATTGCGACTATGCTGCCCTTGATCATGGTTGTTTCACCGCAAACTTGAAACCGTGATTGTAGCGGATCACCATGACAGGCGGACAGATATCCCGTAGGGCCGGTCGTTATCAGGCTGTGTCCAGCGCGCGTGCCTCGGCAGAGATCTGGGGAGTCCGGCGCAGCAGGCAAATGCGCTGCACCATGGCGGGTTTGGGGTGATGGATATAGCCATCTTCGAATGCCAGCACGTGCAATTCGGGAACGCTGGAGGCTGTTCGCAGCAATTCACCGGAAGACAGCAAAAAAGCAGGATTGGAGGGCTTGCCAAAAAGACCATTGTCTTCTGCAAAGGTCTCGTAAATCAGCACACCACCGGGGGCCAGACTGGCGAGCAGCCCGGGCAGCAATGGACGGTGAAGGTAATTGGTCACCACGATACCGGAAAAGCGTCCGGGCACCAGCGGCCAGTCTGGCAAGACCTCGCTGTCCGGAGCTTCGAGATCAAAGGCCAGCGTGTGAATGCGCTCGCCGGCAGCCACTGCCAGCGCCGCAGGATCGCGATCCACCGCCAGCACCTGATGCCCGAGCGACGCAAGATGCCGCGCGTGCCGTCCACCACCACAAGCGAGATCCAATACCCAGCCGCCCGCAGGTATCAAGCCGGCGAAGCGCGCAACCCACTGCGAGGGCCGATCCTGAGCGATGTGCGACGTCATGCGCTGCGACGGTTAGTTATACGACAGGCCCATCTCTTCACGCACATCGCGCATGGTCTCCTGCGCTAACTTGCGCGCCTTGTCGCAGCCATCGGCCACGATTGCGCGCACCAGCGAGGGATCATCGAGATATTGCTGCGCGCGCTCGCGCATGGGTTCTTGCTCTTTCAGGATCCCGTCGATCACGGGCTGCTTGCACTCGATACAGCCGATGCCTGCCGATTTGCAGCCTTTCACCACCCATTCACGTGTCGCGTCATCGGAGTACACCTGATGAAATTGCCAGACCGGACACTTGTCCGGATTGCCCGGATCAGTCCGGCGCACGCGCGCCGGATCGGTTGGCATGGTGCGGATTTTTTTGGTGATCGTGTCTCGGTCATCACGCAGCGCAATCGTGTTGCCGTAGCTCTTGGACATTTTTTGTCCATCTAGTCCCGGCAGCCGCGACGCTTCGGTCAGCAAGGCTTGCGGCTCGACCAGAATCAGCTTGCGGCTGCCCTCGAGATAGCCAAACAAACGCTCCCTATCGATCATCGACAAATTCTGCGCATCATCCAGCATGGCTCTCGCCTGCTCCAGCGCATCTTCCTTGCCCTGCTCCTGGTATTCGGTACGCAGTTCGTTGTAGAGCTTGGCGCGCTTGGTGCCGAGTTTTTTCACGGCCTCTTGTGCCTTTTGCTCGAAATCTTTCTCGCGTCCATACAGGTGGTTGAAACGGCGTGCGATCTCTCGCATCATTTCAATGTGCGGCACCTGATCTTCGCCGACGGGCACCATGCTGGCACGGTAGATCAGCACATCGGCGGCCTGCAACAGCGGGTAGCCGAGGAAGCCATAGGTGGCGAGATCGCGGTCAGCCAGTTTTTCCTGCTGGTCCTTGTAGGTCGGCACGCGCTCCAGCCAGCCCAGCGGTGTGGACATGGACAACAACAAGTGCAGCTCTGCATGCTCGGGCACCTTGGACTGAATAAAGATGATCGCCTGCGACGGATCGATGCCAGCCGCCAGCCAGTCGATCACCATGTCCCAGGTGCTAGTTTCGATGATCGACGGGTCATCGTAATGCGTCGTCAGCGCATGCCAGTCAGCGACAAAGAACAGACAGGGATGTTCGGATTGCAGCCGAACCCAGTTCTTCAGTGCGCCGTGATAGTGGCCAAGATGCATGGCGCCGGTCGGCCGCATGCCGGAAACAACTCGATCTGGATACATGGGAATCTCAGGTCAGCAGTAATTTGAGCGGGGAAATCAGAATATTGAGCAAGGCGTTGGCGCCGCTAATGACAGGAATCATCCAGTAGTTCAGAAGATTCAGCATCATCAGACCAATCATGATGAAAAAGCCGTAAGGCTCCAGCCGAGCGAAACGAAACGCCCAGCGCATCGGGAGCACGCTGGTCATCACGCGCCCGCCATCCAACGGCGGCAGCGGAAACAGATTAAAAGCAAACAGCACGAGATTGATCTTCACACCCGCGCGGGCAACTTCATAAAAATAGGTTTCTTCGATGTTCGCTGCATCCATCACGAAGAACAGCGCCATCCATAACAGACCCATCATGAGATTAGCCGCCGGGCCTGCAAGCGCTACCCAAGCCATGTCTTTCTTGGGGTTGCGCAGACGGGCAAAATCCACCGGTACCGGCCGTGCGTAACCGAACAGGAAAGGGCTGCTGACCAAGGCTAGCAGCAATGGAATCAGTATCGTACCGAAGGGATCAATGTGCTTGGCCGGGTTCAGGCTCATTCTGCCCTGAGAGTACGCCGTCAGATCACCAAAATACTTTGCCGCATAGGCGTGCGCCGCCTCATGCAGCGTGATGGCAAACAGCACCGGCAATGCATAGACCGCAATGGTCTGGATAATCTCATTCATTGCACGGATTTTAACAGAGCGAATGCCGGTAGTTGGCCGGCAAGATCGGTGGCACAGTGGGTAACAGGCAGGCGAGGCCGCCAGCGATCAGGCTGTCAAACCACCAGCAAACCTACGCAAACAGACTGGCGTCGCCGCGACCGCGCCGCGTGACTTCGGGCGCCTCCCCCGTCAAGTCCACCACGGTGGTCGGTTCCAGGCTGCAGCTGCCGCCGTCGATGACCAGCTCAATCTGTTTCTGCAACTGGTCGCGGATCTCGGCAGGATCGTTCAGCGGCATCTCGCTGCCCGGCAAGATCAGGGTGGTGCCCAGCAAAGGCTGGCCCAGCTCGGTCAGCAGCGCCTGCGCAATTGCGTGCTCGGGGACGCGCAGACCGATGGTCTTGCGGGAGGGATGAGAGAGTCTGCGCGGCACTTCCTTCGTCGCTTCCAGGATGAAGGTGTATGGCCCCGGCGTTGCCGCCTTGAGCATCCGGTACTGCCGGTTATCGACTTTCGCGTAATTGGCGAGATCGGACAGATCGCGACACAGCAGCGTCAGGTGATGTCGATCATCGACACCACGGATGCGGCGCATCTTTTCAACCGCCGACTTGTCGTCCAGATGACAGACCAGCGCATAGCTCGAGTCAGTCGGTAGCGCCAGCAGTCCACCGCCATCGACGATCTGCGCCGCCTGCCGGATCAGACGGAGCTGAGGGTTATCCGGATGAATCTGAAAGTACTGGCTCATAAAAAAATAAATGGCGACGGCCGAGGCCGTCGCCTGACAAAGAATCTTCGCGAGACGATCAGGATTGCTGCAGCGCTGCAATCCGCTCTTCGATTGGCGGATGGCTAGCGAACCACTCCATCACACCCGCAGATTTATTGATACCCAAAGCTGCCACCGACTGCGGCAATGAAGCTTCATGCATCTGACCCAACCTTGCCAGCGCGTTGATCATCGGCCGCTTGCTGCCCAACAGCTGAGCGGAACCGGCATCCGCACGGAATTCGCGCTGGCGCGAGAACCATGCAACGATTATCGATGCCAGCAGGCCAAATACGATCTGGCAAATGATCACCGTGACCATGTAGCCAATACCGGTCGATTGCTCACCGTCGCGTGACAGCCAGCGGTCGACCAGATAGCCGACCACGCGCGACAGAAACACGACAAAGGTATTCACCACGCCCTGCAACAGGGTCATGGTCACCATGTCGCCATTGGCGATGTGCGCGACCTCATGACCCAGGACTGCCTCGACCTCCTCGCGGGTCATGTTCTGCAGCAGCCCGGTCGACACCGCCACCAGCGCATCATTGCGATTGGCGCCCGTCGCGAACGCATTCGGTTCGCCCTCATACACCGCCACCTCGGGCATGCCGATTCCTGCCTGGGTGGCCAGACGGCGCACGGTATCCACTAGCCAGAGTTCGGTCGAGTTTGCTGGTTGCTCGATCACCTGCGCACCGGTCGACCACTTGGCCATCGGTTTGCTGATCAGCAGCGAAAAAATAGAGCCCGTGAAACCGACCACCAAAGAAAATGCCAGCAAGCCGCCAAGGTTCAAACCTTGTGCGTGCAAATAGCGATCCAGTCCAAGCACCGACAGCACGACCGACATCACCACCATCACGGCGACATTGGTCAGTACGAACAGCACAATTCTTTTCATGAACAGCTCTCCCTGAGACGCTTCAATGAGGTAGACGGCCAGCGAAGGAAGACTGCCGTTCTGCGCTGACTGTCGGCAATATGGGGCTGGCGAATCTCATTTCAAGCGGAAATACCCCTTCCCGATCCGGGGTTACAGCACCCAATCATGCCAGACGGGCGTCAAACCTGCCGGCAAGTGCGGCAAGCTTCCCAGATCAGCGCGTGACTCTTCGGGCCCGTGAAAATCGGAACCGCGTGATGCCAGCAAACCATTCTTCTCTGCCAGCCGGGCGTACTCCGCATACTGGTGAGGCGCATGACTGCCCGTGATAACTTCAATCCCCTCACCGCCCAACGAGCGAAACTGATCGATCATGGCGCCAAGTTGCATATCGTCAAATGGGTAGCGCCCAGGATGCGCAATCACAGCGCGCCCGCCGGCAGAACGTATCCAGCGCACCGATTCCTCCAGCGTCGCCCAGCGATGCGGCACAAAGCCGGGCTTGCCTTCAACCAGATAGCTCTGGAACACTTCCGAGACCGTGTTTCGCACACCGGCTTCCACCAAAAAGCGCGCAAAGTGCGTGCGCCCCAGCAGCTCCGGGTTATCCGCATACTTCATCGCCCCCTCGAAAGCACCCGGAATGCCTGCGGCATCAAGCTGGGCCGCGATCTCCCGGCCGCGTGCCTCGCGGCCGCCGCGCACCGAGGCGAGACCCTCGCGCAGATCCGGATGAGTCTCATCAATACCCAGACCCACGATGTGCACGGTCTTTCCGGCCCAGGTGATCGAGATCTCGACACCGGCCACAAAGCGCAGTCCGAGGTCGCCGGCTGCCTCGCGAGCCTCGGTGATGCCGCCCAGCTCGTCATGATCCGTCAGCGCCCAGACATCCACGCCATTCGCGTGCGCGCGCGCCGCCAGCGCAGCGGGCGACAAGGTTCCATCGGAGACATTGGAATGGCAATGCAGATCGGCGTTCAGCATGGAAAACTTTGCAGGTGTATGAGCGAGATTGTACGCGCCTGCGGTGCTCTCCGCCGGCGCCGGATCAAGAGAGGAATTCTTCGATCAGTCGCGCCAATGCCTCCGGCTGGTCGTGATGCAGCATGTGCCCAGCGTCAGTGATGATCGCCGTCCGGACGTCGGGAATGCAGGCGCGACGACGGTCAATCTCGGCGCGCGCCTGAGATTTCTCGCCCATCCAGCGCCAGATATCGGTGTTGTCCGCCTCGACCCACAGCACCGGCGCGGTGATTTTTTCCCAGCAAGCCAAGACTTCCTCGGTCTGGTACAGCACGGGGTTGGTGATCTTGTGCGCCGGATCGCCAAGTATCTGCCATGTGCCCTGCTCATCTGGCGCAGCCCAGTACCCCGCGAGGAACTGAGCCCGTTGCAGCGAGATGCGCGGATTAGTTTTCATCAGGCGCGCGGCGACTTCGTCGCGGCTGGCATAAGCTCGCATCGCGGGTGGCGCACGCAACTCATCCAGCCACTTCGCGTATCGTCCCGGCGCCATCCTCGCCTGCGTGGTAGGCAAACCAAAACCTTCCAGGTTGATCAGGCGCGCGACACGGGGCGGACGCACGCCCGCGTACAGGCCGGCGATGTTGGCGCCCATGCTGTGGCCAATCAGATCAATCGCTTGATTACCTGCATAGTGATCGAGAAGCGCTTCGAGGTCAGCGAGGTAGTCGGGAAACCAATAGCAGCCCGCGTCGCTGCGGTCAGTCAGTCCAAAGCCGCGCCAGTCCGGCGCAATCACATGCCACTCACCCGCCAAGCTATCGACAACAAACTGGAACGAGGCCGACACATCCATCCAGCCATGCAGCATGAATAATCTTGGCGCGCCCTCACGTCCCCAGTGCCGCACATGCATGCGCAGCCCGCGCAGGGAGAGGAATTCGGAGCGTGATGGTATGTTTGGCGAGTACATCGGGCTTCAGGATCGGCGATTGTCGGGTGCTTGCCAGCGGCCGGGGCTGACGGTAGCATCGCGCGACCATTATAAGGGGACAGACATGTCGGCCCAGACCGCCACAGACCAGTACGACACGCTCTACCGCGAGTTTCGCTGGCATGTTCCGCAGGATTTCAATATTGCCGACTGGTGCTGCGCGCGCTGGGCCCGTCAGCGCAACCGCGTCGCGATCTATGTCGATGACGAGATCGCGGGCGATCGCATCGTCACCTATGCCGAGCTGCAGCGCGAGGCCAATCGGCTTTCCCATCTGCTGCAATCGCTCAATGTGTCGCGCGGAGCACGCGTCGCCATCGTGATGCCGCAGCGTCCCGAAGTCGCGGTCGCGCACATCGCCTGCCATCAGCTCGGGGCGATTGCCATGCCGATGTCGGTGCTGTTCGGCCCGGATGCGCTGGAATACCGCCTGCAGGATAGCGAAGCCTCGGTGGTGATTGTCGATC
>JBEGNF010000026.1:0-26966 GCA_041182625.1 Pseudomonadota bacterium | reverse complement strand
GGTGAAGCAGCCGTAGCGGGTTCAGGCTTTTGCGGCTTCGCGGCGGGCTTCGCAGCGGGCACCACGGGCTCGGGATCATCGAGCCGTTCGCGGCGCTCGCGCGCGCCGCCGGGCAGCGTCTTGTTGGGATCGCCCAGTTCACCCGCCGGCTGCGCCTGCTTGCTGAGCTTGTCGACGAAGGGTAGCGGCGTCTTCATGATCGTCATCGCCACCCAGACCGCGATCACCAGCCCCACAATCAGACCGATGATCACGCCAGCGACCGTGCCGCCGCGTTGCCAGCGTCGCCCGGCCAAATTCGCTGTGATCCTGTGAGTCATTGTGTGTGTGTTCAATGCCTGGCAAATTCTTGATGAGAGACGTTCTGATCAGAGCTGTCTGGATTATCTGCTTCTCGACTATCCGCTTCTCGACGACCGACTGCTCGATCGCATGCTTCCTGACTACCTACTTCCCAATTACATGCGCGCCGGAGCAGAGACGCCGATCAGCTCGAGTCCGTTCTTCAGCACTTGTCGCGTCGCCAGCAGCAGCGCCAGACGCGCCGTTTTCAGCGCGGTGTCATCCACCAGCACGCGTTCTGCATTGTAGTAGCTGTGCAGCTCGCCGGCGAGATCTCGCAGATAAAAAGCTACTTGGTGCGGACCGAGTTCATCGGCAGCCTTTTCCAGCATCTCGGGATAGTCGGCCAGTTTTGCCATCAGTGAAGCCTCGCGCGGCGCCACCAGGGGCGACAGGTCAGCAGACTTCAATGAGGCCTCGTCACCGCCCCACTGCGCCAGTACCGAGCAAATGCGCGCATGGGCATATTGAACGTAATAGACCGGATTTTCATCGGACTGCGCGAGCGCGAGATCGACATCGAACACGAACTCGGTGTCGGCCTTGCGCGAGATAAGAAAGAAGCGCACGGCATCGCGGCCACGTGTCAGGTCGCGGCCACCCTGCGCATCCGTGCCCGCATCACCTGCCGACCATTCGATCAGGTCGCGCAGGGTCACGTACGAGCCAGCGCGCTTGGAGATCTTCACTTCTTCACCGTTCTTCATCACCGTGACCATCTTGTGCAGCACATAGTCGGGATAGCCCGCCGGTATGCCCACGCCTGCCGCCTGCAAACCAGCACGCACGCGCGCGATGGTGCCGTGATGGTCGCTGCCCTGAATGTTGATCACTTTCTGATAGCCGCGCTGCCACTTGGTGATGTGATACGCGACATCCGGCACAAAATACGTATAGGTGCCGTCGGATTTTTTCATCACGCGGTCTTTGTCATCACCGTAATCGGTACTCTTGAGCCACAGCGCGCCATCTTGCTCGTACGTCTTGCCCGCTTTGATCAGCGCCTCCACGGCGGCCTCGACCTTGCCATCGGTGTAGAGAGAAGACTCCAGATAGTAGTGATCGAAGCGTACGCCGAAAGCCTGCAGATCGAGATCTTGTTCATGGCGAAGATAGGCGACTGCAAAGCGGCGTATCGATTCGAGATCATTCACATCGCCGGTAGCCGTGACGGGTTCGCCATCGGATGCAGCAACCGTTTTCTTGGCGAGGAAATCAGCGGCAATATCGGCGATGTAGTCGCCGGATGTAGTCGCCGTTATATGCCGACTCGGGCCAGTCAGCCGCACCGGGCTGGCTGCCCTTCGCACGCGCCTGCACGGACGCTGCCAGCGTGGCGATCTGAACGCCGGCGTCGTTGTAATAGAACTCGCGCAGCACTTCATGGCCCTGCGCTTCCAGCAGCGCACAGATCGCATCACCGAGCGCAGCTTGACGGCCATGCCCGACATGCAGCGGGCCCGTGGGATTGGCCGATACAAACTCCACCAGTACTTTTGTACCAGGCGCCGCGCTACTCAAGCCATAGCATTGCGCATCGGTGAAGACACGGCGGATCACGTCTTGTTTGGCAGCCAGTGCGATGCGCAGATTAATGAAACCAGGTCCGGCGATCTCCACCGCCTCCAGCAGACCCGCGCGCGCGGGATGCGCCATCACCGCGTCGGCAATCATCTGGGCGAGCTCGCGCGGGTTTTTCTTCAGCGGCTTGGCGATCTGCATGGCGATATTGCAGGCGAGATCGCCGTGGGTGGGATCGCGCGGCCGTTCCAGCGTGATGGCAGGGGTTTTCAGCTCGGCGCCCGCGATGAGAGGAGCGATCGCCTGCTCGAACAGGCTCGCGATGTGCGCTTTGTGTTGGGCTTGCATCGGTGGGAAATCCAGAGTGCCGCGCGAATGCAGCGGGAAAAGCGCGGATTATACCGGCTGGCGTGCACAGCCAAGACCTCCCCACCCTGCAAGACCCTGGGCTTAGCCAGTATTGGCGCGGCTTTTCGGGCGAAACACGGCAGGGCCTGCGCACAGCTGCTTGGGCAAAAAAGGGGCGCCCGGCAGGGCGCCCTGGAGAGGAGATACTGCTTCTACGTTTCTGCGATGTGCCCCCGGCCGCAGACCGGAGGGCACAGGCGCAGCATCCGCCATCGGGCCGGTTGTGTCAATTAATAATTACAATGAATAAGTAAAGATAGGTTGACATACCCGACCACCCCCTCTACAGTCTCCCAATGAATGATGCGAGCAATGCGCCCTCGCCCCGGGACGTCTGATGAAGCTGCTGCGGCAAACCACCCGAAAACTGGCCTTACAGCTAGGCAGGCAATGGATGCCCTTTGCCGATGTGGCAACACCTGAGTTGCCGCTGTCGCGGCTGTTGAGGCTGTCACTGTTTCAGCTGTCGATCGGCCTGGCCACCGCGCTGCTGGTCGGCACGCTGAACCGCGTGATGATTGTGGAGCTGGGCGTCCCCGCATGGTGGGTGGCGCTATCGGTGGCGCTGCCATTGGTGTTCGCGCCGATGCGCGCGCTGATTGGCTTCCGGTCAGACAAGCACCGCTCGGCGCTGGGTCTGCGGCGTCTGCCCTATCTGTGGATAGGCAGTCTGCTGCTGTTTGGCGGGCTGGCGATCATGCCGTTCGCGCTGCTGGCGCTGACGACCCAGCAGGCCGAAATGATCTGGGTCAGCCGCATTGGCGCGGCGCTAGCCTTCCTGCTGGTCGGGGCGGGCATGCAGGTGACCCAGACGGCCGGGCTGGCCCTGGCAACCGACCTCGCGACGCCGGAGAACCGGCCGCGCGTGGTGGCGCTGATGTACACGATGCTGCTGCTGGGGCTGGTTGGCAGCGGCGCATTGTTTGGCTGGCTGCTGGCGGATTTCAGTCCGCTTCGGCTGATTCAGGTGGTGCAGGGCTCGGCCGTGGCCGTGGTCTGGCTGAACCTGAACGCACTGTGGAAGCAGGAAGCGCTGAACCGCGATCGCGCGCGGCAGGCACCTGTAGAAGCGGAATTTAGCGATCACTGGCGCGAGTATGTCGCGCGCCCGGGCGTCAAGCGTTTCTTGTGGACTGTGGGACTAGGCACCTGCGCATTCAACATGCAAGACATCGTGCTGGAGCCCTATGGCGCTGAGGTGCTGCAACTCGGCGTAGGCGCCACCAGCCTGCTGACCGCGCTGACTGCCTGCGGCGCGTTGCTGGCCTTTGCGATGGCGGCCGCGATGCTCACGCGCGGCGTCGATGCGGTGCGGCTGGCGGCACTCGGAGCCATCGCAGGCTTGCCCGCTTTCGCACTGGTGATTTTTGCCGGGCCGCTGGAAGCGCCGAATCTGTTTCGCGCCGGCGCGTTTCTGATCGGCGTGGGCGGCGGACTGTTTTCGGTCGGCACGCTGACGATGGCGATGAGCCTGCAGCAAGGCGAAGACGCCGGCCTCGCACTTGGCGCCTGGGGCGCGGTGCAGGCCACAGCGGCCGGCGCGTCGGTCGCCGCAGGCGGAATGATCAAGGATGCGGTCGGCGCACTGGCCACCTCTGGCTGGATGGGAGAGAGCCTGATCTCGCCCGTCACTGGCTACAGCTTTGTGTATCACCTGGAGATGTACCTGTTGTTTGGTGTGCTGATAGCGATAGGGCCGCTGGTGCGGCGTGATGCGCTGCCTGCGCAAACAGGCCGGAAATTCGGCCTGGCAGATTTGCCCGGCTAGGTGTTATTCGTATCACGCGGTCGGGTGTAAAAGAAAACGAGGAGAACCCCATGGAAACAGGCGCTATCACGCAATACGTGGATGTGGCCCAGCTGGTGTTGTATGTGTTTTGGATTTTCTTTTTCGGGCTTGTCTATTACCTGTTGCAAGAGAATCATCGCGACGGCTATCCGCTGGATCCCGGCACGGGCCGCGACACCCAGATGGAGGGCTGGCCGCCCATCCCCAAGCCCAAGACCTACCATCTCGCCGATGGCAGCGAAGTGGTGATGCCGTATCCGCTGACGGGTCCGGAATTCCTGCAGGCCGAGCCGCGCCATCGCTGGATCGGGTCACCCATCGAGCCGACCGGCAATCCGCTGCTCGCGGGTGTCGGTCCTGGTTCCTGGGCCAAGCGTGCCGATCATCCGGATCGCACCCCCGAGGGCGAGCCGAAGATCACGCCGCTGCGCGTCAATCCCGAGCATGGCGTCGCCTCGCGCGATCATGATCCGCGCGGCCTGAACGTCATCGGCGCAGACGATGAAGTGGCGGGCACCGTGAAAGATCTGTGGATGGATCGTTCCGAAATGATGTTCCGCTACATCGAGGTCCAGCTCAATGATTCGGAACAGACCGTGCTGCTGCCAGTACCTTTCGCGCGCATCACGGAGGAACAGGTCAAGGTGCACGCGATCCTCGCGCATCAGTTCCGTGACGTTCCCGGTCATCGCAACGCCGATGAAGTGACGCTGCTGGAGGAAGAGAAGATCTCTGCCTATTACGGCGCCGGCACGCTGTACGCGACACCATCGCGTCAGGAACCGCTCGTTTAACCGGGTAACAGCGACATGCAAACTTATACCGAGCATGAATTCGAGGCGGCGCCGGGGCTTCCGGAAGCCCTGCCCGCCGGCGAGCGCATCCTGTGGCAAGGCAGCCCAGACTGGAAACTGCTGGCCGCCGAGGCATTTCATGTCCGCCGACTGAGCTTGTACTTCGCTTTGATGATCGCGCTGCAGGCCGTCATGAGCTGGGACGGCGACCTCAGCCTGCGCGCCAACCTCGGCCCGCTGATGCTGAGTGCCACACTCGCCGCCACCGCACTCGGTCTGCTCGCCTTCACTGCATGGCTGTCGGCCAGCACAACGATGTACACGCTGACGAACAAGCGCGTGGTCATGCGCATCGGCATCGTACTGACGCTGTCGTTCAATCTGCCGCTGCGCTGGATACAAGCCGCACAGATTCGTCCTTGTGGTGATACAGCGGGACACGGCGACATCGCCCTCGACCTGAAAGGTGATGATCGCATCGCGTATCTGCATCTGTGGCCGCATGCGCGCGCCTGGAACATCAAGAAACCGCAGCCCACACTGCGCTGCATCGCCGATGCCGAACAGGTCGGCGCCCAGCTGCACGCAGCCTGGCAACAGCGGCAAGCCGAAATTGCCGCGTCGCCCAACGCCGATGCCGGCCAGCGCGACCTGATCCCGGTCAGGATGCCAGCCGGCGTCTACGCGCGATGAAACTCTCCGAACCATTGAGCTGGACCGTTCGCGCCGGACGCGAATTCAATCCTGCTGTCGGCTTCGCGATATTTGCGATTGCGTGTCTGGTGCTGGTCGGCTGGGTGCGCTTGAGCTCACCCACTTCCGCACCCAGCGTGATCACGCCTTCAGCGATGCGCGTGCTGAATTTCATTGACCAACCCGATGGATCGATCCGTGTGATCGATCATGAGACAAACGATATCGTCGACAATTTCAGTGGCGAACAAGGCTTCCTCCGAGGCACGCTGCGCGCACTCGTGCGCGAGCGCAAACTGCGCGGGCTGGAGGCGAATCAGGCGCAGGCTTTCGAGCTGATTGCGCACGATGGCGGACGTCTGACGCTGTGCGACCCCGCCACCGGCACCAGCATTGCGCTGGAGTCTTTCGGCCCCACCAACACCGCCGTCTTCGCCCGGCTTCTGAGATAGGGCCCACCCATGAACACGCCGAAAGCCATCGTCATAGGCAGCGGCTTCGGCGGACTGGCAGCCGCTATTCGTCTCTCGTGCAAAGGCTACGATGTCCAGGTGCTCGAAAAACTCGACGCACCCGGCGGACGCGCCTATGTGCACCGACAGGATGGCTTCACCTTCGATGGCGGACCCACCATCATCACCGCGCCCCAGCTGCTGGAAGAGCTGTGGACACTGTGCGGCAAGCGTATGGCGGATGACGTTACCTTGAAGCCGATGGAGCCCTTCTACCGGATACGCTTCGACGATGGCAGCTGGTTCGATTACAGCGGCGACGAAGCCACCATGCGCCGCGAAGTCGCGCGCTTCTGTCCCGCCGATCTGCCCGGCTTCGATCGGTTCATCGCAGCCGCTGATCAGGCTTGCAAGCTCGGTTTCGAAGATCTGGGCGGCATGCCCTTCAATAGTTTTTCCGATCTGCTGGCCGCGCTGCCCAGCATGGTGAAGATGATGGCCTGGGAGAGTTTGTACACACTGGTCTCACGCCATATCAGCGATCCAAAACTACGTATTGTGTTCAGCTTTCATCCGCTACTCATCGGCGGCAATCCTTTCGCCGTCACGCGCGTTTACAGCCTGATCAATACGCTGGAGCGTCGCTGGGGCGTGCACTGGGCGATGGGAGGCACTGGCGCGCTAGTCAAGGGACTGGTGAATTTGCTGAGCGAGCGTGGTGTCACGGTTCGCTGCAATGCGCCGGTCACTCGCATCAACATCGAACAGGGCCGCGCGCGCGGCGTCACACTGGAGAATGGCGAGCGGCTGGATGCCGATATCGTAGTCTCGAATGGCGATCCGGCATGGACCTATCGTTATCTCGTCGATGCCCAACACCGACGCCACTGGACCGACCGCAAAGTCGCTCGTGGCAAATACTCGATGAGCCTGTTCGTCTGGTACTTCGGCACCAATCGCCGCTATCACGATGTGCCGCATCACATGATCATGCTGGGACCGCGCTACCGCGAGCTGCTCGACGATATCTTCAAGCATCATCATCTGGCCGATGATTACAGCTTGTACCTGCACCGCCCCAGCGCCAGCGATCCCAGCCTGGCACCCGACGGTTGCGATGCGTTTTATGTGCTCGCCCCCGTGCCTCATCTGGGCAGTGGCACCGACTGGTCGCGCGATGCCGAGCGCTTCCGACAATCGATACAGCGTCATCTCGAAAACACCGTGATGCCCGACTTGGGCCAGCATGTGGTCACTAGCAAGCTGATGACACCACAGGATTTTCAGGACCGTTTGTGGTCGTATCAGGGCGCCGCCTTCGGGCTGGAGCCCATCTTGCTGCAAAGCGCGTGGTTCCGGCCGCATAACCGCAGCGAAGATGTTGAGGGACTTTACATGGTGGGCGCCGGCACCCACCCCGGCGCTGGTGTACCCGGCGTGCTGATGTCCGCCAAAGCCATGTCCACGGTGGTGCCCGATGCCTGATTCCACGCCTGCCTCCAAAGGACCGGCGCGTCCGCCACCGCTCGATCTCGCCGCTTGCGAGGAACTGATGCGCGGCGGATCAAAATCCTTTTTCGCCGCGAGCAGCTTGCTGCCTCAGCACGTGCGCATGCCCTCCATTGCCCTCTATGCGTTCTGCCGTGTGGCCGATGATGCGATTGATGAGAACACGGATGATCCGCTAGCGATGGACAAACTGCGCGCGCGGCTGGATGCCATCTATGAGGGCAAGCCTGGCGAGATTATTGAGGACCGTGCGATGGCGATGGTCGTGCACCGCTACCATCTGCCGCGCGAACTGCCCGAGGCCTTGCTCGAGGGCTTTGCCTGGGATGCCGATGGCCGCCGCTATGACACGCTGGACGACCTGCATCACTACTGCGCTCGCGTAGCTGGCAGCGTAGGAGCGATGATGGCCATCATCATGGGAGTGCGTGATCAGCATGCCTTTGCGCGCGCCTGCGAGCTGGGCAATGCGATGCAGCTAACGAACATCGCACGCGATGTTGGTGAAGATGCGCGCAACGGACGGTTGTACCTGCCACGACAGTGGATGCGCGACGCCGGGATCGACCCAGATCAGTGGCTACGACAGCCGGTGTTCAACGAAGCCCTGGGCCAGGTGATCGGCAAACTACTGCTGGAGGCGGATGCGCTGTACCAGCGCGGCAGCACGGGCATCGCCCACCTGCCACGTGATTGCCGTGGCGCGATACTGGCGGCAGCGACCATCTATGCCGAGATAGGACGCGTGGTGTCGGATCGCAGCATGGATTCCGTCAATGACCGCGCCGTCGTCGGCAACGCGCGCAAACTGACGCTGCTGTGTCTGGCCAAAGCCCGAGCGCAGCTTCCACAGCGTTGCGATACCTCCGAGGCTTTGCCCGCGATTGCGTTTCTGGTCAATGCCTGCCAACAGCGACCGCGTCGGGCTCCGGGTAATGGCGAGGCACGGAATTTCGATGAGCGCTGCGAATGGGTGATCGATCTGTTCGAGCGCTTGTCGACGCCGGGCAGGCAAATCTAATCAGTCAGAAGACGACCCAGAAGGTGGGGTCGTTGTGGTGGTTGCGGTGGTGGTCGCTGTAGCCGTTGTGATGGCCGCGGCATCCGTAGTCGTCGTTGTGGTCACCGCCGGCTGAGTACCGGCCCCGATGACTAGCCTCTCTTGCTCCCTGAGGGATAGCTCGACCTCAGTCATGACCGCTTCAAATTCACTACGGGTAGGGGATAGAGCGAATGCGTGTTGCGCGATAAGCGCCGCAGGATCTCCAAGTCCTGAAGTCCCACTGGGATCGAAGGCCCTTCCCGCTTTCTGTAGATAGCTCGGATCATTCGCCAGGGCCTCGTTACGGGCCATCAGGTCCTCTATCGTATCCAGCAAGTCGTCACTCAAAGCCCCCGCATCTTTAACGGCAAACGTGATCAGCGATGTGTTTTTTGCCAAAGACACTGTCACGGCCTTGAAAGCTTCATCCGACTGCAAGCCGGTAGTCAGCACCAATTCCTTCAACGTGTGGTTCGTTTCTAACAGGCGGCACAATTTTTCAGGGTTGTCTTGTACGTAGCCCGATGCCCGAACGCGCAACTCGCGCAGCGCATGATTGTTCATCAACCCGCTGATGATCGCATCGATATCCGGCTGTGGATCAAGCAAGCCTTTGATGACTGTCAGCGTCTGTAATGTCGGATTGTCGGTGAGCAGCGTACGGTAGCCACTCTCTGGCGTTGTCAGCAAAGGTGTCCCGCTCATCTGAAGCATGATGACTGAACGATTTTTACGCAGGCCTTCGACAAAATGCTTTCCTTGGGAATCGCCGAAGCCGCAGTGACCCAGGGTCAGAGCGGCAAGATGGCTACTCTTTCCCAGCGATTCAGCGAAATCCTGTTCGCACCGATCACTGATGGGGCTGTTGTAGATAAAGAGTTGAGCCCCAACCTTCCCCAAGATTGGCGCCATCGCTTCGAGTTGATCAGCGGACAGCGTATCCAGTAAAAGTGAGTTGACGTGCCCCTCTGCTATCAACCGTGAGACCTCACTCATCACGTCGGCGTGTTGTCCGCGTAAAGAGAGATCTAATTTCAAACTGCGGTGATTCGAACCATGCTGGACAAGCGTTGCCACCGTCTCATTATCCATACTCATTCTCGTCAAATCGAGCAAGGTTTTGGCAGGGTCTCTGCCTGATTCGCGCCACAGAAAGTCTAGGGCTGCCGTTTCTCCTCGGTGTAAACAATAAAGCACTGTGCTGTTAAATTCCTGATCCCATTGAGGGTAGGAGTCTGCAGGTTGATACTTACCCCCCGGGATTTTTCCGAGGATCAGAAAATCCAGCGCGGGAGTTTTTTCGTACGGAGGGAGTTGTTCATAGTCCTGCTTTGTGTAAGGCAAACTGCCTTTCACTGGCGGCAGTTCCGAACTTCTCGCCGTAGCGGCGGAGATCACTTCAGGCGCAGATGATGGCTCGACCGGCGCGCTGCTTGTTGTTGTGGGCGGATTGGAAGGTATCATCAGCACATCCCTACCAAGTCAACAAAGCGCTCGAGGCGCGGTCTACACAAAGCCATCGAAACGTAAGCCCACGGGTCGGCAGGCAATTTGAAAAGTCCACTGAATTACCTGCCGTTTTCACTCTGTCCTTATGCTGCAAGAGGGTGACGATAGTAAAACACACACCACGGTTGTGTGTGTCGAGATACAGACACACGCCTGACAAGCTGCCGCCGTTGTAATCAGGACGAAGACGATCCTGGAGACGCTGGCGTCGTGGTAGTCGTTGTAGTAGTTGTCGTGGTGGTGGTAGTGTTGGTAGCCGCCGCATCCGTGGTCAGCGTTGTGGTGACTGATGGCTGCGCATTCATCTCCCTTGCCCGCCTCTCTTGCTCCCTGAGGGATAGCTCAGCCTCTGCCATGATCGTTTCAAATTCACGACGGCTAGAGGACAGCGTGAATGCGTGTTGTGCTATCAATGCCGCGGGATCTCCCATGCCTGAATTCCCGCTAGGATCAAAGCCCCGCCCCGCTTTCTGAAGATAGCTCGGATCATTCGCCAAAGCGCGGTTGCGCGACATTAGATCGTTAACCACCGTCTCGAAATCAACGGCCGAAGATGGGGCGTCAATGACGATGAACGTCGTCAGCGACGTATTTTTTGACAATGAGGCCGTCACTGCTTGATAGGCTTCGTCCGAGCTCAAGCCAACAGGAAAACACAGCCTAGTCAGCGTACGATTCTTCTCCAAGAGGGTGCATAATTTTTGAGGATTTTCTTGTGTGTACCCAGATACCTGAACATTCAATACCTGCAGCGCATGATTATTCATTAGCCCGCTGACGATGGCATCGATATCAGGCAAAGGTTGGAACCCCGACTGCACAACCATCAGCTTTCGCAAGGTCGGATTACCATCAAGGAGAGCTCCGTAGCCGCTGTCCGGTGTCGTCGGCAACGGTGTGTTGATCATCTCAAGTTCAGTAATTGACTTACTTTGACGTATTCCCTCAATGAAGTATTTTCCCTGCGACTCACCGAAAATACATTGAACCAAGCTTATAGTTCTTAGCGTCTCGCTCTGTCGAAAAGCTTCCGCGAATGCTTGTTCGCATCGCACGCTGATGGGAGTATTGTGCGAGAACGGCGTGTGGTATATGCACAGTTCGTTACCGATTTTTCCTGCTACGGACGCGAATTGTTCCAGCCCATCGGCCGAAGGATCACATAACAAAAGGCGGTTGACTTTCCCCTCTGCTACGAGGCGCGAGACATCATCCATCACACCCACATTTTGCCCAAACCACCGAAGATCCACCTTCAAGTGGGGTTGATCGCCGCAATGTTTGACGAGCGCAGCGACAGTATCCCTGTCCATACTCATTTGAGTCAGATCAACCGTCGTTTTTGCAGGGTCTCTACCAGATTCACGCCACAGAAAATTCAGCGCCTCTGTCTCACCTCCGATCAGACAGTACATCACCGTTTGCTCAAAATCTCTATTAACAGGCAAAGGCGGATCAGCAGGATTTTGTTTGCCGCCTGGGATTTTTCCGAGAATCAGAAAATCCAGCTCGGGGGTTTTTTCGTGCTGAGGGAGTTGTTCATAATCCTGCTTTGAATACGGCAAACTGCCTTTTACTGGCGGCAGTTCTGGACTTCCTCCCGAAACAGAGGAGGTCGGTTGGGGCACCGCCAGTGGTTCAACCGGCAGGTTATTGGTGCTTGTTGACGGTGGATTGGAAGGTATCATCAGCAGGGTTCCGGAAAGCCAGCAAAGCGCTTGTTTCGTTATCTGAACAAGACTGTGGATACGTAGCTCTGCCGATCCACCGGTTCTCTCAGAATCCCACTCAATGATCTGTTAAATGTGCTATGTACTCGTACTATGCGCGGGTGATGATGGCCAAACACGCGCCACCCTCTGTCGAAACAGCCTCGGGATGAGCCGCATTGAGTCCTTGTCCGCCCTAAGCACGCTGACAAGCACGTGACGTATCTTCATACCAGCATCAAGTCATGTGCAGCTGACACAGAGCCCGGATTCACACCTACCAAAAATCCGATCAGCTCGTCTTTTGCATCCCACGCACCGCTGTTGTTCGTATCGAGATACAGACCCGTACCTGACAGCTTGCCGACGGTCAGCGCTGAAAAAAAGTAGGTCCCGGCCTTGACCTCGATCTTGTCTCCCGCGGCGACACTGAAATCCCCGATCGCCGCAAAATCCTTGGTGCCCGCGGTGCTGTTATTGCCATCGTTATAGAAGTAGGTGTTTTGATTACCGAGCACGAACACATCGGCACCCCCCAGGCCCATCAACAGATCAGAGCTATCCTTGCCAGCTCCGGACCCAGACTGCGGAAGGCCACTGATCCGGTCCGCACCCGCCGTGCCGACAATGGCATCGCTGCTCGTCGTTCCAAACAGTATTTTTCCTACGGTGTCGATAGACACATTCTCCGACTGAGCGGCCTGACCCGAATTGCCAGCCAGGTCGGTATAACTCCCTGCAGCGATCGAAAAAATATTATTCGTATCAATCGTTTCTGAGGGTGGGGTATACAGCGCAGTGAATTTTTTACCTGCCTCGACCTCGGTAAACTGAGTAAGGCCAGCGATTGCCCCTTCCAGAAGCACATCATTTACTGAAAAATTCGATACCGTCTCGGTAAATGTAAATGTCAGCAATGTGGATTCACCCCGGGTCAGATGCGTATCACCCACCGTAATGCTGGCACCAGGCGCGAGCGTATCGATGGATAAAGCCGAAGATACGGCACCCAGCCCAGGATTCCCAGCCATATCCGTATACTCGTCACTCAACAGCATCGTCACGCCAGAATTTTCAATGCCGGATTGCGGAGTGAAGACCACCGAGTAAACCTTGCCCTCTGTATCTTCCTGCTGGAAGTTATCCAGCACCCCTGCTGCCTGATTGAGGCTAAGATCACCCAAATCAAAATGTTTGATGACTTCCGTAAAAGTGATCAACAGCTTGAGTGACTCACCCGAAATCAATTGAGCATCAGCTCCGTCTGCCAAGGCAATAGACGCCACCGGCGCGAGAGTGTCGATACTGAATAACGGCGATTCTGTGTGTATCCCTGAGTTGCCGGCGATATCTGTATAGCCGCCATCGACCAGAATCTTGACAGCCGATTGCTCCACCCCTGATCGAGGCGTGAAGATGACTGAGTAAATTCGACCGGCCGAGTCTCCGGGCTGAAACTGATCTAACGTACCCAAAAGAGGATCGACACTGAGATTATTGATGGTAAAAAATTTGACCGACTCATTAAAAGTAAAATCGATTCTGCAAGTTTCATTGCTTATCAGATCTTGATCGCTTAACGAGATGTCCAGCAATGGAGGCTTGATATCGACCACGAGTGGCTTGATGTCACTGGCTAACCCCGCATTACCAGCGAGGTCGGCGTACCCACCTGCGATAACCCCTATTTGGGTAGAGCCGCCACTGTCGAGCCAATTTGCTCCGGGGGAGTAATGGAAAGTAAAAATTTTTCCATTGCCTGCAGGTGAAATCTGAATCAGGGATCCATCAGAAGGGGGCAATTGAATGTCATTTTTATCGAACCCAGTAACATCCTCGTTAAAACTGATAGTGATATCAATGCCGTCTGCGAGAGATATTGCAGACGACAGCACCAAAGTTGGCACAGGAGGCGTCGTATCTGGAGTATCGATTGAGAAGGATACAGATTCTGCAGATCTACCTTCATTTACAAATAGATCGAAATAGGAGTTGCTAGCTATTTCAATAATGCAGGAAGACAATTGTGTATTGTCTTTCGGAGTGAATATTGCGGTGTATTGAGTGTCAGATACCTTTTGAAACGCACTAATGGTCCCGGCATCTGGGCTTAGCAATATGTCGCTCTGAGTAAATCCGGCTACCGGCTCAGAAAACAGAAAAGTAAGTTTCACACCATCTGTGGAAATTAATGGTTTTGAGGTATCAGCTTCCAATGTAATTTCGCATGTTGGATAAATTGTATCGATGTCAAATGTTGTACTTGACACGTCAAAACCTGGTGAACCACTTTTAAAAATGTAGCTGTTACCTTTCAGCGCTATGACGTTATCTGTTGAAGCTATGTCAGCACTGACGTTGAGATTAAAAATAATTCCCTGCAAATATCTAGAACCATCACTCCAAGTTCCAAACAAATAACTAGAATTACGTATAGAACATCCCTCAGGGATTACAAAGTCTGAGAGATCTAAATCTGACGTCGGCTCTGAAATACTGCATCTCACAACAATAATCTCGTTGTTTGACAATACGCCGTCAACGATACTCTCTCGTACTTCAATATTGATTGAAGGGATATCCATGGTTTTCCTTCAGATAGGTGTCGCTCGACAAACTTTCGAGCAATAAATTCAATCAATTCATAGTACACATCTGCAAAAAGGATATTTTCAACAGGTGCCGATGAAGAGGAAGTGCTTCAGAACCAACAGGTAAATACCGTTTGTCTGAGCACTACTGTAGAAGTGGGAGAAAGAACATACAACTGTGCTGATGCACTAGTATTATTCTGTGCAGACGGTCAGAGTCAGGTACACAACACCCTAATCCAGTGTGCGGTTGTAGCAGCCAGCCTGAGGTATCACGCCCAGCGCGGCATCCTAAACGGAAGCATGCGCTGCACGACAGGCGACACCAGCCTCGGCACATTCAATGTTTCATGCACGCTGATGACATCCTCGCCAAACAAGCGGCTCTTGAGCACGGATCGTTCGTAGAAAGGCGTGTCTTCCAGCATATCGATCACGCGTACCGGCGCGTTGCCCTCGCTACGCATACGCCGAGGGATGCGCCAGCCGGTCAGCTCTAGCGCTTGTCGCGGTGGTGGGGAAAATTCTTCGATGCGCCCATCCGGTGTGAACCGTAAACCCAGAAGACGATCTTCGCCCTGCTTTTGCTGCACATCGTAAATTACCGCTGCCGAGCCGTCAGACAACAAGGCACGCGACCAGTCCCATTCTCGAAAAGGCTCGCTGATAGGTTCATCGCCTTCATTGGAATCCAGATAGGCATGCCCGCTCCAGCGCATGGATGGATTGCGCATCTCGACTTCAACGCGTGCACAAGCGGCCAGCGGACCCCAGCGATGGCGAGCACCATCGTCGAGCGCCACGCTGAAGGTAGAGAGCGATGAGGGATAGACCCTAACCTTGCCCCGTACCGGCAAAGGCAAGGGCATGCCGACTTCGCAGATATCGATCTCCAGATGGTCGCCATGCCATTGCAGACTGCTCGGGCCTATCGTGAATTGGCGCGCGTCGCGCTGCATGCTGTGCTGGCCGCGCTCGGTCATGGTCCAGCGGCGATGGCGTCCGTAGAGCGCAACATTCAATGCGCAATGGTTCTCCGGGTCGGCGGCACTGCGCTTCAGTGCGCTGCGGTAGTAGGGTGAGAAAACGCTACCGACAAAGGCAATGATGGTCAGTCCATGCTGGCCGTCATCGCTGAGCGCATCGACATACCACCAGAGATAACCACCCGACGGGACCGGCTGGTCGAATCGAGGTGCGCCATCAGCGTCGCGGCCGCCAGCTGGCCGGACATCGCTGCCATCGGGACGCCCGGCCCCGGATGCACGCTGCCGCCCGCCAGATACAGTCCCGGTATCCGGCTCTTCGCTCCCGATCTCGCAAACGCCGACATCCAGCCGTGCGTCGCCATCCCGTACAGCGCTCCTCCACTGCCCGGAAACATCTGATGAAAATCGCTCGGGGTGGTTCGCAAGCAGTTCTGCGGCGTGCGATTGATAGTCAGACCGCAGCGGGCCAGATGGGAAAAGGAATGGCTCTCGCATGCGTCGATCTCCGATTCGGTAAGTGTGTGGCTGCCCTCTGCGGGAGCATTCACCAGCACGAGTAAACGATCCCTGTCGGGCGCGGCATCATTGATGCCACGGTCTTGCGCGCAGACATAGACGGTCGGTGTCTGGGGCAAACGGGCGCGGGAAAAAATGTCGGTAAATTCGCTTCGGTAATCCGATTGAAAAAATACGTTGTGACGCTCCAGCGGAAAGCCGGATGTCTCGGCGTTGATGCTCCAGGTAACTGCCGAGAGCGAACGCTTTCCGGGTGACAGTGCAGACGCAGCGCGACGTACTTTCGGTCCAAGCAGGTTCTGGGACAGCGCGGACACATCGCCATTGAAAACCACGCTGTCCGCAGCGATTCGTTCGCCGTTGGCTAACCTGACGCCGGACACGCTGTCGCCTTCCCTCTCGATCTCGCTGCAGGGCGAGCGATAACGAATCTCCACACCGCGCTGCTGAGCAAGATTCGCCAGTGATTGTGCGAGCGCGTGCATGCCACCCTGCACCGACCACACACCGTCCAGCTCGACTTGCGTGACCAGCATCAGCGTTGCTGGCGATTGCCACGGCGATGAGCCGCAGTAGGTGGCGTAGCGGGCGAACAGCTGCCGCAAACGGCTGTCATGAAAATGCTGGCCGAGGGAATCCCAGAGATTGCTCATCGGGCCCAGTGACGCCAGTACGGCAAGGCCTTTCATACCCAGATCACCCGCCATGCTCACCAGCGTGGGTGACTGCGAACGGATGAACGGGCCTTCCAGCGTGTCGTACACCTCACGCGCCTGCCGACAAAACTGCATGAAACGCGCTGCTTCCGAAGGTCCGGCAAAGCGGGCGATCGCCTCGCGCGACGCATTCGGATCGGCAAACAGATCCATGCGCTCGCGCGCATTCCATGCGTGGCGCGCCAGCACGGGCAACGACGTCAGCGTGAGCTCTTCATCCAGCTTGCGACCCGCGCTCTCATAAATCTGCTCGAAGATCCAGCGCATCGTGAACACGGTCGGTCCGCTGTCGATCGGTGCGCCATCGACGAGAGGCTGGCGCATCTTGCCACCCGGTGCATCCATGGCTTCGACAAGCGTGACGTGCAGATCGCGTTGTGCGAGTTGCAGCGCCGCCACCAACCCGCCGATGCCGGCACCAATCACGACTACGTGATGGTCGCGGCCGGTACGAGGGGTGGTGCTGGCGCTAGTCATACACCCGCCCCTTCCACTGCCCCTGCAAACGCAGCGGCACAAAGCGAACGAACATGGATTCAGAAAAGAACTGGTGCTTCCATGCCGCACGTATGGCGTCGAGATGCGCACCGGTTCGAGCATACGCATCCATCGCTGCGGTGTTTTGCCAGAGACTGAAGGTCGCTTGTCGCAACAGCGGTGCTTCGCCCATGCCTGTCGCCAGCTCGCAGCCTTCCGCTGAGCCTAGATCGCGCTGCGCGGCGGGCGCGTGGCGCCAGAATGCGGCGGCGGCAGAGGCGCGGATCGACGCACGCGTGAGTGTCGCCACGGGAGCCTCTGCCGGCAGGGACGCGGTCGGTGCAAGCGTCATCCCATCCCATGAGCCACGCACACTGGCGGCGCGCAAGGTGGCAATGAACAGTTCTTCGCTGCGCTGGCGGTAGCGGTCAATCAGTGCCGAGTGAGCGATGAAATCGCTGGCCGAGTGCTCGGAATCAAACACGCAAAACATCGCCTGATGTGACGGGCTGGGCATGAGCCCGAAACCACCACCGATGCCGCTTCCCAATGATTTGATAAATTTCAATCCTGGCGTGCGCTGCGGCAGCCAGCTGCCGAACGCTGTGCGATGCCAGCCCCAGGGCCAGTACATCGCGTGAAGTCGCGAGAGAATGAGAACTACCGTGCCGTCCACGGTATGAATGACGCGGCTGCGTGTCTGCTCGCTCTGTGCGAGTCCATCAGGCGGCATGCCCTCTGCGGGGGTCTTGCTGATGGCGCGACCTGCGGTCATGGTGACTCCGCAAAAAAGTTGCGGGTGATACGAATGGGGGCTCTGAAGACTCTGGAGAAAAGGATCCCGGCACATGCCGGGATCCGATGCTACGTGGTCACTTCACACTTCAGGCGTCTGCAACAACTCAAGGTCTACTCACTTCGCCGCTACCTGTTTCGGCGCAACGAGCTCTGGATGGTCTTTGATCATCGGGAAGCCATACAGCGGCTTGTACGCGCCCTGGTGGCAGGTCGCACAATTGACCTTGGCCACGTCGCCGCCCACGCCCTTGCGCTCCACCGGGAAAGTGTCGGTCAGCGGCACCATGTACTCCTTGTTCACATCGCGAGCCATCCGTATGCCGTGCCAGGCTGTGATGCGTTGAGGCGGGCTTTCGTTCCAGCTCTGGAAGGAGCGCGAGTTGTGGCAATACGTACAGTTGACGCCGAGCGAATTCGACATGTGCGTCATCAGTCCATAGGTCCACTCAGCCTGCTTGATCGATTGACGATTGCCCGAGGGCAGAGGCGTCGGACCGTTCACGCGGATGGGCTTGTCTTCCAGCAGGAAGGGCGTCAGCGGATCGGTCGGCAGCGACGACAGGTTCACATACTGCCCAGGCGTGTTCTGACCCGCGTTATCGCCGATGAAGTCTGCGCCCTTGTGTTGCGGCGGCGGCGTGAACCACACTTGCGTGGGCACCGGATTACCGCGATGGCAGGTGTAACAGGTGACGCCCGTGTTGTTGACATGCTGCTGCCAGTTACTGTTGATGTGACGGGTCATCTCGATCATCTTGCGCGCGACGACCTTGGTGTATTTCGAGTCCTCGGCCAGGTTCTGCAAGTTGTGGCAGTACGCGCAACCTTCTTTTGGCGCGACCCAGGTGGTCATGGCCGTCATCAGGCGAATGAACTGCCCCGCGGAGAGATCTCCGAGTACCTGCACGTTCTGATATGACTGCTTCGCGGTCGGTCCGCCATCGGGAACAGGGGGCAATGCAGGTGGCGCGGTGTTCAGCGCATCCTGCTTCTCGACGATGCGCGGGTTGTACACCTGCACCATGCCCGTGCCGCGATAGCCGTGCTGCACGCTGTCCATCGGTATGCGCTCGACCGGCGGCTCTTTGCAGCCGGCGAGCATCACGAGCCCCAGCGCAAGCGCGGAGGCGAGTTTCAGGCTTCGGTTGATCATGGCTTGGCTCCCTGCAGGGTGGCGGGATCCACGATCGGGCCCCACACTTGCGGATAAGGCGGGGCAACGCCATGCTTGACGGCCCACAGATACCAGTTGTCGACCACCGTGCCGGTCAGCAGGATGCCGATGCCACCGGTCAGCGGGCACAGCACAGCAAACCACCAGGCCCAGCGGTGAATCGATTCCATCGTGGCGTTGAAGCCCATGGTCCAGCGCCAGAACAGCGCAGCGCGCTCGGTGGCGGTACCGCGATCGATGATCTGCTCGATCTCGCGCTCACCACCGTAGCGACCCACCGCGAGAATCGTGGCCCCATGCATCGCAAACAGCAGCGCCGAGCCGTACAAGAACGCGATCGACAGCGCATGGAAGGGGTTGTAGAACAGATTGCCGTAACGCAGTGAGAACGCGGCAGTCCAGTCGAGATGGGGGAATATCCCGAAAGGCACCGCCTCGCCCCACGTGCCCATTAACACCGGACGGAACAGGCCGAGCACGAGGAACAGCCAGATCGCGGCAGCGAATGCCCATGCGACATGCGTGCCCATGCCGAGCGCGCGAGCACGGCGATACACATTCGCCCACCAGAGCAGGATGGATACCGTCAGGCACATGCCGGCGATCTGCCACCAGCCGCCCTGGTTCAACGGCGCGAGACCCAGACCATGGCCGGGCGCAGGCGGATCCAGCGACAGCCAGAACAACTGCCGTACGAACTGCACCGGATCCCAGCCGACCGAGGCCAGCATGTTGAACCCAATGATCACGAACGCGAACGTGCCGAACATGATGGACATGATGCCCAGGCCGCCGAGATAAATCGGTCCGATTTGCGCATTGCCCAGCCGACCTGCGAGATGCCAGAGCCAGGGCTCGCCGGTGCGCGGACTGAGCGCATTTTTCTGCTCGACACCGTGATGCAGCGGGCCGGTCACCTGCACGGCAGTAAAGAGATTCTGATATTCAGCCATTGCTGTCTCCTGCCTCGGTTAGTGCCAGATCGGCATGTTGAGCCACCAGCTCCACCACTCGGGCCAGCCGCGGCTCCAGAACGGTCCGGAGATCACGATGCACAGCGCGGAGAACAGCACCGCGGCCAGCGCAAGGAACAGTCCCAGACGATGGATGCCTAGCGTGCCGACCGAGTAACCGATCAGGTCGCGGAAATACGTGTCTTCATGATCCGGCGTCTTGACGACCTCGCCCTTGGGCGGGTTAGTCGCGGAGAGCACCAGACCGCCATGCATGGACAGCGCCAGCGTGGTGGTGAAGAAGAAGGTAATCGCCAGCATGTGCGCCGGGTTGTAGTGGAAGTGCAGATACTGATAGCCGACGTTCGACACCCAGTCGAGGTGAGCGAAGATCCCGTAAGGGAAGCCATGACCCCACGCACCCATCAGGATGGGGCGAATCACGTTCAGCGTGACGTAGGCAAGGATCGCGATCGAGAACGCGAACGGTACGTGATAGCCCATGCCGAGCTTGCGGCAGATCTCGACCTCGCGCAGCGCCCATGACCCAAAGGCACCAATGGCGCACACGGTGATCAGCTGCCACAGGCCACCCTGCAACAGCGGCGCCATACGCAGCCCGTAGGAGAGGTCTGGCGGCGCGATGTTGATCTGCCAGACATTCCAGGTCGGACCTTGCGAGGCACCCCAAAGAATCAGCGCAGTGCCGAGGAAGGCAAAGAACACCGTCGTGACTCCGAAGAAGCCCACGTAGAACGGGCCAATCCAGAAATCAAACAGGTCACCTCCCACCAAGGTGCCTCCGCGCACGCGGTATTTTTTTTCAAACGTCAACATGCCCATGATCGAGCCCTCCAGCCGGGGACGCTCATCGTCATCCCCTGTAAATTCTGTTGAGGGCAGGTACAGCCAGCACTCGTCTGCCTGCGCCCGCCCACCACCATGAAGGCGGATTTACGACGATGCTTTCGGCATCGGTGCGTTCTGTGCTGTGGCGGCAGGTTTCGCGCCGTCCAGCCAGTTGAATTTGTTCGTCGACAGCAGGATGAGATGAATCATCGCTGCGAGTCCGAACAAAAAGATCCCCTGAACCACCATGGCTCGCAAAGGATCGTAAAGGCGCCATATTCTCCACATGGTTCCTACTCCCTAAAGTGTGTGTGACATGAACGAGTAGACCGCAGCCTGCACACCGCCGAACAGCGACTTGCAGCTTTCAGCACCGGGCAGCCAGCTGCGCCACGGCATGCCAGTCAGCGAACTGACCAGTGCTATGACGAAAACGATGGCAAAGCCGAGCGCGAAGACCATCCGGAAGGCGATGCCCATTTCCTTCATCGGTCTGTCCTGATGCAGATGTGTGTGTGCCATGGTGATACTCCTTTCGTTAGCGACTGACCTAGATCAGGTGATCCAGGGACGCCATGCCCATACGAGGATGTGTGCGATCACGGCCACAGCCGTGAAACCCACCATTCCCTGCATGTAGTACGCATGGAATTCCTGAGCCTCGTCATCGGTCAGGCCGGAAATGCTCTTCCTTTCAGCCATGAGAACGCTCCTTCAAATTGGCCTTGCAGCCAGTGGTGCGCCAAGCCCCGCAACCCCGGGCATCCGCAGCGAACTGCCACGACATTCTTTTCATGCAGCTTCTTCCAATACACCAGCGCGCATCGCATCGTGCGCGCGTGCGACGCGCGCCACCGATACACTGACTTCGCCCGCGCGGCGCGCATCGCGCTCGGCGCGGTCACGCAATTGCTTCGCTGCAGAGATCTGTACCAGCACCGGCTCGGCGGCGATGAATTCATTCAGCAGCGCATGCGCCTCGTCATCCCAGGCGATCTGCGCGCGCGCCGGCGTCGGATCGACACGATCCATCTCGGTACCCAACGGCAGGATGTTGAACAGCGCATCGAACAGGCAGTTGCAAAATTCCTGAATCAGATAGGTCGCGCCTGCATAGCCCATGAACGGCGTGCCCGTATGGCGTCGGATGATCGCGCCCGGGAACGATGCTGGAATGAACGACGATTTCATCGGCGACGCAGCGCCGCCTTCGGCGAGATACATGCGCTCGTTGTAGCTGCCGTACATGACCAGCGGCGGCTTGTCGCGCACCAGCTGGCGTATCGTTTCACTGTCGGTCTTTTCACCCGGCTTGCGAGCGACTGCAAAATTGCAGGGCAAGCCCATTTCTTCTTCCAGAAATTTGCGCAGGCCACGGGTATACGTTTCATTCGCCACGACGGCAAAGCTCGCGGTCCCAAAGAAATCTTGCGTGACCGAGCGCCACAGATCCCAGACCGGCTTGATCGTGGTGTGTTTCTCGCGCTCGATGAAAGGCTCGGGATCAAGGTGCAGCAATTCGCCCAGTGTGCGGAGGAATTTAGTGGTGCTGTGGAGCCCGATCGGCGCCTGCAGATACGGACGATCCAGCGCCTCGCACAACATGCGGCCAAACTCGCGGTACATGCAGATGTTCACATCGGCTTCGACCAGTCGCGACACATCGGCCAGATGGCTACCGAGCGGGAAAACCATGTTCACTTCCGCACCGATGCCTTCAACCAGACGACGGATCTCGGCCAGATCGCTGGGCATGTTGAAGGTGCCGTAGCTGGGACCAATGATATTGACGCGCGGCTTTTCGCCGGGCGCGCGCTCGGCAAATGGCTTGCGCGCGGGCACGTGACGCATGCCGTATTCATTCCACAGCCACAGCATCGCGCGGTTCGCGCACTGCCACTGATCTTCGTCGATCGTGCGTGGCAAAAAGCGCAGGATGCCGGTGCCTTCAGGTGTCACACCACCGCCGATCATTTCGGCGATAGAACCGGTGACCACGACGGCGGGAAGATCGGGATCGAGCACGCCGTGCGCGCGCTTCATCGCGCCTTCGGTGCCTTCGCGACCGAGCTGTTCTTCTGCGAGCCCGGTAACGACAATAGGTAATTCATGCGGCGGTAGCGCATCGGTGTAATGCAGCACCGAGGTCACGGGCAGGTTCTCGCAACCGACCGGGCCATCGATGATGACTTGCAGCCCCTTGATCGCGGTGAATACGTACACCGCACCCCAGTAGCCACCCGCGCGATCGTGGTCGATGATGTTCATATCATCTCCTCCGCTTTGCGCTTCTTCGCTGCTTTCTCCAGCTTCCGGCGCACCTCGGCGCGGAATTCAGGATGCGGTACCGGCACGCCTTCCCAGACACCTGCGCGATCACCCGCACCGGTGTTACCGAAGAAATCCTTCATCTGGTCCATGCGCGGCTTGTTGTTGATCGCCGCATTGATCACGGTCGCCAGTGAACCGGCACCTGCCGGGCCCATGAGCGGACGCGCAGAGATCAGGTTGGTGAAATACAGCGACGGTATCGACAGCTCTTTGGCGGCTTGCACGACCGGCGTGGTGCCGATTGCGAGATCAGGCTTGAATTCATTGACCGCCGCAATATCCTGCTCCAGCGACGCGCGATACTGCACCTGGACGCCATGCGCCTGCAGCCATTCGCGGTCGGCTTCGCTCATCGCCGTTTGTGGGCAGGCGCTACCGACATAGCGCAGATCTGCACCGCTCTCGACCAGCAGCCGCGCAACCAGCAGCTCTGAGCCTTCATAGCCCGAAAGTGTGATGCGACCTTTGATTGGCATCGCGGCGAGCGCGCCTTTGATCGCGGGCAGTAGCTTATTCTTGGCGGCGTCGATCTTTGCCTGCTCGACGTTGCACGCGTTGCCGATGGCCTGCAGCCAGGCTTCGGTGCCATCGTGACCCACCGGCGCAGAACCCACAGCGACACGCCCAGCGGCGTCGAATTCGCGCAGGCTCGCGGTGTAAAAAGGATGAATTGCAGCGACTGCTGCGCAGTCGAGCGCGGAGTACAGCTCGCGCCATTCGCGCGTGGGCACGACCGGGCCGGCGGCAAGATCGAGCATCTGCAACATGCCACCGATGATCATCGGATCGGCGGGGAACATCTCACCCAGCAAGGTGACGGTCGGTTTGTCGGTGACCCGATTGGCCGGGGCAGCAACCGGTCCGGCCTGCACTTCATTTCGTGCGTAGCGCAGCATGGCCGCCGCCAGCACGTCTTTCGCTTCGGCGTGCGTGGGTACGCCAAAACCCGGCACATCGATGCCGATCACGCGCACACCATTGATCTCTTTCGGCAGGATCTGCAGCGGTACGCCCGACGCAGTCGGCACGCAGAGATTGATGATCACGACGGCGTCATAGCGCTCGGGATCCGCATACGCATGGACGGAATCACGAATATCTTCGAACAGCTTGCCCGTCACCAGCGATTCGGAATTGAACGGTACATAACCGACGCTGCGGCGTGCTCCGTAAAAATGCGAGGTAAAGGTCAGCCCGTACACGCAGCAGGCTGAGCCCGACAAAATAGTCGCGGTGCGCTTCATGCGCAAGCCGACGCGCAACGAACCAAAGGCCGGGCACATGCTCTGAGGCTGATCGTGCGGGCCCTTCGGATAATCCTGTGCGTATTGATCCAGCGTGTCGCTCTTGCCGGCGGCACGCGCAGCGGCTTGCATCTGATCCTTGCCCGAGTGGCAGCCCACACCATCTACCTTCAGGGCATCCGGGTTGGCAACGATCGGGATCACAGGATGGGTCATGGTGTTCAGGCCTCGTCGTAGATCACTTCGAGGGAAGGCTTCACGACTTCGTCGCGGCCCATCATGTCGGCGATAGTGGCTGGCTCCAGCACCACATTTCGGCCCACGGTGTCGGCCGAGAACAGCCCGAGCAACGCCTCCTGTGACATTGGCTTCGGACGCACTGGCGGTGCATCAGCCACGTTCGCCGCGAGCGTTGAGAACAACTCACCCCATTGACTGTCCGGACGACCGATGATTTCGTAGCTGGCGCTCTTGCGGCGGATGTCTTCATTCGCGGGAATGGCCGCGAGCACCGGAATGCCTGCGTTCTGCGCAAAGGCCTGTGCTTCACCGGTTCCATCATCTTTGTTGATCACCATGCCGGCCACGCCGACATTGCCGCCCAGCTTGCGGAAGTACTCCACCGCCGAACAGACATTGTTCGCCACATACAGCGACTGCAAGTCATTACTGCCGACGACGATCACTTTCTGGCACATGTCGCGCGCGATCGGCAGACCAAAACCGCCGCACACCACGTCGCCCAAAAAGTCGAGCAACACATAATCAAAGCCCCAGTCATGGAAGCCGAGTTTTTCCAGCAGCTCGAAGCCGTGAATGATCCCGCGTCCACCGCAGCCGCGACCGACTTCCGGCCCGCCCAGCTCCATCGCATAGACGCCATCACGCTTGAAGCAGACATCGCTGATCGTTACCGGATCACCAGCGAGTTTTTTCTTGGATGAGGTCTCGATGATGGTCGGGCAAGCCTTGCCGCCGAACAGCAGCGAGGTGGTGTCACTCTTCGGATCACAGCCAATCAGCAAGACCTTCTTGCCTTGCTGCGCCATCATGTAAGAGAGGTTGGCGAGCGTAAAGCTCTTGCCGATGCCGCCCTTGCCATAGATCGCGATGATCTGCGTCTCTTTCGTGACTGCGCCGGTGGCAGGCGCCTCTGGCTCAATCGCTGCTTCGGCGCGCAAGCGCTCTTTCTGCATGAAATGCACGGGCGCTGCCTGGTGCTCGGTGGGCTTGCTCATTGTGCGTTTCTCCAGTCGAGGATCATCTTCAAACAAGTGGGGTCTTCAAACGCCGTGCGGTACGCTGCCTCGGCGTTTTGCGGATTGCTGCGGTGTGTGATTAGTCCGTCGAGTGACAACTGACCGTTCTCGGCGAGATCGCGCACGGCGGTCAGCTCAGCAGGCTTCCACTGCGCCGCCACGCGAATGCGCGCCTCACGCAGGAAAGCGGGCGCGAAAGAGAAGCACATCGACTGATCATAAAAACCAGCGAGCACGATGTCGCAGTTGGCTGCGCCACGCGCGATCAGTGAATCGAGAATGGAAGGATCGCCACTGACATCACAGATGCAGCGGTAATTGGCGCGCGAATCATCTTTTGGATCGATGACCTCATAACCCATCGCACCGGCGCGACGCTCGGGGTTGGTCTCCCAGACCACGGGCTTTCCGCCGGCGAGTACCGTCAGACGCGCAATCATGCGACCCAGCACACCGTGGCCAACGATCAGCTCCGGTTTGTTGGCACCGGCGGCAACGTGCGCGTGATACGCGGTGGCTGCCAGTGCGAGCAGCGTGCCTTTCTCGCCCAATTGTTCAGAGACGCGTAGGGCGCGCAGCGCGGGAATCACGACGCGCGACGCCGCGCCGCCGAACAGACCTTTCACCTCGCCGAAGCAGGCCGCGCCCGGTACGAAAACCAGCTCGCCTTTGTCGTAATTCGTGCTCTTCCCGGCCTGCGCGACACGCCCGACCGATTCATAACCGGGCACCAGCGGGTAACCCATGCCGGGAAAGGTCGGCATGCGCCCCGACCAGAGCAGTTTTTCTGTGCCGGTTGAGATGCCACTCCAGCAGATATCGACCACCAGATCATTGTCGGTGGGCTCGACCAGCGCGAGCTCGCGTATCTGGAGTTTCAGCGGCTGCTCGACCACGACGGCGTGCGCGTTCATGCCCACCTCCTCTGGCACGGGTACTGCGCGGTTGTCTCGTGGTGCAGGCTGTTCATCGCAAACCTGTCTCGCTGTTATGAGCGGCGTTCGCCGCAGTTTGTTGAGGTGCCTGGTGCGGCGCGCGTAATCCGCGCCTTTACAGGTCGTAGTGTCATTCTATGCTGACGCTGAGTACTGTCAAGTAATATTTACAAACGCGGAGTTCATTTCAGATTGACACTACATTGCCGAGAGTTGCCATTCCGGCAGCGCTGAAATGGCGCGCTGTCTAAAGGACTCAGGCTGGCGAAGCACCATGTCCGGGCGGGTGAAAGCGTCCCCAACCTTGGATTGGAAAACCGGGCAATGTCTGCCTGAGCAGGCAAACGCCCCGCTACAAAGTGAGTG
>JBEGNF010000025.1:13757-39602 GCA_041182625.1 Pseudomonadota bacterium | reverse complement strand
ACCTCGGGTGTCTCAAGCGACGAAAAGCATGGGTTGATGGCGACCATCATGAAAGCACTGGATCAGCAGAAAGTGAGCGCGATCTTCGTTGAGCATGATGTCGATATCGTGTCGCAGTATTCGACTCGGGTGGCTGCATGGATCGCGGGTCGCATCGCCGCTGATGGTAAACCGACCCAGGTGCTCGCCGATCCGGAGATCCGCAAGAACGTGATCGGAGAATGAGATGCTGAAAATACATAATGTCAGCGCGCGCATTGCCGGCATCACGGTATTGCGCGGCATTGAGACGGAGTTCCAACACGGGCAGCTGCTGGCTGTCGTCGGACGTAATGGCGCGGGCAAGACCACGCTGCTGCGCGCGATCATGGGATTGTTGCCGCTGTCTTCAGGGAGTATTTCGATCAACGGCACGGATCTCACGTCCGTACCCGGTCATCGTCGTACCGAGTTCGGTATTGGCTATGCACCAGAAGACCGAGCGATGTATCCGACTTTTACCGTCGAAGAAAACCTTCGCTTGCCTTGCGAGGTGCTCGGTTTGCCGGAAGCAGAGATCAAGCGCCGCCTTGAGCGTGTGCTCGACGTCGTGCCGCAGCTCGACCCCATGCTCGCACGTTCCGGTGCGGCCTTGTCAGGCGGGCAGGGCAAAATGGCGGCACTGGGGCGCGCGCTGATGGCAGGCACGAAACTGGTGCTGCTGGATGAGCCTTTTCAGGGACTCGCTCCGGTGCTGGCCAATCAATACGCAGAATCGCTGCGCAGGCTGCATCAGCTTGATCCAGCGCTGTGCATTGTAGTCACTGAATCGAATCGCAGCCTGCTGCGTGACCTACCTGATGCGACGCTGACACTGGAGCGTGGCGAGCTGGTCGAGGGCGACGCGCTGGTCCATTGAAACAAAATTTTTTCTGAGTAGCCATCAACAGCAACAAAAAAGATTGGAGAGAGCACTATGGCAACCCTGCTCATCGACGGCAAATGGATGTCAGCCACCGGCGGACAGACTATCGATGTCATTAATCCCTGTGACGCGAAGGCGTACGCAAAGCTCGATCGCGGAACGGCGGCCGATATTGATCTGGCGATCAAGGCCGCACGTCGCGCAATGGACGGCGCCTGGGGCAAGCTGACCGCGACGGAGCGCGGCCGCATATTGACCAAGGCCGGGGAACTCATCATCAAGAATTCAGAAATCATCGCGCAAACCGAAGCTCGCGATACCGGCAAGCCGCTGTCTGTCGCACGGGCAGATGTCGTTGCGGTCGCGCGTTATTTCGAGTTCTATGGCGGTGCGGCAGACAAGCACCATGGAGAGCAGCTACCCTATCTGAACGGTTACAACGTGCAGATTGTTCGTGAGCCTCATGGTGTCGCGGGGCTGATCATTCCATGGAACTATCCGGCGCAGATGTTTGGCCGTACCGTGGCGCCAGCACTGGCTGCCGGAAATGCGTGCGTGCTCAAGCCTTCTGAAGATGCGTGCATGTCTGGCCTGAAGCTCGCCGAAATTCTGATGGAAGCCGGATTGCCAGCCGGTGCGCTGAATCTGGTGACCGGCTACGGCTATGAGGCGGGCGCTGCGCTGACCGCTCACCCCGATGTCAATTATGTGAGCTTCACCGGCTCACCTGAGGTCGGCACGATGGTGCAGGAAGCCACTGCAAAGAATGCCGTACCTTGCGCGCTGGAGCTGGGCGGCAAATCGCCGCAGATCGTGTTTGAAGACGCCGATCTCGACAAGGCGCTGCCGATCATCGTCAAGGCGATTACACAGAACGCCGGTCAGACCTGCTCTGCAGGCAGCCGCCTGCTGGTGCAAGAAAGCATTTACGAGAAATTCGTCGCACGCGTTGCCGAGGCTTTCAAGAAAGTTCGCGTCGGTACTCCGGAGATGGACTTTGATTGTGGCCCTATCGTCAACAAGAAGCAGTTCGACCGTGTGAATGGCTTTATCGAAGATGCGATCCAGACCGGCGTGCCATTGCTCGCGCAAGCCACGATTGCCGATGGCTGCTCAAAGGATGGCTACTTCGTTGCGCCAGCGCTGTTTGGCGCGGTGCCGCGCGACCACCGTCTGGCGTGCAAGGAAGTGTTTGGCCCCGTGCTGGCAGCGATGCCGTTCAAGGATGAAGAAGATGCCGTACAACTGGCGAACGCCACCGAGTACGGCTTGGTGTCGGGTGTCTGGACCGAGAATGGCGGTCGTCAGGCGCGTATGGCCAAGCGTATTCAGACCGGTCAGGTCTTCATCAACTGTTATGGCGCCGGTGGCGGTGTCGAGCTGCCTTTCGGCGGTATGAAGCGCAGCGGGCATGGTCGCGAAAAAGGATTTATGGCGCTAGAAGAATTCAGCACGACCAAAACGGTCGTTCTGCATCACGGTTAAATCATTTTTCTAGTCACACGTTCAGTCTTATCGGAGACACTATGGGACAGCTTCAGGGGAAAGTCGCCATCATCACTGGCGCCGGCAGCGGCTTTGGCGAGGGAATGGCGGAAGCCTATGTGCGCGAAGGCGCAAAGGTCATCATTGCTGATCTGAATGCAGATGCGGGCGAGCGCGTGGCCAAGGCGCTGGGTGCCAATGCCAAAGCGGTAGCGACCGATGTCGCGAACGCCGATTCGGTCAATGCGATGGTCAAGGCCTGCGTTGATGCATTCGGCACGCCCGATATTGTGATCAACAACGCCGGTACCACGCACAAGAACCAGCCCATGTTACAGGTCGATGAAAAAACCTTCGACCGCATGTTTGCGGTCAATGTGAAATCGATCTACTACATGGCGCATGCGGTGATCCCGCTGATGCGCGCGCGCGGCAAGGGTGGGGTGATCATCAATGTCGGTTCGACTGCCGGTATTCGTCCGCGTCCCGGCTTGTCTTGGTACAACGGCTCGAAAGGCGCAGTGAACCTGTTGTCCAAAGCAATGGCGGTCGAACTGGCGCCGGACAAGATCCGGGTGAATGCGCTGTGCCCGGTGATGGGTGCGACCGGCCTGTTAGGCGATTTCATGGGCGTCCCAGACACCCCGGAAAATCGTGCGAAGTTTGTCGCAACGATTCCGCTTGGACGTTTCTGCGAGCCGCGTGATATGGCCGCGGCCGCCGTATTTCTCGGTACCGATGCCGCAGAGTTTTTAACCGGTCTGGAGTTCCCGGTCGATGGTGGTCGTACGATCTGATTCAAGAGATAAATTCGGAGAAGCCTGATGAAGACCCGCGCTGCCGTTCTGCACACCCTCGATCTGAAAGCCCCTTTCGCCACTAGCAAGCCGCTGAAGATCGAAGAAATCGAACTCGATGATCCCGGCGCGGGCGAGGTGCTGGTCAAGATGACCGCCGCCGGACTGTGTCATTCCGATCTGTCGGTCATTACGGGTGTGCGTCCTCGCCCGGTACCGATGGCACTCGGCCATGAGGCGTCGGCGACCGTCGTCAAGGTGGGCGATGGCGTGACCAACCTGAAGGCCGGTGACCGTGTGGTGCTGGTGTTCGTGCCCAGCTGCGGTACCTGCATGCCTTGCCAGGAGGGCCGTCCGGCGCTATGCGAGCCGGGTGCGGAAGCAAATGGCAAAGGTACGTTGCTGTCGGGTGCGCGTCGTCTGCATCTCGGTCAGCAGGCGGTCAATCATCATGTCGGCGTGTCGGCCTTTGCCGAGCACGCAGTGGTCTCGTCGCGTTCCTGTGTGAAGGTCGAGGCCGACATCGATCCGGTGGAATCTGCGTTATTTGGCTGCGCGGTGCTGACCGGCGTCGGCGCTGTGGTGAACACCGCGCGAGTGCAACCTGGTCAGACGGCGGCCGTGATCGGTCTGGGTGGCGTTGGCATGTGCTCTTTGCTCGGTGCGGTCGCGTCTGGTGCACGCGAGGTCGTTGCCATCGATCTGAATGACAAGAAGCTCGACGCCGCGCGGGAGCTCGGCGCGACCTTCACCGTGAATGCTCGCGATCCGGATGCCGCAGCCAAGGTGAAGGAGTACACCAAGGGCGGTGTTGATTTTTCTTTTGAGATGGCCGGCGTGATACCGGCGATGGAACTGGCCTATCGCGTCGTGCGCCGCGGCGGTACGACCGTGACTGCTAGCCTCTTTCATCCGCAGCATACCTGGCCGATCCAGCAGGTCAGTCTGGTGGCGGAAGAGCGAACGATCAAGGGCAGTTATATCGGCTCTTGCGTGCCTGCGCGCGATATCCCGCGGTATATCGGGCTGTACCAGCGCGGCAAGCTGCCGATCAACAAGCTGCTCGGAGAACGTCTGAAGCTGGAAGACATTAATCGCGGTTTCGATAAGCTGGATGCCGGCGAGAGCATGCGCGATCTGGTGGTGTTCTGACCCTTTGCTGCACACCTGATTCATTCAGCTTGTGGGGGCGAAATCCCGGCTGACGGATCGATGGGCTCTCACCGTCGCCCACGCGTTATTTCTGCGCCGCTGATTCGATCACAGGCTTGGGCTTGCCCTGGGCATCCGAGAGCCGGTATTTTGTTCTGCGGTCTCCCATCAAGTCACGTAAATCGCGAATACTCATTTGTGTGACTTCATGCATGCGTATGAGCAGTGATGCGCCAACGGGCAGGGTGCGATGTCGGATCTTGCTGATCACGGGCGGTGCAACCTCCAGCGCGCGGGAGAGCGCAGCATCATTCTTCAGCTGCATTCGTTCACGCAAGGTATCGAGCAAGAGATTGGGGTTGTAGGTAGGTTGGGACGAGAGTTCGTGAGTCTGCTGCTGGTTGGTTTGATGTCTTTGCTGTGGTGCCATGATGTTCCTCGCAGGTGACGTTGTCGGAGCCAGCATGAACTCACCGGCTTGCGTAAACGACATGACCCCTCTGGCAGGCAACAAGTTCCGCTGATATCGGCGCCTCAATGAAATGACATCGGAAATCTTCTGCGGCGAGATCGGGAAGAGCCCGCGTTCGACGGGCTCTTCCCGAATGGCCTACCAGATACCCATGCCGTAAGGGTGCTGCATCGTCATCTGCGGTGCCATCATCTGTCTGAATGACGCGTAGGGGTCCAGCGCGGGGACGCTGCCAAAGGTCTGGGGCATCATGCGTGGCGGTTCACGATAGAGGCTGCGAAGTACCTGCATCATCTGCGGCGACAGGGCCTGACTGCCGACCGTGGAGCCCATCATCGGTACGGGGTGCGCTGGCGCCAGGCCCACCGCTCTCAGCACATCGGGCAGACCGAATCCGGTTCGCCGCTGATCGCCTACCATCACAGGCCGGCAGGATAGTTTGATGATCTGAAAAAGACGCTCGACACGCTCTGCGCTGCGCGGGCTGGTCCCCTGAAAATCCGGATGATGCGCGAGCACTAGCGCGGCGAGTCCCGTAATGTGAGGAGCCGCCATCGATGTGCCATCCCAAGCGGCGAAGTTATTGTCAGGTACCGAGGAAGTGACCGCCACGCCGGGAGCGCAGACATCAACCTCTTGTCCGAAGCAACTGAAGCGCGCCGAGAAAAATCCGTTCGAGTCGACCTGGGAAGTGATCGTCTGCGTGTGATAACTGTCTGCCGGGAATTCATTCAGCTTGCCTATCGCGGCCACGGCGAGCACATGAGATGATGAAGCCGGGTATTGCACCGGACCGCCAGAATTACCCGCTGCGACAATACAGGCGATGCCAGCTTGCTTGGCGCGCAAGATTTGCTGTTCGAGTGCCTCTGAGGGCTCTGCGCCACCGAGACTGAGATTCACTACGTCGATCTGTTTTTCAATGCAATACTCGAGCGCATCGATTAGCTGGCTGATCTGCCCACCGGGGAAAAGCTTGCAGACATGGACTTCAGCGTCGGGCGCAAAGCCGCGTATGCCCCAGTCGGAGTCCATTCCTGCGATTACACCGGCGCAGTGGGAGCCATGCGATATCGTGTCCACATTCCAGCCGCTGCTCAGGGTCTTGTTGATGACATCGTAGCCGCGCGTGATTTTTGACAAGTCCTGGTGTGCGTTGGCGGCGCCAGAGTCGACAATAGCGACACGGATTCCCTGCCCCCGGTAGTGCGTGGGAAGTTGATCGAGGCGCATGGCTTTTTGGCCCCAGGTCAATTGCTGCTGCGCGGGAAAGTTCGCCAGTGAAGGCCAGTCAGAGAGTGCACGCAGGCCGATGACGTTCATCTCACTACTGCTGATGTCGGGCTGCTCCTGACTGAAGCTCCAGTAATCTGCTCGCGGCTTGACATACAGCCTGCGCAGGCTTTGCGAAGTCTCGCCATACAAGGTGAGCTTCACTCGTCCAGTACCATCTGTGGTGCCCGTTGCCGGCAACAGCGATCCGAACAGATAGACCTCCGCATCTTTGACGGGCGTATTGTTGGCACCGAGTACAAGAAACTCAGCGACAAATGCCGACCCGGTCGTGGGCATGCTGCAATTGACGAGCGTGGTTTGCGGATAATTCACATCAAGCAGTTGCAATGGCTGGTCGCGCTCGACGATCAGCTGTCCCTGCGATTGCAGCGCCAGCGCACTGGCTTTTTCATCGCTCATGCGCGCAATCAGTACGGCAACACCATCCTGCCCACCGGCGGCCAGCGTGCCGACACCCGACCGCGGCCCGATTTTGTCGATCACCTCGATATCCGAGCTGTCGCGAAGCGCCTGTTCGACCGCTGAAAACTGCAGCGGCGAAAGCCCCATCATCTGCATGCCGGGTACCCGGCGTGGCGCAATCACGAATTGTCCTTTGCGCTGCTTCACCGAGTGCTGCCTGCTGTCCTGCGATGTGGCGGCGGTGTCGGGTGTGCTGGTTTGAGAGCCGCTTGTCGCGGACTCTGATCTTGAAGCCATGTTGATCCTTTCTGTAATGAGCCGCGCAGCACATCAGCCCCGTGCTGCATGTTTTACGAGATGCCGAACATCGAAAGCGGTTGATCCGGCTCGATCTTCAGATCGCCAGATTGCGTGAACAGGCGCTGCAATTCAGCGGCTTTGGCGTGCGCCATGTCGTACACCGCCGTGTGCGGTGCACTGATTGGCCCCAGGGTGTCGATCAGCTGCAAGCTGGGATCCTGATCACTGGACCGAATGAATTGGCTGAGCTTGCCTGCATCAACAGAACTAACGATGTAACGGCCCGAGCCGGGTCTGCCTTCGATTGCGCGCATGGAGATTTCCAGTGAAATCGCCTGCCGCATGCGGCAGGCGTGGAGTGAATACGCCGTCGCTCAGTGCAGCGTGGGCTGTCCGCTCGAGTAAGATTGCTGACCGCTGCTCTGGTACGGCTGTTGCTGTTGCTGCGCCAGTTGCTGAAGCATCGCCTGCTGAAGCATGGCCTGTTGAATCGGATCCATCTGGAAGGGGAGCAGGCGAGCCAGCTGTCCGGCAGCACTGCCTATCGTGCTGCCCACACCCGGCTGCCCGAAAAGACTACCGATCGCGCTACCTAGCGGTTGGCCAACCTGTCCGAGCAGATTGCCGAAGATTCCCTGAGGCGCAAGCTGCTGCATTTGCTGTTGATACAGTTGTTGTGCGTAGGCTTGCTGAAGCTGCTGCATCGGATCGGTCTGGAAGGGCAGAAGCCTGCCGAGCTGTCCAGCGGCACCGCCGATCGAGCCGCCCAGCCCCGATTGACCAAAGATACCCCCGATCGCACTGCCAAGTGGTTGACCGATTTGTCCGAGCAGGTTGCCGAAGAATCCCTGAGGCGCGAGCTGCTGCTGCTGAAGTTGTTGCTGAAGTTGTTGCTGCAGTTGTTGCGCATAAGCTTGCTGGAGTTGTTGCATCGGATCCGCCTGAAAGGGTAGAAGTCCGCCGCCGATGCCGCCTGCCACATGGCCAATCTGACCGCCCAGGCCGGCATTACCGAACAGGCCACCGATGCCTTTACCGATCAGACCACCGAGTGGCGCACCGATCAAACTGCCGAAAAAGCCCTGCGGGGCCAGTTGTTGTCCGCCATAGCCACCCCACTGCTGAATGCCATTCATAATCGCTCCTCTGGTCTCGAAATGAAAAGAATGAACTCACAGCAGCTTCTTGCCGTGAGTCCACGGAGATGCGCGCACAGCGCATCACCTGGAGCGTATGGTGGTCATGAGTGAGAGCAGATGCAAACTAATCGAGCGAGCGATTGAGAGTCCTCAAACGCGATCAGCCGTTCTCAACGCAGATCAAATTCGGCGCTGACATTGTTTAACAGGACGAAAAAAAACCGTGCATGCCGATGGCGATGCACGGTTGGAAGCACGGAGTACAGACGTTTTACTTCACCAACAAGGTAAACGGGTGTACATAGGCTTGCAGCGTCACGAGCAGACCCACCAGGGTAGCCAGTGCGATCGAATGGAAGAACACGTAACGCAGGATCTCACCCTCGTGGCCGTACCATTTGGTTGCGGTCGAGGCAACGACGATGGATTGCGCATCAATCATTTTGCCCATCACACCGCCCGAGGAGTTGGCCGCTGCCATCAGCACCGGGCTCAGGCCCAGTTGCTCGGCCGAGGTCCGCTGCAAACCGCCGAACAACACGTTCGACGCGGTGTCGGAGCCCGTTAGTGCGACACCGAGCCAACCGAGCAAGGTGCCAAAGAAGGGATACAGCACGCCCGTGTTGGCGAAAGCCAGACCCAGTGTGGAATCTACGCCCGAGTAACGGGTCGAGAAACCCAGCGCGAGCATCGCAGCGATGGTTAGCAGTGAGTAGCGCAGCAGCTTGACCGTGTCCCAATACACAGCCAGCATCTCGCGCACACGGTAGCCCATCAGGAAAGCAGAGATCACGGAAGCAATGAAAATGCCGGTGCCGGTGGCCGACAGCCAGTTGAGCTTGAAGATCGCTTCTTCAATCTTCGGCGTCGCAGCGACGGGCGGCATCTTTTGCACCAGCATGTGCAGGTTGGCCCATTCGATCTTGATCAGCGAGAGGCTGTCGAGATACTTCTTCCACTCCGGGATCCCCCAGAGCAGCACGATGATGGACAGGATCAGCCAAGGTGTCCATGCATCCATGACTTCTTTACGTGTGTAGTTGTGGCCGACAACGGCGGGTGGCGCTTCGGCATCGCCAGCCTCGACCTTGCCAGACGGGGAGGTCCAGATTTCCTTCGGCTGCCAGAAGCGAAGGAAGACGGTCAGGCACACCATAGAGCAGACCGCAGCGCCGACATCGACCAGCCATGGTCCATGGAAATTCGAGATCAGGTACTGCGGCACAGCGAAGGCCATGCCTGCGACAAAAATCGCGGGCGCGATTGCCAGCATGCCGCGCAGGCCGCAGAAGGCCCAGACCAGCCAGAACGGAACGATCAGTGAGAACAGCGGCAGCTGACGGCCCACCATGCCCGAGAGCTCGAGCATGTCGAGACCGGTGACTGCAGCAAGTGCAATGATCGGCGTGCCAAGCGCACCGTACGCGACAGGCGCCGTGTTCGCAATCAGCGACAGGCCCGAGGCGGCCAGCGGTGCGAAGCCCAGTCCAATCAGCATGGCGCCCGTGACCGCTACCGGGGTGCCAAAGCCACCGGCGCCCTCGAAAAATGCACCAAAAGAAAATGCAATCAGCAGGAGTTGCAGTCGGCGGTCGCCAGTGATACCCGCGATGCTTTCACGAAGAATCGTGAACTGGCCCTTGCGATCGGTGAGCTGATACAGAAAGATCACGTTCAGAATGATCCAGCCGATCGGGAACAGTCCATAGGCCGCCCCATACAGCGCCGACGAAACAGCGATGTTGGCTGGCATTGTGAAGCCCCAGATCGCCACGACCAGCGCAGCCACCAAGCCCATCAATGCGGCGATGTGCGCCTTGATATGAAAGAATGCCAGTGCGGCCAGCATGACCACCACGGGAATCGCTGCTGCCATCGTGGACAGCCACACGTTGTTGAACGGGTCATACATCTGCGACCACATAGAGATCTCCCCTCGTCAGGACGGATTATTTTGCAAGCCTCGCATCTTATTGAACAGCAGAAACCTTGTCCACGCGTTTCCGGCAATACCCCGACCGATTTCACTTGCGAACGGTGAAAATTCTTGTCTGACGTTTGAAAAAAATTTCGTTCGTCAAAACAGCTCGGCAGGGGCTGTGAAGATTGTTAGTTTTGCATCGTTTTTCAGCGCTGCGCCGTCTGCACATTCCCGAACACGGCCGGGAAGCCCGAGGGCAGGCATCGGTAGTATTGCGGCGAGCCTGTCACGGTGCCGCCGAGTTCTGCTGCCGCGCGCCACGGCCAGCGCGGGTCTGCGATCATGGCACGCGCGATGGCAATCATGTCGGCCTTGCCGCTGGAGAGGATCTCTTCTGCCTGCCTCGCCTCGGTGATCAGCCCGACGGTCATCACGGGAATCGACACCTCTTTCTTGATCCGCTCGGCAAACGGCACCTGATAACCCGGACCCAGCGTGATTTTTTGAAGCGACGACACGCCAGCCGAGGAGATATCGAGGAAATCAGCGCCGAGCGCCTGCAAGCGTCGGGACAATTCGATGCTCTGATCGACATCCCATCCTCCGTCCACCCAGTCGGTGGCGGATAAACGCGCGCCGACAGCCATGTCGGGCCCGGCGGCCTCGCGAATGGCCTCAAAGACTTCCAGCACGAATCGCATACGGTTATCGAGCGAGCCGCCATAGTCATCATCTCGCTGATTGGACAGCGGCGACAGGAACTGGTGCGCGAGATAGCCGTGCGCGGCATGTACTTCAATCGCATCGAGCCCTAGTTGACGTGCATGACGCGCGGCGTCGGCAAAGGCTTTCACCAGCGCTTTGATGCGCGTGACGCTGAGCGCAACCGGTGCAAGCTCGTCTGGTTTGTGAGGTAGCGCAGAAGCGGAGACCGTCTCCCATCCCCCCTCCTGAGGCGCCATCAGCGCGCCGCCTTCCCAGGGTCTGCGGCTGGAGCCTTTCCGTCCCGCATGACCTAACTGAACGGCAAGCCGGATTGGCGAGATCGCGCGTATCGAATCGACGACCGACTTCATCGCCGCGACGTTCGATGGTTTGTAGAGCCCGACACAGCCCGGTGTGATCCTTCCCTCAGGGGTCACGGCGGTCGCCTCGATGCACAGCATTCCAGCCCCCGACAGGGCTAGCGAGCCTAGGTGGGCGTGGTGCCAGTCATTCATGTCTCCATCCACAGCGGAGTACTGGCACATGGGCGAGATCATGATGCGATTGGGCAGGCTGAGACGGCCGAGTTGAATAGGTGAAAACAGCAAGGGTGCGGTCATGGAAGCCTCGTCGAACTACCGTCTTATATGGCGGCAGATTATTGCAAAGTGGAAACTTTATGCTTTATTCAACGCTTGTACAAGTGTCGCCTATGGCCTCAGGCGGACAAAAAAAACTCTCCCGACGGGAGAGTTGAGACCTAAAGGGGATTTAGGTTTGAGAGGAGACCGCAGCAAGCCCCTCGATGCAAGCCTATAGGGTATTGATTTTCAGTATTTGATTTCGCTCAAGCTTCGATCACAGACATGGCGCCGCGCGGCACACGCGTCGGCGCGCTTGTATCACGCCTTGGTGGAGTGAGCAGGTGCTTGAGGTAGCAGATGGCCGAGCTTGCTCGCCTTGGTTGCGAGATAGCGTGCGTTGAACCGGGTGCCGCTCGCAATATGCTCGATACGCTCGACATCGATATCCAGCGTCTTGAGCGCATCAATCTTGCGGGGATTGTTTGTCATCAGGCGCAGCGAGCGTATACCGAAATGACGCAGCATCGGGGCGCACATTGCGTAATCGCGCAAGTCGTCCGCAAAGCCTAGCTGGTGATTGGCCTCGACGGTGTCCGCTCCCGCTTCCTGCAGCCCGTAGGCGCGTATCTTGTTGACGAGTCCAATGCCCCGGCCTTCTTGCCTAAGGTAGAGCAGCACGCCACGGCCCTCGGTGGCGATCTGGCGAATCGCTGCCTCGAGCTGGGCACCGCAGTCGCAGCGCAGACTGAACAAGGTGTCACCGGTCAGGCATTCGGAGTGCAGGCGGGCGAGTACCGGCTGGCCATCGCCCAGCTCGCCCAGCGTCATCGCAAGATGCTCTTTGCCGGTACTCTGGTCGAGGAAGGCATGCAGCTGGAAGGTGGCCCAGGGCGTAGGCAGCGCGCAGCTAGCGACAGGTTCAAGCGCCGCATCGTGCTGGGCGTTCTGAGGGGAAGACATAGGGGATCCGGCAAAAGGACATCAGTGAAAACGCGGCGCCGCGAAGGCGGCCGCCGCATTGTCAGCACACAGGCACGATTATGCCGCAATCAGGGCTGGCATGGCGCCAGGATTGCCGACGAGCGCGGGATTGGCGGCTTTTACCCCGCTGTGCAAGGCGGGCAAGGCAGGCCGCCAGATCTGCTGTCTGAACGCTCGTTCAGGTCGGGCAAGGCATCAAGAAGGCAGGTCGAAGAGCAGCAATTCGGCGTCATCGGCGTGGCGCAGCTCGACCTTGGGTTGATCGCGAATTTTGAGTGCATCTCCGCCGCTCAGCGCAATACCGTTGACTTCGATGGCGCCGCGGATCAGGTGCAGGTAGGCGATGCGACCCGGCGCCAACGGAAGAACGAGTTCTGCGTCCGGCTCCGGAAGGGATGCATACAGACGCGCATCTTGATGAATGCGCACAGAGTTTTCTGCGCCATCGGGTGAGGCAATCAGTCGCAATGCGCCGCGCTTGGAGTCCGCATCGAAATGCTTTTCTTCGTAGCCCGGTGCGATGCCCTTGACCGAAGGCTGTATCCAAATCTGCAGGAAATGCACTTCGCTCTTTTCTGAGTGGTTGAACTCGCTGTGCATCACCCCATTGCCGGCGCTCATGCGCTGTACATCACCATAGCGAAGCACAGAGCCATTGCCCATGCTGTCCTTGTGCGCCAGTTCGCCATCGAGTACATACGAGATGATCTCCATGTCGCGATGGCCGTGGGTGCCAAATCCTTTGCCGGGCATGACCCGGTCTTCATTGATTACGATCAGCGGCCCGAAACCCGTATGCGCCGGATCGTAATAGTGGCCAAAAGAAAAGCTGTGCCGCGAGTGCAGCCAGCCCAGATCGGCCAGCCCACGGTCACTGCTCTTGCGTATCTCGGTCATTACATCCTCGCTATCTTACTCAGCGTCTCTCTAACTCCACCAATCGTAAGTCGCGACATCCTGGCGAGCTTCCAGATCAGTGTATCCCGTGTCCGGTGTATGCATATGCCGGAGCACATAACCGGCATTATAGGTGTTAGTCAACGTGAACTGGCAGCGGCTCACAGCCTCGATCTTGAAACGCAGCTGGAACATCGTGACCCGGATATTGCTTCCCTCGGTGGATCGGCCTGCGATTTTGAACAGTAGATGAATGTCTTCGATAGGTATCACGGTGCCAAAATGATGCAGAAACAGCTCGGCAACAGAGACTTCCGAGACGGTCAGCTGCGTGGAATTGCCGCCGTAGCAAAGCATTCTTGATTCTGGCAGCAAGGTCAGGATGCCATAACCCAGCTCGGATCGCAGTCGCTGCCGGCGCTTCATTCCGGTAAACATCCGGCGTACGAGATCGTTGATGGAGACCGGCTCTATCATCCAGTCCGAGATGATGTCTGGCATATCCAGAAGTTTGCTAGTCAGGATATCGTGTTTCAGCACCAGGATGAGTGGCGCCAGCTCGTGCTCGAGGCCATACACCGGCCGAACATGCAAAGACTCTCTCTGCTCCATGGTCCGAAGGTTTTCAATGATCACCAGATCATCGACTTCCATCAGAACGAAAGATAATTCGCCGTTTGCGTTGTCGAGACAGGATGAATCAAAGGGTGGCTCCAGCTCGACCAGTTGCCAGTGGATCAGTTTTCCCTGGCTCGAGGATCGGGGAAATGGGGAATTCGCGGATGCAAGAGCACGGGTCACGCGGTGATACAGAGATGCTCCCATGACTTTCAACAAGATCTTCAATGGCGTTTCCTCCGAGCTTGAATGGTTTGCTGATTCCGGCGTGATGAATGTATTCAGTCGTCGACCAGCGCTGCCCCCTGCCAATCCTTGATGTTCTCCCACAAGTTCAGCTCCAGCAGCCGAGCTCTTTCAGGGGACGCGTACAGACGGATTTCCACCTCCGAGCACCACTGCTCTCCCTGAATTTGTACGAGCCGGTTTGCACGACAATCTTCCTGCGTGCAGCGCTCAGGTAGCCAGGCGACCCCGGCGCCATTCATTGCCAACGTGCGAAGTATTCTGGAATGGGGGCTCTGGGCGACAGCCACAAAATGGGGGTGGGATGGACCGAAGCGAATGATCCGGTTCAGCAGCCGACCGAAAAAGGTCTCGGGGGGATAGGTAAGTATGGGGACCGTGCCGGCATGCAGATCGCCGATCTCGTGTCTCGGTCTGCCATCGTCGTCGGGCAGACACACGGGTACTAACCGGTCTTTTCCGAGAATGACTGACGCGCAGGATTTTTCATCGACCGTGATCGGCGCATTCGGACTGTAGTAAACCATCAGCAAATCACATCGTCCGCCGGCCAAGGCAACCATGCCATCGTAGGTTTCGCCGGCCGTGATATCGAACTTCAGCCCGCTGATGCGACGGCTCAGATGTCGTATCCACTCAGGTAGCAAATGATCGATCAATGAGTGAGAAACAAACAGCTTTATGCCGGAAAACGCACGACTTCGATGTCCCAGAGCGATGCGCGTGTCTTGCAGCTGTCTGACCATTTCACGTGCAGCATCTCGGAACAAATGTCCGGCGACGGTTAGACGCGGAGGCACCGTGTCGCGATCAACGAGAGGGATGCCAACCCAATCCTCCAGCGACCTGATGCGGCGACTGAACGCCGATTGCGTCACATTGCGCGTCTGCGCGGCACGAGTGAAACTGGAAAGATCGGAGAGCACCAGAAAATCCTCCAACCACTCGATGTCCATGATGTCTCTCCCGTGCCCCGATGTCATACTGCGTGCCCGTGAACTCCATCAGTCGGGCGCAGTACAGAATTAATATGTGGACAAATATCCGTCACAGACTGTAATCAAAAAAGTTCCCCTCAGATAGAGGGCATCTTGCCCGCTAAACTTTGGGCTTTGGCACTTTTCACCAAATCTGAAAGTCGGTGTGACGCGATCACAACAAATGAACCTGTCGTTCACGCCTCTCGGCCCATGAGGTGCCGAACTGCGATACCGAGCACGTACTATGCACACAAGTTTTTACGCTGATGCATCATGCATGCAAGGATCAATGACGGGCGCATTCAAAAAAAACCGCCGGCGCAAGGCCGGCGGTTTGAAGGGTGGGTGAGTAATCAGTCGATGCTGATGTGTCAATGCTGATGTATGTCGTTGTCCTTGGTCTCAGCCACGAACAGTGTGCCAACGACTGCCGTGATAATCGCGATGATGATCGGATACCAGAGACCATAGTAGATGTCACCCTTGAAGGCCACCAGCGCAAATGACGTCGTTGGTAGCAGCCCGCCAAACCAGCCATTGCCGATGTGATACGGCAGCGACATCGAGGTGTAACGGATACGGGTCGGGAACATCTCGACCAGCATTGCAGCGATAGGGCCGTAGACCATGGTCACATAGAGCACCAAGATGAACAGCAGCAGCAAGACCATGGGCTTGTTAATCTGCGCAGGATCGGCCTTGGCGGGATAGCCAGCTTCTTTGATCAGTTCTTTCAGCTGATCAGTGAATTCCTTGTCCTTCGCCGTGGCTTCTTCCTTCGACAGACCAGCGGCGCTGTAGGACTCCAGCGTCTTGTCGCCCACCTTGATGACTGCCGGAGTACCTGCCGGCGCGGCCTCGTTTTTGTAATTGACTGAGGCAGCAGCGAGCTTGGCTTTTGCGATGTCGCACGAAGAGGTGAACTTCTTGGTGCCTGTCGGGTTGAACTGGAACTGGCACTCAGCAGGATCTGCAACCACCGTCACCGGTGCGTTCGTTTGTGCGGATTCCAGCGCCGGGTTTGCGTAGTGCGTCAGCGCTTTGAAGATCGGGAAGTAGGTGACCGCGGCAATCACACAACCGGCCATGATGATCTTCTTGCGACCGATCTTGTCTGACAGCGAGCCGAACACGATGAAGAACGGCGTGCCGATCAGCAGCGACGCTGCGATCAGGATATTCGCTGTCGCGCCATCGACTTTCAGGGTCTGCGTCAGGAAGAACAGCGCATAGAACTGGCCGGTGTACCAGACCACGGCTTGACCGGCGGTCAGGCCGATCAGCGCCAGAATGACCAGCTTCAGATTTTTCCACTGGCCAAAGGCCTCGGAGAGCGGCGCCTTGGAGATTTTGCCTTCATCTTTCATTTTCTGGAAGGCCGGCGATTCGTTCATCGACAGTCGGATCCAGACCGAGATGGCCAGCAGGAACACGGACACCAGGAAGGGGATACGCCAGCCCCAGTCGGCAAAAGCCTCTTCACCGATCGCGGTACGGGTCGCGAGAATCACCATCAGCGACAGGAACAGGCCCAGCGTCGCGGTCGTCTGAATCCACGCAGTGAATGCGCCGCGTTTGCCGTCCGGCGCATGCTCCGCCACATAAGTCGCCGCACCCCCGTATTCACCGCCCAGCGCCAGACCTTGCAAGATACGCAGCGTGATCAGTATGACCGGCGCGGCGATACCGATGCTTGCGTAATTCGGCAGCAGACCGACGACAAAGGTCGACACGCCCATGAGCATAATCGTTACCAGGAAGGTGTACTTGCGACCGACCATGTCGCCCAGCCGACCGAACACGATCGCACCAAATGGACGGACGAGGAAACCTGCCGCAAAGGCCAGCAGCGCAAAGATGAATGCTGTATTCGGGTCGGTGCCCGCGAAGAACTGTTTGGCAATGATCGCAGCCAGCGAGCCATACAGATAAAAGTCGTACCATTCGAAAACGGTGCCCAGGGAAGAGGCGAAGATGACCTTGCGCTCCTCGGCTGTGATGCCCGGTGCTTGCGCGTCGGCAGTAGCCATTGCAGTCTCCTTAATAATTTTGTAAAACCCATCATGCAGAAACATGTCCGCACAATGGACACGAGTGTAGGGACGCAAACTTACGCGCAACTTGCTGCGAACTTACAGAAACTTACAGTGACTAGCCATTTATAGAACGGTCGTGCTGATAATTATGCTATGCTCGATCGGCTTTTTTGCCCGTAATGCCGTGATGCCTGTAGAGTTTGCATGGTAGGGCGCAACCTATCTACTGGAGACCTTCATGACTGACGCCGTCATCGTTTCGACCGCCCGCACACCGCTGACCAAGTCCTGGAAAGGCGCCTTCAACATGACTCATGGGGCCACGCTGGGCGGACATGCGCTGCAGGCGGCAATCTCGCGCGCAGGCATCGATCCGGCGCAAGTCGAAGACGTCATCATGGGTTGCGCCAATCCCGAGGGTGCGACGGGTTTCAATATCGCGCGCCAGATTGCGCTGCGCGCTGGTTGCCCGGTCAGTGTCCCGGGCATGACCATCAACCGCTTTTGCTCGTCCGGTCTGCAAACAATCGCCACCGCGGCGCAACGCGTGATCGCGGGAGAGGGCGACATCTATGCTGCCGGCGGTGTGGAGTCTATCTCGTGCGTCCAGAACGAGATGAACATGCACATGGTGCAGGAAGGCTGGCTGAACGAGAACAAGCCCGCAATTTATTGGCCCATGTTGCAGACTGCCGAGACGGTCGCCAAACGCTACAACATCAGCCGCGAGCGCCAGGATCAGTACGGCGTGCAGAGCCAGCAACGCGCCGCTGCCGCGCGTGCCGCTGGCAAATTCGATGACGAGATCGTGCCGATGACCACCGTGATGGCCGTGGCGGACAAAGACACGGGCCAGATAGTCACACGGGAAGTCACGGCCTCCGCCGACGAAGGCATACGCGCTGACACCACCTATGAAGGCGTGTCGCAGATTCGCACCGCGATTCCCGGTGGCGTGATCGCGGCCGGCAATGCCAGTCAGTTTTCGGATGGCTCATCGGTGGCGATCGTGATGAGCGACAAAGCCGCTGCCGCAGCCGGCAAGAAACCCTTGGGCATTTTCCGGGGTTTCGCCGTCGCCGGCTGCGAACCGGATGAGATGGGCATTGGCCCAGTGTTCGCTGTGCCCAAGCTGCTCAAAAAAGCGGGACTGAAGGTGGAGGATATCGGCCTGTGGGAGCTGAACGAGGCCTTTGCGGTGCAGGTGCTGTACTGCGCGGACACGCTCGGCATTCCGATGGATCGCCTGAATGTCAACGGTGGCGCGATCGCGGTCGGTCATCCTTACGGCACCTCGGGGGCTCGCCTGACAGGGCATGCGCTGATCGAGGGCAAGCGTCGCGGTGCGAAGTATGTAGTGGTCACGATGTGCATTGGTGGTGGGCAAGGTGCGGCCGGATTGTTCGAAGTCGTTTGATCGCAGCGCTCACTCATGTCATCGAAGATCCTGTCCAGGCGTGACCTGGACTTCCTCCTTTACGAATGGCTGAATGCGGAATCGCTGACCACACGACCGCGTTTCTCTGATCACAGCCGAGAGACTTTCGATGCCGTGCTCGATTTGTGCGAGCAGCTAGCCACCGAAAAATTCGCAACCCACAACAAAAAGTCTGACCAGAATGAGCCGCAATTTGACGGCGAACGCGTCAGCATCATTCCCGAGGTTGGCGAGGCGCTGAGGGCCTTTGCTGATGCCGGACTGGTGTCTGCCGGCATCGATTACGAACACGGCGGTATGCAGCTGCCTTGTCTGATCGAGAAAGCGGGGTTTGCGTGGTTCAAGGGGGCGAATGTCGCGACCTCGGCGTATGCGATGCTCAACATCGGCAACGCCAACACCGTGATCAAGTGCGGCTCGCCCGAGCAGGTGGCACGCTATGCACAGCCGATTTTGTCAGGCCGTTTCTTTGGCACCATGTGCCTCTCCGAACCACAGGCAGGTTCCAGCCTGTCCGACATCACCACGCGTGCCGAGCCTGAGGCTGACGGCAGCTACCGGCTGCGCGGCAATAAGATGTGGATCTCCGGCGGTGAGCATGAGATGTCGGAGAACATCATTCATCTGGTGCTGGCCAAGGTGCCGGACTCGGAGGGTAAGCTGATTACCGGCGTGAAGGGCATTTCGTTATTTATTGTGCCAAAGTTTCTGGTGAACGACGATGGCAGCCTTGGCGAGCGCAACGATGTGGTGCTGGCTGGGCTTAATCACAAGATGGGTTATCGCGGCACCACGAATACGCTGCTGAATTTCGGCGAGGGCAAGCACAAACCGGGTGGCAAGGCGGGCGCGGTGGGTCATCTGGTCGGACAACTGCATCAGGGGCTGGCGGCAATGTTCCACATGATGAATGAGGCGCGCATTGCTGTAGGGCTGGGTGCGGTGATGCTAGGCTACACCGGCTATCTGCATGCACTCGACTATGCGCGCAATCGTCCACAGGGAAGACATCCGCAAAACAAAGATCCCTTGCAGCCTCAATTACCCATCATCCAGCACACGGATGTCCGGCGTATGCTGCTCGCGCAGAAGGCCTATGCGGAAGGTGGTCTGGCGCTGATTCTGTACTGCTCACGGCTGGTCGATGAAGAAAAGACCGCCGATAGCGAACCGGTGCGGCAGGAAGCGACGCTGCTGCTCGACATACTCACGCCGATCGCCAAGTCCTGGCCATCACAATGGTGCCTGGAGGGGAATAACCTCGCGATACAGGTCCATGGCGGCTATGGTTACACGCGAGAGTACGATGTCGAGCAAATGTATCGCGATAACCGTCTCAACCCTATTCATGAAGGGACGCACGGCATACAGGCGCTCGATCTGCTGGGACGCAAGGTGGTGATGCGCGATGGTCGCGCGCTGGACTTACTGTCCGCGCGGGTAGTCGCGACGATTGCACAAGCAGATAATGGTGCTCTCAAAGCGCTTGCCAGTGCATTGCGCGAGCGCTGGCAGCGTTTGCTGCAAGTGACGCACGTGCTGCACGACGCGGGCGATCTGAATGTCACGCTCGCCAATGCGACACTGTATCTCGAAGTCTTTGGGCATATTGTCATCAGCTGGATCTGGTTGGAGCAGGCGCTTGCCGTGCAAAAGTCAGCAAAGCCCGACGGCGATTTTTATGCCGGAAAACTGCAGGCAGCCCAATGGTTCTTCCGTCATGAGCTGCCGCGCACCGATGCCCAGCTCGACCTGCTGGCGGCGCTGGACACCACCACGCTCGACATGCAGGACGCGTGGTTCTGAGACATTCAACAGAAAGCACTTGGCGAGCATGATCAAGCATATCGTGATGTGGCAGCTCAAGGACCATGCGGAAGGCGCGGACAAGGCGACTAATGCCGCGAAGATGAAAGCGCTGCTCGATGACTGTGCGCACCTCGTGCCCGGGATGCGGACCTTCGAAGTCGTGATCGCGCAACCTGGGTTCGAATGCACCTACGATATCTTGCTTTACTCGGAATTTGAATCGATAACGGCACTGGACGCCTACCAGAATCATCCACAACATGTTGCGCTCAAGCCCTTTGTCGCAGCTGTTCGGCAGGCACGGCAGTGCATGGATTACGAAACTGATTGAGGCTTGAATCACAGAGGCCATAAAAAGAAGGCAGGAGACCATGCACACCATCAAGCAATTGTTCGACCTCACCAACAAGACCGCACTGATTACCGGCGGATCGCGCGGCCTGGGCCTTCAGATGGCCGAGGCGCTGGGCGAGCAGGGAGCGCGTCTGGTGATCACTTCGCGCAAGCAGGCAGAGTTAGACGAGGCAGTTGCCCATCTGAAGCAGCGCGGAGTCGATGTGATGGCCGTCGCCTCCGATCTGTCCAAAGAAAGTGCCGTGACGCCACTGGTCGTGACTGCCATGAAGCATCTTGGGCATATCGATATCCTGATCAACAATGCGGGTGCTACCTGGGGCGCGCCTGCGGAGGACCATCCGCTGGAAGCTTGGGACAAGGTGATGAATCTGAACGTGCGCAGCATCTTCCTGCTGTCTCAGGCAGTCGGCAAACAATCGATGATCCCGCGCCGTTATGGGCGGATCGTGAACATCGCTTCGATCGCTGGTTTGTCGGGCAATGGCCCGGACATGCAGACGCTGGCCTACAACACGTCGAAAGCAGCAGTGATCAACTTCACCCGCACGCTGGCCGGCGAATGGGGGCAGTACGGCATCACCGTCAATGCGCTCGCGCCGGGCTTCTTCCCTTCAAAAATGTCGCGCGGGCTGCTGGAGAAAATGGGTGATGCGGCCGCCGAGCGCGCGCCGCTGCGCCGACTGGGCGACGATGAAGACCTGAAAGGGGCGGTTCTGCTGTTCGTCACTGACGCAGGCAAACACATCACCGGACAAACACTGGCGGTCGATGGCGGCGTGTCGGCGATAATCATCTGATGAGCGAGGGAAAATTTCCTTTTGATATCCCGTTCCCAGAGCATCTGGGCGTGGAGTTCGTGCAGATGGAAGGCGGTCGGGCAGAGATTGCACTCACCCTTGAGCATCGCCACATGAACAGCTGGTATGTCACTCACGGCGGCATCACGATGACGCTGCTCGATGTCGTGATGTCGCTGGCCGGACGCTCGCTCGATCCCGATGCACGTGCAGCGGTGACCGTCGAGATGAAGACCAGTTTCCTGCAGCCGGGCGGGAAACCGGGCAGCCGCATCATCGCCACGGGTCTCGCCTTTCATCGCTCAACCACGATGTGCTTTTGCGAAGGCGAGATTCGCGACGGCGAGCGTCTGGTGGCGAAGGCAATGGGCACCTTCAAATACATTAAAAACCTGGCTATCGCCAGCAAGCTCTGAAACGAGGACCGCATGAGCACTTATCAGAAGATCGTACTGGCATCGCGTCCGAGAGGCTCGGCGGTCACGCCAGAAAACTTCCGGCTGGAGCAGCAGCCCATGCCAGTCATCTCCGATGGCCAGTTAGTAGTCCGCAATCATTACTTGTCGCTTGATCCGTACATGCGTATGCGCATGGAAGATGTGAAAAGCTATGCAGCACCCCAAGCGCTGGATGAAGTGATGATCGGCGGCACGGCGGGCGAGGTGATCGAATCGAAACATCCCAAGTTCAATGTGGGGGACAAAGTGGTCGGCATGCTGGGCTGGAGCGAGATTGGCGTGTCTGACGGTACGCTGCTCAAGCGGGTCGATACCAGCAAGATCCCTTTGTCTGCCTACCTCGGTGTGGTTGGCATGCCCGGCATGACCGCGTGGTATGGATTGAACCAGATCATCCAGCCAAAAGCAGGCCAGACCATCGCCGTGACCGCCGCCAGCGGCGCCGTCGGTGGCGTGGTGGGCCAGCTCGCCAAACTCAAGGGCTGCAAGGTGATTGGCATCGCCGGTGGTAAAGAGAAATGCGGCTATGTAGTGGATGAACTGGGTTTCGATGCCTGCATCGACTACAAAGGTGGCAATCTGTTCAAAGAGGTGAAGGCTGCGGCACCCGACGGCATCGACGGTCTGTTTGAGAACGTTGGCGGCGCAGTGATGGATGCGGTGCTCGCACGCATGAATCCGTATGGCCGCATCGCGCTGTGCGGACTGATCTCCGGCTACGACGGCCAGCCCATGCCGGTGCATAACCTGCATGCGGTGCTGTCAATGCGGCTGATGATGCAGGGCTTTATCGTGTCCGAGCATATGGATCTGTGGCCGACCGGATTGGGTGAGCTGGGAGCGTTGGTGGCCGACGGCAAGCTGAAATTCCGCGAATCGATATCGGAAGGACTCGCCTCAGCCCCCGAGGCGTTCATCGGCCTCTTGCGCGGCAAGAATTTTGGTAAACAACTGGTCAGATTGATCTGAGGACGTTATGAAGAATTTTAGTGGCCGTGTCGCGGTCATTACTGGCGCCGCCAGCGGCTTTGGCAAAGAATTTGCGCGGCTGGGCGCCAGCCTCGGCATGAAGCTTGTGCTGGCCGATGTGCAGAAAGAAGCACTCGACGCCACGGCCAACGAGTTGCGCACGAATGGCGCTGAGGTCGTTGCCCAACTGTGCGATGTGCGCAAGGAAGAGCAGATCGAAGCACTCGCAAAACTTGCGATGGATGCGTTCGGTGCGGTGCATCTGGTATTCAACAACGCAGGTGTTGGCGCCGGTGGTCTGGTGTGGGAAAGCTCAAAGGCCGACTGGGAGTGGGTGCTTGGCGTGAACCTGTGGGGTGTGATCCACGGTGTGCGCATATTTACGCCGATCATGCTCGATTGCGCGAAAAAAGATTCCAGCTACGAGGGGCATATCGTCAACACAGCGTCGATGGCCGGGCTGCTGAATCCGCCGACCATGGGTATCTATAACGTGTCCAAGCATGCAGTGGTGTCTTTGTCCGAAAGCCTGTATCACGATCTGTCGCTGGTCGAAGCGCCGATCGGTGCCTCGGTGCTGTGCCCGTATTTCGTCCAGACGGGCATTAGCCAATCGCACAAGCACCGCCCCGATGATGTGCAGGCAGCAGACACACCGACGGTCAGCCAGCAGATCTCGCAGGCGGTACTGGAGAAAGCCGTTTCCTCCGGCAAGGTGACCGCGACCGAAGTCGCCCAACGCACTTTCGATGCGATTCGCGATGGTACGTTCTACATCTACTCGCATCCCGGCTCGCTGGGTAATGTGCAGCGACGCATGGAAGACATCCTTGCTGGACGCAACCCAAGTGACCCGTATGAGTCGGTACCGCATGTGCGCGAGAAGCTGCAGGCAGGCCTGAAAGGCGAGGGCGGATGAGTAGGGCCATTCAGGATGGGCAGTATGCATCGCTGCCAAATGGCATGCGACTGCACTACGCGAGCGCCGGGGAGCGAGGCAAGCCGCTGCTGATTTTCCTGCATGGTTTTCCGGAATTCTGGTTCGCCTGGCATGAGCAATTAAGAGCATTTGGCGATCGCTATTTCGCGGTCGCACCGGATCTACGTGGTTTCAATTTGTCCGACATGCCCGAAGAGGTATCGGATTATCGTCCCAAGCTGATCACTCAGGATATCGAACAGCTGATTGCTTATCTCGGCTATCAGCGCTGCGTGATGGTCGCCCATGACTGGGGCGGTGCCATTGCGTGGAATATCGCGATTAGCAAGCCTACGCTGCTTGATCGACTGATCATCATCAATGCCACGCATCCGTATGCGTTTGCGCAGGCGCTGGCGAATGATCCTGCGCAGCAGCAAGCTAGCGCCTACATGAACTGGCTGCGCGCTAGCGGCTCAGAGCAGGCACTGGCGAAAGATGATTTCCGCATCATGGAGCAACTAATGCTCGGCATGGGCAGACCATCGGATCACTGGTTCGATGCAGCGACACGGCAGCGCTATCATGCGAACTGGGCGCGTGGTCTATCGGGCGGTGTCAATTACTATCGTGCGACGCCGCTGTATCCGCCAACCGATGACGATCTCGGTGCAGGAAAATTGTCGCTGAACCCGGAAGATTTTCATTGCCATCTACCGGTGCGTGTGATCTGGGGCCTGCAAGACAAAGCGCTGCTGCCGCCACTGCTTGACCCGCTGCCCGCACTGATCGATGATCTGATTATCGAGCGACTCCCCGAGGCCACGCACTGGGTCGTGCATGAGCAGCCTGAGCGAATCAATCAGCTGATCGAACGTTTTCTGGTCGAATAACTAGAGATATAACTCTGACGAGACAGGCGATGGCAAAACAGGATTTTTCTTTCTTTCACACGCTGCGTGTGCGCTGGTCTGAAGTAGACATGCAGGCCATTGTCTTCAACGGTAATTATCTGAATTACTTCGATGTCGCGTTCACCGAGTACTGGCGCGAGACCGGACTGCCGGATGTCATTGCACAGGCTGAGTCCGGGCTGGAGCTGTTTGCTCGGAAAGCGGGCATCGAGTATCACGCGCCTGCACGCTTCGACGATATGCTGGAGATCGGTGTGCGCTGCGCCGAGCTCGGTCGCAGCTCGATGCGTTTCGTTCTGGAGATTTTCAAAGATAATGAATTGCTCGTCTCGGGCGAGATGATGTACGTCCATGCGGACAGTCGGGTGCGCAAGAGTGTGCCGGTACCGCAGGACTGGCGCGAGATACTGGTGCGCTTCGAGAAAGCGCATCCAGTCAATGTTTGAGCGACTGCATGAACTTACGGATCGTCACGGGTGACTGGGGCAGCTTGCGCGAAGATGCGCAGAAGGTGCGCGTCGAGGTCTTCGTCATTGAGCAGAACGTTCCCGTTGAGCTGGAATGGGATGAGGGCGATGAAGTCAGTACCCATGCGGTCGCCTATGATGAACAGGGTCAGCCGGTGGCCACCGGTCGCTTGCTGCCGGATGGCCACATTGGGCGCATGGCGGTAAGCCAGTCATTGCGCGGCAAAGGCATAGGCAAGCAGGTGCTGGTCGCGCTGCTCGAACATGCGCGACAGGATGGCCATGAGGAGCTTGTGCTGCATGCGCAGACACATGCGGTGCCGTTTTATGAGCAGCAAGGCTTCATCGTCGAGGGCGAGGAATTCATCGAAGCCGACATGCCCCATCGGCTGATGCGCAGGAGGCTGGGTTGATCGACCGAGTCGAGAGACAAAGCGTCGAAATCAGCGAATGACACGCTCGTTCATCTGTGCCTGCCCGCTGCTGTCCACCCGCAATAGCGTCGATGCGCGAGTGCCGTAGTCCGGCGACTCGATACAGATGGGCGAGAGCAGCCGTTCCCACTCCAGTGAAACGCCGGTATCCGGAAGCCGGGCATCGGCTGCGCGTGTGGTATCCGCGAGCATCTCGAAGTACGCATCGTCGGGTGCACCCTGACAGAGCAGGCTGGAGAATTGCGCCTTCGCGCGAAGCACCTTGGGCCATGGGGTGTCGAGCGAACCGTTCGACAGCCCGTAAATGCCTGGTTGGAGCTGCATCATCGATGTCTCGCCGTCATTGCTGAACCAGAAGCTACGCTGAT
>JBEGNF010000025.1:0-13720 GCA_041182625.1 Pseudomonadota bacterium | reverse complement strand
GATTGAAACCATGGTAGTCGGCAGCCCGCTCGCGCACTCGGACCAGATAGTCTTCCGCGCTGAGGTCGGATTGCAGAAAGCCGGCAACCAGCTCGCCGCGCGAGCGCACATCCGCGCGCCGCTCTGTGCCTTTACGTATATTCGTTAGCGCCGCGAAACGGCCCGACCGGTTCATGCCCAGCCACGTGCCGCCCCCCTGCAGATCCCGGCCCGCGTACACGAATGGATGATCGTTCCACCAATGTGCGGCTTGCGAGGGGCGATTGAAAAATTCATCGCGATTGGCAGCCAGCACCAGCGGGCATTCGGGCAGCAGCTTCCACGCAAAGACAATCAGGCACATGCTTCGATATCCACAAAGGTTTCAACGTGACGCTCGCCCGAGATGAGCGCGGGCAGTCCGTAGGCGGTGACGGACTCTGCGAGCGCCGTGCCGAAATCGGCGGGCACTTGCGGGTAGATCTCCATCCAAGTCTGGCAATCATGGCTGAGCTCGGGGCGACGTTTCAGGCTGCTCTGAATCTGGAACCGCTCAGCCAGTGACTGCTGCATTGCCTGGACTCTCTGCTGCAAGCCCGATGTATTGGCCAGAGGCACGCGGTAGTAGACGTAGATATCCATCTCAGGCGCTGGCTTCCAATGCGTAGGGCAATTCCCCGAACTGCAGCAACGGACCGTTAGCGCTTCCGAGGTGAACAGGCGAGCCGACGGCATCGATCTTGATTTCGACCAGACAGGCGATGCGGCCATCGGGGCCGCGTTCGGCATTCACGATCATGCCGCCGGGCTGTCCCGGGTCGTCATCAGAAAATACTTCTGTGCCTGGCATGACGGCCGCAAGCTCGTCGGTATCGACGCTCGCCAGCAGCATGCGGCGCTTGAGCTTGCCAAGGTACTGGCTGCGCGCGACGATCTCTTGTCCGGGGTAGCAGCCCTTGCGGAAATTGACCCCGCCCACCAGCTCGAAGTTCACCATCTGCGGTACGAACTGCTCGCGCGTGGCATCCAGTATCTGTGGTACGCCGGCCTGAATATCGAGCCAGCGCCAGTACGCTTCCGGCTGCTGCGGCAGATTACCGGGCAGGGCGGCGAGCAAGTCATCGCGCTGATCGGCCGGACCGACCCAGAGAGCCCGATGCAGACCCTGTGCATCGGCAACCCGTATCAGATGACCGCCTGTGAGGTGCTTGCTGCGATAGGGTGCCTCCGGCAGCAGCCCGGCCCCCATCGTGGCATTGACACTATTCACCATACCGACACCCACCACGGCCAGCGAATCGCCGATATCTTCCAGCGTCACTTTTGAGCGCAGCACGAACATTTGCAGCCGTTTCAAAAAACTTGGTAACAGGCTTCTCGGCAGCATCATCAGGATGGCGTCATCATCAGCCCAGGTCAGCAGGCTGGCCAGCAGCCGGCCCTTGGGCGAGCAGTAGCCGGCGAGCCGGGCATCGTCCGCGCCCAGGTTCTCGATGTCGTTGGTCAGCTGGTTATGAAGGAAGTGGCGGGCATCGTCACCCGAGGCCCGGATCACGCCGGGATCTGACAAGAGGGAAATGAAACCTTGTTGCTCAGCCATGAATTCGGAGTCGCTTGCAGTGGGACGCTATCATTACAACGTGGGCGAATTATAGAGGCGCATGAAAAATCGCGTCGATGCTGAATAAGTAACAAGACTGTAGGAGAAACGGCGTGTTCAAGAAGATTCTCGCACTGGGCGTGCTGCTGGTGATGGCCGCCAGTGCATTCCTCGTCTACTGGACGCGTGGCCCGCTGATCGCGGCCGGCAGCACTCCGGTCGAGTTCAGCATCGCCTCTGGCAGCGGCTTGCGTTCCGCGATGAAACAAGTGCAAGCGGCGGGGGTGCCCGCGCCGCCGCTCTTGATGGAATTTCTGGCCCGTGGTCTGGGCAAGGGCGGCGCGATCAAGCCCGGCAGCTACCGGCTGATGCCGGGCACCACGCCCCTCGGGCTGATCGACATGCTGGTCAGGGGTAACACCATCAAAGAGTCATTGACGCTGATCGAAGGCTGGACCTTCGAACAGATGCGCGCCGAACTGGCACGCCAGACCTGGCTGAAGCACGACAGCGCGGAATTAAGTCTGGAGGAGTTGCTCGATAAAGTGGCGCCGGGCTTTCCCCACCCGGAAGGTATTTTTTATCCTGACACCTATGTGTACGAGCGAGGCAGCAGCGACCTCAAGATTTATCAGCAGGCCCATCAGCAGCTGATGAAAAAGCTGCAGCAGGCCTGGGATGCACGCACAGCAGATCTGCCGTACGACAACCCCTATGAAGCGCTGATCATGGCGTCTATCGTGGAAAAGGAAACCGGCAAGGCTGAGGAACGCAAGCGGATTGCGTCGGTGTTCATCAACCGGCTTCGTCGCGGCATGCTGCTGCAGACGGATCCGACGGTCATTTACGGCATGGGCGATCGTTTTGACGGCAATATCCGCAAGCAGGATTTGCAGACCGACACGCCCTACAACACCTATCTTCGGCCCGGTCTGCCGCCTACGCCTATTGCCTTGCCCGGCCGCGCTGCGATTAACGCAGCATTGAATCCGTTGCAGGGCAAAGATCTTTATTTCGTGGCACGGGGTGACGGCAGCAGTGAATTCTCGGACAATCTCGATGATCACAACCGCGCAGTGAACCGCTACCAGCGCCGTTCTCAGTAAAGTGCACCTGCTCGCGGCTCACAGGCGTCAATAGTCATGGCAAGAGGAAAATTCATTACCTTCGAGGGCATTGACGGTGCCGGAAAATCCACGCACGTCGAAGGTGTCGCGGCATTTTTGCGTGCACGTGGAAAGAACGTGATCACTACCCGAGAACCCGGTGGCACCCCGCTGGGAGAGCAGCTCCGAGCACTGCTGCTGCATGAAAAAATGCACCTCGAGACCGAGGCGCTGCTGATGTTTGCCGCGCGCCGGGAGCATATTGCTCTGCTGATCGCGCCAGCGCTGGAGCGCGGGGACTGGGTGATTTCCGATCGCTTCACCGACGCCAGCTTTGCCTATCAGGGCGGCGGTCGCAAGCTCTCGCTCGACAAGCTGCGGGCGCTGGAGCATTGGGTGCATGCGGATTTGCAGCCCGACTTGACGCTGCTGTTCGATGTGCCGCTGGAGGTTGCGCGTCAGCGGCTGGATCAAAGCCGAGCGCTGGACAAATTCGAACAAGAGCAGCAAGCATTTTTCGCGGGGGTGCGCGATGTCTACCTGCAGCGTGCGAATGAATTTCCTCTGCGAATACGCGTGATCGATTCCACCCAGCCGCTGGACGATGTCAGCCGCCAGCTCGAACAGCTTGTTTCGGCGCTCTGAAGGGCTATCGACCGTGCACCTATCCCTCTACCCTTGGCAAAGCGCAGACTGGCAGCGCTGGCAGCAGATGCGGGACAGGCTCCCGCACGCAATTCTGTTCCATGGCGCTGAAGGTATCGGTAAGGTGGCCTTTGCGGAACACGCGGCGCAGTCGTTGCTGTGCGAGAGTCCGGATGTCGAAGGTCATGCCTGCGGGGACTGCGCGTCCTGCGGCTGGTTTGTGCAGTACAGCCACCCGGATTTTCGACGTGTGCGTCCGGAGGCGCTGGATGCAGAAGAAGACGAGGCCACGCCCGAGGCCGATGAAAGCAGCACGAAAAAAGCGGCCGCCAGCAAGACCCCGTCGCGCGATATCCGGATAGAGCAAGTGCGTTCACTGGCCACCTTCATGAATGTTTCTACCCATCGCGCAGGGTCTCGAGTCGTGATGCTCTACCCGGCGGAGGCGATGAACCCCGTCTCTGCGAATGCACTGCTCAAGACCCTTGAAGAGCCGCCGCCCGATACCGTTTTTCTGCTGGTGACCCACCGCATCGACCGTTTGCTGCCGACCATACTTTCCCGCTGCCGGCAGTTTCCGTTGCAGATGCCTGCCGCAGACAAAGCACTGTCCTGGCTAGAATCGCAAGAGGTGAGCAACCCTGCGCGTTGGCTCGCGGAGCACGGCGGCGCACCGCTGGCAGCGCTGGCTGCCGCCGTGGGTGAGTTTGCCGACGCTCAGGACGAATGGCTGGCGTACCTGGCCCGGCCACATACGGCGACAGCGCTGGTCGTGGCAGAGCGGCTACAGAAAGTCCCGCTGTCCCAGCTCGTCGCATGGCAGCAGCGCTGGCTCTATGACCTGCTCGCCATCCAATCTGCCGGACGGGTACGCTACTACCCGCATCATCGCAAGAGCCTCGAAGCGCTGGCCGCCCATATCTCCGCCGACAGCCTTCAGCAGGCACTGCGTGACGCAGGTTTCCGCCGCGCTGTGTCCGAGCATCCGCTGTCCGCGCGGCTTTTTATTGAAGACATGCTGCTCGACTATGTCCGCCTGATGCAGCCGCCTCGCGCAGCTGCCTGAGCACTCTGCGTCAGAGGCGGAGCGGTTCGGTCGTCAGCTGCTGATCCGAGGCATCCCCATGCAAGAGCCGCTCTCTGCCGACACCACGCTGCGCCCCTCCGTTGTCTCGCTGGCGATTCGCGATCGCGCGGCGCTGTACGCCGCCTACATGCCTTTTCTCAGATATGGCGGCATCTTCGTGCCGGGTACTCGCCCGAGCCGTCTGGGCGAGGAAATTTTTTTGCTGCTGACCCTGATGCAGGATGAGCAGCGTTACCGGCTGGCGGGCAAGGTTGCGTGGATCACGCCCGCCGGCGCGGGTAATCATCACACCCAAGGTTTCGGCGTGCACTTCCTGGATGACGAAGCAGGCCGCACACTCAAAAAGCGCATTGAGGAATTGCTGGGAACCTCTCTGGGCGCATCTCGATCCACGCACACCATGTAGCCTCGCCGGGGCGAGCTACTCGCACAGCACGTACAATACCGGCCATTCGCCATTTGCCGGCTGTTGCCATGTTCGTTGATTCCCATTGCCACATTGATTTCCCCGAGCTGGCCGCTCGTCTGCCGGAAATACTCGACACCATGCAGGCCAATCAGGTCAGCGAGGCCCTGTGCGTGTCAGTCACTTTGCAGGAATTTCCCCGGGTGCTGGCGCTTGCCGAGACCCACCCGAATATCTACGCATCCGTCGGCGTGCATCCCGACTATGAAGATACCGAAGAGCCCACCGTGGATGGGCTCCTGAAGTTGGCCGTGCACCCGCGCATCGTGGCCATTGGCGAGACCGGACTTGATTACTATCGTTTGCAGGGTGATCTCGCATGGCAGCGCGAACGCTTTCGCGTGCATATCCGCGCGTCCCGTGAGAGCTGCAAGCCATTGATCATTCATACCCGCTCGGCATCCGAGGACACACTGCGTCTGATGCGCGAAGAAAAAGCTGGTACGGATGCTGGAGGTGCTGGCGGGGTGATGCACTGTTTCACCGAAAGCCTCGAAGTCGCCGAAGCTGCCATGGCCATGGGCTTCTATATTTCTTTTTCCGGCATCGTGACCTTCAAGAACGCAAAAGAGCTGCAGGCTGTTGCGCGCGCCGTGCCATTGGAAAGAATGCTGATCGAGACGGACTCTCCCTACCTCGCCCCGGTGCCAAAACGCGGCAAGACCAATGAACCAGGTTTCGTGCGGCACGTGGCGGAGTTCCTCGCCGATCTAAAAGGCGTGCCGCTGGCGACGCTGGCAGAGGCGACCACGCGTAATTTCCGAAACTTGTTCAACATCCCGGCAACTGCCCCCGCACAATCCGTATGATTGACCAGGAACAGGTACCCGATCCCGGGAGGCGCCAATTGCTTGCCGCGGCATTGCTGCCCGGGCTGGAGCGCATGCTGCAACCCTTGTCTAAGAAGCCGGACTCTTACACCGAGTGGTTCGATGCGATTCATCTCGATGATGCCAATCGCTGTCGGCAGTTGCTGGAACGAGGCTTTGACCCCAACACTATCGAGCCCGAACGCTTCGACACCGGGCTGATACTCTCGGTGCGGAAAAAATCCTGGAAGGTATTTGCTGCCCTGCTCAGCGCCAGAGGTATTGATCTCAATGCCCGATCCCGCAACGGCGACACCGCGCTGATGATCGCAGCTTTCAATGGCGACGTCGCTGCTGCCAACCGTCTGATCGACAAGGGCGCCGAGATCAATCGGCCTGGCTGGACCGCGCTGCACTATGCCGCCGCTTCGGGCAGTCTGCCCATCATTCGCAAACTGCTCGAACATGCCGCCTACATCGATGCAGAATCGCCGAACAAGACCACGCCACTGATGATGGCAGCGCGTACCGGACACGAGAAAGTGGTCGTGCTGTTGCTGGAGGAAGGCGCGGATGTGCTACTGAAAAACGAACTCGGTCTGGACGCGATTGATTTCGCAAAATCGCAGGAACGTACCGCCATCGCGCGCATTCTCGAACGATGGCAGACTAAAGCCAGTGTCGCGCCAAAGAAAGCAGAGGCCAGCGAACCCTCCCTCAAGTCAGCGCCGGAGGAGAGAGAAGGGGACGTTTCCCAAGAGCCAGGCATGCCGACGCCACCGGAAGAAAGTAGCACTGAACGGCAGCCATAAGCCGTAACAACGGCATGCACAATCCCCCACGCTTGCCGTTAGGCGTTGCCTGGAGCGTGGCATTCGACCAGCATCAATCTTCCCTCCGTCGGCATCCGCCCGTGATGAAACTACCGGTACCTCGCTCAGTCTGATTGGCAGCCGGGATATCCCGTGCTTCATCATGCAGACAGCGCCTGGAGGTTTCATGAAGATATCCGTCACCCGTCTTTTTTTGTTATTGATAGTCGTGTCCGGCTGGACCTGGGCACAGACCGGCAGCAGCGATGGCGTGAGAGAGAGCACCAATCCTTCACGCGCTGCCGATGTCGAGCGCAAAGCGGAAACCCTGTCCGGTCAGAGCAGCAGCGAAAGCGGCGCATCGGGGCAAGAAATCAAATTGCGAAAAAAGGCGAAAAAATCGAACAAGAAATCTCGCAAGCAGGGTACCAAGGGCGTCCCTGAGACATCTCGGTAAACGCATGAATCACTCTGCGGCACTGTCTCTGCTACAGTGCCGGGATGAGCAAATCAAGTTTGGATCGCATACTGCAATCGCAAGGTATTGGCACGCGCAAATGGTGCCGGCAGCTGATCGAGTCAGGCGAGGTCAGCGTTCATGGCGAGATTGTCACCGACTACAAGAAAAGCTTCGAGACCTCGGGGCTGCGTTTTCGCCTGTTTGATGAAGACTGGGAGTACCGAGAATTTGTCTACCTTGCGTTGAACAAGCCGCCGGAGGTGGAATGCTCTCGCAAGCCTAGTCATCGCCCCAGCGTGATGAGTCTGTTGCCAGAGGAATTCAGCTGGCGCAGCGTGCAAGCCATTGGCCGACTGGATCATGATACGACAGGTCTGCTGCTGCTGACGGATGATGGCAGCTTCAATCATGCGATGTCATCGCCCAAGCGGCATGTCCCCAAGCGGTATCTCGCCACGACTCAGGAAGCGGTCACGTCCGCACTGGTTGAGCATTTGCTCAAAGGTGTTCAGCTCAGTGATGAGCCCATGCCGCTGGCGGCGCTGCGATGCGAGCCGCGCGGCACTCATCAGCTAGAGATCATGATCGAGCAGGGAAAATATCATCAGGTCAAGCGTATGCTGGCCGCGGCCGGTAATCATTGTGCGGCTTTGCAGCGCATCGCAATCGGCGGGCTGACGCTGGAATCACTGGCGCTACAAGAAGGCGAATGGCGATATCTCGATATGGCAGCGCTGGCGCTGCTGCGCGCCGACGCGGCATGAGAGGGACCATCGACTGACCCGAACCACCAGGAAGCCCGTCGAGTCATTGGTCGCCACGCCGGGGCAGTCATCGAATGATCCGATAACAAGGTTTGTATACCGAGCCCGGTAGCTTCATCCTTCCCTGGTCGACGAAAGCCGACAATAGCTCATCCAGCTGCGCCATTAGCCGAGCGTCGCCCTGTATCTCGAACAGACCGTGCTTTTCAATGGCCTGTATCCCCTGCAGCTTCACATTACCAGCGACAACGCCTGAGAACGCTCTGCGCAGGTGGGCTGCCAGCAGGTGCTCGGGTTGATGCATGTGCAAACTGAGCCCGCGCATGGATGCATGAACCGGGGTGAAGGGCTGCTGGAACGCTGGATCGATGTGCAATTTCCAGTTGAAGTAATACGCATCTCCGTGGGCCTTGCGATAATCGCGGACAAGAGCGATTCCCGCCTGTGCCGCCCTTGCCACGCCGGATGGATCATCAATAATCACCTGATACAACGCTTGTGCTTTCGGCCCCAGCGTTGCGCCAATGAATGCATCGATTTGAGAAAAATAGGAGGCTGATTCCACGGGGCCGGTAAAGATCAGCGGTAGGGGGAGTGCTTGATTCTTCGGATGCAGGAGTATCCCCAGTAGATACAGAATTTCTTCTGCCGTGCCCACGCCGCCCGGGAAGACAATGATGGCATGACCAGCGCGCACGAAGGCCTCAAGCCGTTTCTCGATATCCGGAAAGATGACGAGATTATTGACGATAGGATTTGGCGATTCCGCTGCGATGATGCCCGGTTCAGAAAAACCGAGGTAGCGTCCACCGAAGATACGCTGCTTTGCATGACCGATTGTTGCGCCTTTCATCGGACCCTTCATGGCACCCGGGCCGCAGCCGGTGCAGATATCCAGTCCGCGTAGTCCCAGTTCGTAGCCGACTCGCTTCGAGTAGTCATATTCGCTGCGCGATATCGAATGCCCACCCCAGCACACCACCAACTTGGGATCTTGTGCGCGCTGCATGACGTCGGCATTGCGCAAGATATGAAACACAAAATCTGTCAGGCGCGCGCTGTCAGTCTCGCCATCCTCCGACGCCGGTCGCTCGTTGGCCGTAAAAAGGATGTCGCGCAGCACCGCAAACAGATGCTCTCGAATGCCGCGGATCATGTCGCCATCCACAAATGCTGATGCTGGCGCTCCCCGGATATGCAGCTTGATCCCACGCTCACGGTGTACGACCCGAATATCAAAGTCAGGGTAGCGCTCCATCAGCGCCTTGCCATCGTCCAGGTAGTTGCCTGTGCTCAATACGGCCAGCGCACAGTGACGGAAGCTCTGATACAAGCCCGTCTGCCCGTGATCGAGCAACCGGGCAATTTCTGCTTTTGACAGAATGTCCAGCTTGCCCTCGGGCGAAATGATGCTGTCGATAACTGGATAGTCCATGCTGATCGAATCGCTGTTGATCCAGTCTTGATCTTACCCCGCACCCCGGCAGTTCGCCGAACTGATGGAATTGTCGGCCAGCGGTACCGGAGACATTACTCAGGCACAAGAATCTTGATTTTCATCAATCGAATCGCCTCAGAAAATCACTGCCTAAGCATCAGCATCGGGCGATCATCTGAGTTTACGGCACGCCATGGATGTCAGCGCTCGCGACAGGGCTGATCTGTGCCCGATGTCTGATTATTGATTTCAGGACCGCACGTGAACACGAATGACACGCCACTGACCGCATCGCCGCCCCCCGGCACACTCAACTCGACGGTGGTGGACGCAGTGTCCTTAGAAAACATGCTGGCCTTGCTGCCCGATCTGGTGTTCATCCATGATCTGCGGGAAGGGCGACATGTCTACTGCAATGCGCGCCTTGAGCGTCTGCTGGGTCTGAGTGCCGAGAAGTTTCTGAGCTCAGGATTTGGCGACGATCCAGAGCAGTTTCATCCTGATGATCACGGACCGCTGCGCGAGTGGTCTGCACACCTGAGTAAGCTGAAGGATGGCGAGATTGCTCAGATCGAATACCGGATACGCCATGCGGATGGGCGCTGGTGCCGATTGCGCGTGAAGGCAGCGCCAGCGTTTCGTGATCCGGAGGGGGCACTCAGACTGCTGACATGCAGCGCTACCGATATCACCGAGCAGACCGATGTCGGGTCGGCATCGCCTCAGCCTACCGAGATCCTGCGGCTGATACTGAACAGCATGACCGAGGGCGTGATCGTCTGCGATCAGCATGGCAAGACCTTGCTGGTCAACCGCTCAGCCGAGCGCATGCTGAAGCTGGACGAGCCGCTGACGCGCCTGTCGCAGATCCGACGCGCTCAGGCGGCTGAAACCAGAAAAAACGAAAGCTTTCGCCTGTGGCACCAGCATCCGCTGGTACGAGCGCTGAAGGGAGAGACGCTCTCGGATCAGGAACTGGCGCTATATGACCGGCGGCGCGATCTGGCCGTGACCCTCAGCCACTCCGCCGCACCGCTGAAAGACCGTGACGGAAAGATCATCGGTGCGGTGGATGTCTTTCGCGATGTGACTGAGAGCCACCGCGCACTGCAGGAGCTTCAAAGAGCAGAGGAGCACTTCCGCTTGCTGGTCGAGGGCACGACGGATTATGCGATTTTTATGCTGGATGGATCGGGGCATATCGTCAGCTGGAACCCCGGTGCCGAGCGCATACTGGGTTATCGCAAGGCGGAGATCGTGGGCAGTCATGTCTCCGTATTTTTCACCCCTGAGGACCGCGAAAAAGGTGAGCCTCAGCGGCTGCTGCGACAAGCCGCACTGGATGGGCGCAGCGAAGAAGACAGCTGGCGTGTCAGGAAGGACGGTCAGCGGTTCTGGTGCACTGGTGCGATGGGTGCGCTGCATGACAGCGCAGGATGCGTGCAGGGTTTCGTTGAGATCATGCGCGACAACACGGAGCGGCGACTGGCTGAACAAAATGCCTTTTTTCTGGCCAATCATGACCCGCTCACGGGCTTACCCAATCGCGCCCGCTTCATGGAGCGGCTGCACGAGGCGCTCATCAATGCCGACCGCGACGCGACGCGGGTCGCAGTGCTGCTGTTGGATCTGGATCGGTTCAAGTCCATCAATGATCACCTCGGGCATCACGCGGGCGACGAGCTATTGCGGCTGGTGGCGCAACGATTGCTGCGCTGCGTGCGCGAGACGGATACCGTGGCCCGTCTCGGCGGTGACGAGTTTGTCGTCGTTCTCACCCGCCTCAAATCGCTGTCCGCCGCCGAGCTCATCGCCGAGAACATCGTTCGCGAACTAGGCCACAACTACGAGATCGAGCATCAGCTGGTCAAGAGTGGCGCATCCGTGGGCATTGCAATGTATCCGCAGGATGGCCAGGACACTGGCGAACTGCTGCAAAAGGCCGACTTGGCCATGTACCGCGCCAAGGCGAGCGGACGCAACCGTTTTCGAGTATTCGCACCAAGCATGCTCACCGAGGTGCAGTTGCGCCAGACGCAGGAGGATTTGCTCAGACGGTCCGTGGAGCAGGGCGACTTCGAACTGGTCTATCAACCGCAGATTGATCTTCAAACGCTGGACTTTGTCGCTGTCGAAGCCTTGCTACGCTGCCGCAATCAGGGGCTGATGACGCTGTCGGCCAAGGCATTGATTGCACTGGCTGAGGAAATTGGCGTAATCAATGATCTGGGTGCCTGGGTAATGCGCGCCGCCTGCATACAGATGGGCCGCTGGCGCGCCGCCGGGTTTCCGGAATTTCGGATTGCTGTCAATGTCTCGGCCGCGCAGCTGCTGGACCCTTTGTTTCCGGGAATGATGCGTTCCGCGCTGGAGGACGCCGCCCTGCCTCCGCGCCTTCTCGAGATCGAGGTCAAAGAGAGCGCCCTTGTCATGGCAAGGGAAGGGCAGAGCATGGTGCTCGACCACCTCAAGTCGATCGGCGTGTCGATCAGCATCGATGACTTTGGCACCGGTATTTCCACGCTGTCGTTTCTGAAGGACTTTCCGGTCGATGTGCTCAAGCTTGACCCGGCGCTGATACGCAACCTGCCACGTGACCGAGAAGATGCCGCGATCGTTTCTGCCATCGTCAAATTGGCGAAGGACTTGAATATCAAAGTCGTGGCCGAGGGTGTGGAGACGGTGGAGCAGTTGGGTTTCCTACGTGGCACGACTTGCCACCGGGTGCAGGGCTATTTGTTCAGCGAACCCGTGCGCCCGGAAAAACTTGAGCAGCTACTCCAGAGCCGCCAGCAGCAGGGGCAAGTCCTCCACTGAAGACGCTGCCCTCCCACTTGCGCTCCGGCAGCGGCGTGCGCCAAGGGCTACAATCCTGTTTTTTGAGCGACAAGCACACAGGAGAGTACGACCATGGCCGACTCCGCGCCCCGCAAGCTGGAACGCGTCATCAGCGCAATGAACACCTCTGACGGCGCCGGTGTGCGCCTGCGACGTAGTCTGGGCAGCAGCGAGGGCACGCGTCTTGATCCTTTCCTGATGCTGGATGAATTTTCTTCCGATAATCCTGGCGATTACATCGCCGGCTTTCCATCGCATCCTCACCGTGGTTTTGAGACCGTCACCTACATTCTCGATGGCCATATGCGGCACGAGGATCATCTGGGCAATCAGGGCGACCTGAAAAGCGGTGGTGTGCAGTGGATGACCGCTGGCCGAGGCATTATTCATTCCGAGATGCCGCAACAGGAAGAGGGCAGGATGCGCGGCTTTCAGCTGTGGATCAATCTGCCCGCCAAAGAAAAAATGAAGCCAGCCGGCTACCGCGATATCCCTGCTGAAGAGATACCGGTGCACGAACTGCCTTCGGGTGGCCGTGTGAAGGTAATTGCCGGCACCTTGACGGTGAATGGTCATACGATCGCTGGTCCGATCGCCGGTCTAACGACCGAGCCCATGTATCTGGATGTGCAGCTTCCCGCCGGTGCTTCGTTCAGCGCACCGATTCCAAACGGCCTGAATGCGATGGCCTATGTGTTCGAGGGTAGTCTGCAGCTGGCCGGCGATATCCGCATGCTGCCTACGCACAGCGGTGCCGTGCTCTCCGATGGCGACGCTGCCGAATTCATCGCGGGCAGCAGCGGCGCACGATTTCTTTTGCTGGCGGGACGCCCGCTGAACGAGCCTATCGTGCAGTATGGACCTTTTGTGATGAACACCGCCGCCGAGATCGAGCAGGCGATACGAGATTATCAGGCAGGGCGTCTCACCGCCGCCTGAGTCAGGGATCGCGGCGGTGTCAGTGCCGCCCGCGCAGCCTCGGCAATGCCGCGTGCGGCAGCGTCGAAATGATAGGCCTCCACCAGCAGCTGGGCGTGCCGTCCGAAAGCGGTGCAGCGCGCCGGATGCTGCAACAGGCGTAACGCACACGCTGTCCAGTCATCGATGTTCAGTTCTCGCACATAGCCATTCTTGCCATCGATGATCAGCTCACCCGCAACGCCGGCCTGCGGCGTGACGATCACGGGCAGCCCGGCGGCGCAGGCCTCATTGGCCACGACGCCCCAGACATCTGCGCGAGTCGGAAACAAGAAAACGCGCGCGGACTGGTACAAAGCCGGCAAATCCTCTTGTCGCGCAAAGCCATGGAAGTGCGCTTCGACGGATGACGCCATGTCGCTTGCCTGTGCTTTGAGCGGTGCCTCAAGGCTGCCGGAACCCACGAACAGTAGCCGAGTTTTTCGGTGAAGGATCCTGGCACAGCGTTCGGCCACCTGCAGCGCGAACTCAGGCGACTTGCCGGGCTCCAGTCGTCCGCAAACAATGAAATCCCATGCCTTGGATATCGTTTGCAATCGAGCGTTAAAGCGGTCGTTGTCCACGCACAGACACGATAGATGGCAGCGTCGCTCATCCACACCATAGCTGCGATATAGCGCCAGACCGCCTCTGCTGGCCGCGATCATCGCCGGCGCTCTGCGATAGACAAAGCGACGCACGCGGCGGTGCAGCGGGCCGAGGTGTTTTTCCGATTCCAGCGTGCCATCGGTCATTGGC
>JBEGNF010000024.1:0-34245 GCA_041182625.1 Pseudomonadota bacterium | reverse complement strand
ATCACAGCAGGCGATGCGTAGTTCTCGGAGGCGATCAGCTCGATATGGTCTTGCTGACGCTGGTTTTCTTTCTGGATGGCGGCCCACAACTCGGGGTCGGCCTGTTCGATCGTCTGGCTGTTGGGGAATGCGCCAAGCGCGGATGCGACTTTCTGCAACATCGGTGACCTCCTGAGGGGCAGCGAGGCCACCCGGTTAAACGCACAAGATCAAAACTGTACTGATGAGTTTAACACTTAAAAATTCAGAATTTCTTAACCGACGGGTAAGCGATACTTAATCTTTAAAGCCATTATCAAAAAGAGAAAAGCGCGCGCCCATCAGCAAGTAAATGCTTGTGACAGGCCCGCGCTTATGTACAAAGCAGCCTATTTGAAGGCTGCAAGGTGGAGCTTAATCACCTACATAAATAAAGGTCTTTAATCAGAAAAGCCCGACGATTCGGCCGTCATCGTCAATGTCGATCTTCTCGGCGCTGGGCACCTTGGGCAGTCCCGGCATGGTCATGATGTCGCCGCAGATCATGACGATGAACTGCGCGCCAGCGGCCAGGCGCACCTCGCGCACGTTCACCACATGGCCACTGGGTGCGCCACGCAGCGTCGCATCGGCGCTGAAGGACGACTGCGTCTTGGCCACGCAGATCGGGTAGTGCCCATAGCCCGCCTCTTCCCATGCTTTGAGCTGCTGCTTCACCTTGGCGGGCGCGCTGATGTCGGCCGCGCCATAGATTTTGGTCGCAACGGCCTTCATCTTGTCTAGCAGCGAATCGCTATCCTGATAGACGAAGTTCATTGAACCGCCGCCCTCGGCCAGACGCACGATCTCATGCGCTAGCGCTTCGGCACCCGCGCCACCCTTGGCCCAGTGCTCGGCCAGCACCACATTTACGCCCAATGCCTTCATGCGATCGGTGACCAGCTTGATCTCGGCATCGGTGTCGGCGGTGAAGCGGTTGATCGACACCACACAAGGCAATCCGTAGTTCTTCGTAACATTCGAGACATGGCGCTCGAGATTGACCAGGCCCTTCTCGAGTGCCACGAGGTCTTCGCTGTTGAGCTCTTTGACGTCCTTGCCGCCGTGGTATTTCAATGCACGGATCGTGGCGACGAGCGCGCAGGCCGAAGGTTTAAGTCCCGTCTTGCGGCACTTGATGTCGATGAATTTTTCCGCGCCGAGATCCGCGCCAAAGCCTGCCTCGGTCACCACGTACTCGCCCAGCTTGAGAGCGCTTTGGGTGGCGATTACGGAGTTGCATCCGTGCGCAATATTGGCAAACGGACCGCCATGAACGAATGCCGGATTGTTCTCCAGCGTCTGCACAAGATTAGGCTTGAGCGCTTCTTTCAGCAGCACGGTCATTGCGCCATGCGCATTCAGATCACGCGCGTGCACGGGTTTTTGATCGCGCGTATAACCGATCACAATATCGCCGAGGCGTTTCTTGAGATCTTTGACCGAGGTCGCCAGGCAGAAGATCGCCATGACCTCGGAGGCAACGACGATGTCGAAACCATCTTCGCGCACATAACCGTTCGGGGTTCCACCGATACCCACCACGATGCTGCGCAGTGCGCGGTCATTCATGTCGACGACGCGCTTCCAGGTGATGCGGCGAGGATCGATATCCAGCGCATTGCCATGATTGATATGGTTATCGATCATGGCGGCGAGCAAGTTGTTTGCCAGCGCAATCGCAGAGAAGTCACCGGTGAAATGCAAATTGATGTCTTCCATCGGAACGATCTGCGCATACCCACCGCCGGCAGCGCCACCCTTGACGCCAAACACCGGACCCAGCGATGGCTCGCGCAGGCAGATGACGGTTTTCTTGCCGATGCGGTTCAATGCATCACCCAGACCCACGGTCGTGGTGGTCTTGCCCTCGCCGGCTGGCGTGGGGCTGATTGCGGTGACGAGGATCAGCTTGCCATCTGGCTTGCCCTTGAGCGAGTCGACATAATCAAGCGAGACTTTCGCCTTGTAGTGACCATAGGGTTCCAGATGCTCGTCCGCGATACCGAGCGTTTGCGCCACCTCGGTGATGCGCTTCATCTTCGCTTGTTGTGCGATTTCGATATCGCTGGACATAGGGCCTCCTCAGGGTGAATTTCGGGAGCGCGCATTGTAAGGGAAGATGTGCGCAGCCTGCTTCAACAGCAGCAGTGGCCGTCTCAGAATGCAGCGCTGGCGTGGAGAATTGCCGATCGGTCAACTACAACCGCGACATATCAGGCGCCAAAAAACTCGCGTATCGCGGCCACGGCCTGGTGGATACCCTCTGCATTCACATCGAGGTGCGTGACCATCCTCAGTCGATACAGGCCTATCACCATCACACCGCGCGACTTCAGGTGATCGACCAGCGCCTGCGCACGTTCGCGTGCTTCATCTTGCAGGTCAATGAACAAAATATTGGTCTGCGGGGCTTCCATCGAAAGCCCGGGAATATCCTTGAGATGCGCGTACAGCTCGCGCATCAGTGCATGATCCTCTGCCAGACGATCGATGTGATGATCCAGCGCATACGATGCAGCAGAGGCCAGCACCCCGGCCTGACGCATGCCACCACCCGCCATCTTGCGCAGGCGTCGAGCGCGATAGATCAACTCTTTGGAACCGCACAAAGCGGAACCAACAGGTGCGCCAAGTCCTTTGCTGAAGCACACCGACACACTGTCAAAGTACTGCGCAATGCGTCGTGCCTCATCACGCGGATTGGTTTTCTGCGCTTCGGCCTGAGCGACCGCGGCGTTGAACAACCGCGCACCATCGAGATGCGTCGCCAGCCCGCGCGCGCGGGCAACATCCGTCGCCTGCTGCAAATAGCTGATGGGCATACGCTTGCCCCCGAGCGTGTTCTCCAGTGTCAGCAAGCGCGAGCGCGCGAAATGCGGATCGTCGATCTTGATGGCGGCCTCGATGTCTTTCAGCGCCAATGTGCCATCGGGCTGATGCGCAATCGGCTGCGGCTGCACACTGCCCAGCACCGCTGCCCCACCCGCTTCCCACAAATACGTATGGGCATGGTGCCCGACGAGGTATTCATCGCCGCGCTGGCAATGCGCGAGAATGCCGCACAAATTGCTCTGCGTACCGGTGGGCATGAATAGTGCGTCCTCAAAGCCCAGCATGTCAGCGATCTTCTCCTGCAACTCATTGACGCTCGGATCGTCGCCGAAGACATCGTCACCCAGTGGCGCATTCATCATCGCAGCACGCATGCCCGCGGTGGGACGTGTGGTGGTATCGCTGCGCAAATCGACGATCTTGTTCATGGCTTGTACTCGCGTTTTGACGGCGATCTATTTGAGATAAGGCTTGACCCAGCCCAGATTGTCGGAAGTGCCGGCGCGCGGGTTGTACTCACAGCCAACATGACCGGTATAACCCAGCTCGTCCAGCACACCAAACAGATAAGGGAAATTCACTTCACCGATATCTGGCTCGTTACGCTTGGGTACGCCGGCAACCTGCACATGACCGACCTGCGCGACATGTTTACGCAGCCGCATCTCGATATCCCCCTCCATGATCTGCACATGATAAAAATCCATCTGCACTTTCAGGTTGGGCTCGCCCAATTCAGCAACGATATCATGCGCCTCCTGCTGATAGTTCAGGAAGTAACCAGGTATGTCGCGCGTATTGATCGGCTCGATAAGCGTGGTGATGCCATGCGCCGCACACGCCTGTGCAGCGCGCTTCACATTGGCCAGATAGGTTTTGCGCATCGCCAACCGATCGGCATCACTGATATGAACGCGCTGCTGTGCATCAAGCGGCATGCGCCCGGCCATGACGTGGAGGCGCTTGCAGCCAGTGGCTTCGGCATAGGTGAGTGCCTTCTCGAGTCCCTGAGCGAATTCATGCTCGCGACCCGGTAGCGCGGCAATGCCGCGCTCGCCTTTGTCCCAGTCGCCGGGCGGCAGGTTGAACAGCGATTGTGTGATACCCGCTGACTTCAGACGGTCGGCGATTTCATGCGCTTCAAAGTCATACGGAAACAAATATTCGACGAAACGGAAACCATCGCGCGCGGCAGAGGCAAAGCGATCAAGGAATGCGTGTTCCTTGTACATCATGCTGAGGTTGGCAGAAAAAACAGGCATGTCGTGCTTTCTGAATGAATGTACCAAGAAAATGTCATTAGTAACGAAGCTTGAAATTCAGCTTGAGCTCCGCAATCGCTTCGTCAGTCAGTGGCTCCACTGCTCGCCCCGACAGCAGCCAGAGCTTTGCGGTCTCTTCGAGTTCTTCCAGAGCAGCCATTGCGGCCGACAGCGAGCGATGCCAGACATTCGGACCTAGCCGCTCGATCATCACCGCGCGCAATGGTTTGTCGGCACGCAGCCCTTCTTCGATGAGTGCAGCGACGCGCGTGGCGACGTCCGGATCACCAGGACGGTGATACGGAACCAGCGGCACATGTCCAACCTTCATCACGTAATACGGGGTGACCGGAGGAATAATGTCGTCCGGCGTCCACACGCCCATCAGCGTCAGCGCCACCAGATGCGTGGAATGGGTATGGATCACGCAGCAAGCCTCCGGATCAGCGCGATAGATTGCCTGATGCAACGACAGGGTCTTGCTGGCCAGCGCACCACTGGTTTGCTGGCCTTGCAGATCCACGAAAGCGATCTGCTCGGGTTCCATGAAACCCAGACAGGCATCAGTGGGCGTGATCAGAAAACCCTCATCGGTTCGCACACTGATATTTCCTGCGGTCGAATGCGCATAGCCGCGATCGAACAGTGACTTGCCTACGCGGCAGATCTCTTGCCGATGCTGATCCAGCGTCGTGTCGCTCATGGCTATTGCGCAACCTTCATGGCGAGTGCTTTGGCAAAAAAATCTTCGGTGCCGAAATTGCCGGACTTGAGCGCCAGAAGCACCGGCGCAGCCAAATCGAGCAAAGGCTTGCCGACCTGACCCGAGGTCCACGGCACACCGGGATCGATGGTCTCGCCGATCTTCAGCGACTGCACGCCGAGCGCATTTACCACCGCACCCGAGGTCTCGCCACCGGCGACGACAAAGCGCCTGACCTGCTGCGCTATCAGACCTTGCGCGATCTCGGCAAAGCAATCCTCGATCTGCTCACCGAGCGAGGTCGCGCCGAATTCCTTTTGCAAGGCGGCGACCTCGTCTGGCGGCGAGGTGGCGTAGATCAGGCAAGTCTCTTTTTGTTGCGCATGCCAGTCGAGCACCCGCTGCGCGACTGGCTGACTGCCGGCGATCTCGCGCGCATCAATCTTTATTGCGGGCTTGGACGAGGCGATCCAGTGTTTGACCTGCGCATTCGTGGCAACCGAGCATGAGCCCGAGATCACCACGGCCTTGCCACCGGCTGCCGGCAACTGTGCGGCGTGGGCATCAGCCTTTACCAGGCCGCGATCGATGTAGGCGGCCGCCAGTCCGAGCGCGAGACCCGAGCCTGCGGTCACCAGCGGAACATCGGCGAGTGCATGACCGAGCACCATCAGGTCGTCATTCGTGATCGCATCGGCAATATCGATCACGCCCGGAGTGTCATTGTTTGCTTCGGCGATTTTCTTCTCCACCACCTGCTTGAGCGATGCCGCACCCTTCGCAACGTGCAGATGACTGAGCAAGCCCACCTTGCATCGGCTCTGTGCCTGTAGCACGCGGACGAGATTTGCATCGGTCATCGGTGTCAGCGGGTGATTGCGCATGCCTGAATCAGACAGCAGCACGTCACCGACGAACAGATGTCCTTTAAAAATCGTTCGCTGATTCTCAGGAAACGCAGGACAAGCGATCGAATAATGTGTGCCCAGCGCCTGCATCAGAGCATCGGCCACCGGTCCGATATTGCCCTGGGACGTGGAATCGAAGGTCGAACAATATTTGAAATAGAAACGCTGCACACCACGCTGCTGCAGCCAGCGCAAAGCCGCCAGCGATTGTTCTATCGCCTCGGGTGGCGGTATGGTGCGCGACTTGAGTGCGATGACGACCGCATCGACATCACCTGCATCGGTGGATGCTAAGGGCACCCCGATGATCTGCACCGTACGCAGCCCCGAGCGCACCAGCATGCTGGCGACATCGGTGGCGCCAGTGTGATCGTCTGCGATGACGCCCAAAATCATGATGGCTCCTTCGCCGCCGGTAATTCGATACCGGTCATTTGCGCATACAGCTTGATCACTGCACTGTCATCTTCCTGTCCGAAACCTGCGCCGGCGGCACCCAGATACAACTGATGCGCGGACGACGCCAACGGTAATGCCATCGTCAGCTTTTGCGCGGCATCGAGCACGATGCCGAGGTCTTTGACAAAAATATTCACGGCCGACAAGGGCCGGTAGTCACCATTGAGAATATGTGGCACACGGTTCTGGAACATCCAGCTCATGCCGGCGGAGTTGCAGATCACTTCGTACAGCTGATCGGGATCCGCGCCGGCGCGTATGCCCAGGGCCATGGCCTCGCAAGCAGCGGCGATATGTACACCCGCCAGATGCTGATTGACCATCTTAACTGTCGATCCGGGACCGGCCTTGTCACCGAGCCGATAGACCTTGCCGGCATAGGCCGCCAGTACCTCTTCGGCGACGGCAAAGGCCTCGGGTTTGCCCGAGGCCATCACGGTCATCTCGCCAGCCTCGGCCTTGACCGCACCGCCGGACACCGGGCCATCAATAAAATGAATCCCCTTGTCTGCCAGCCGCGCTTCCCAGAGGGGCGGCAATGCGGGATCGACCGTCGCAGCGGCGATCACCACACTGCCGGGTTTCGCATGATGGATCAGGCCGCTGTCGCCGAACAGGACTTGCTCTGTCTGTGCGGCATTGACGACCAGGATCAGGAAGGCATCGCATTGCGCTGCAAGATCGGCGATATCTGTCGCCACTTTGCCGCCTGCGCCTTGGAATCTCTGGATGTTGGCGGGGCTGATGTCCAGCCCGAGCGTGCTGAATTTGCGGCGCTGCGCACTGATCGCTGCACCGTGGCCCATGGTGCCCAGGCCGATCACGCCAAGGCTTCGGGCCTTGCTCACTGGCGTATTCACTCTCGGTGTCTCCTCGTTATTATTGGTTTATTGATCTGTGGAGGCAGGAACCGTTGTCGCGCGATCCTGGTGCAGGATGCGCATCCCGACTTCTCATCCCATTGTACCTCCGGGTCGATATCACCTCAGGATTGGCAAGTAAGCGATAATGCCCGCACCACAGACGCTTACCCATGTGGCTCGAAAATCCAGACAACCATAACGACAAAAAGAACATCATGAATCAACTTGATATGCAGGGACGCCACGCGGTGGTCACCGGAGGCGCTAACGGACTTGGATTTGCCATCGTCACGCGCATGCTGGCATGCGGCGCGAGCGTTACGCTATGGGATCGAGATGCAGCCTCCATCGACAAGGCGGTCAGCGAGTTACGTTCTCACTTTGCTGGCGCGACCATCAACAGCGATGTCGTCGATGTCGCCGATCATGCCGATGTGGTCCGTGCGTCAAAGGCTCTGGCAAAGACTGGTATCGACATCGTGGTGAATTCGGCGGGGGTCGCAGGACCAAACATGCCCTTGTTGGACTATCCGATCGATGCGTGGCAGCAGGTAATGAATGTGAATATCAACGGCACCTTCCACGTCTGCCGCGAGCTGGTGCCGCTGATGACACCGAAGAATTACGGTCGCATCGTGAATATCGCATCCATCGCTGGCAAAGAAGGCAATCCGAATGCCAGCGCGTACAGCGCCAGCAAGGCGGCCGTGATCGGGCTGACAAAATCGCTGGGGAAAGAACTGGCCAGTTCGGGCATTACGGTGAATTGCGTAACGCCTGCGGCAGTCAGAACACCCATCTTCTCCCAGTTAACGCCAGAGCATATTCAGTTCATGCTCAGCAAGATACCGATGGCGCGCTTTGGACTGCCCCAAGAGATCGCGTCGATGGTGTGCTGGCTGTGCACCGAGGATGCTTCGTTTTCGACCGGCGCAGTGTTCGATCTCTCTGGTGGCCGGGCGACCTATTGATATTCCGCGGCACCGCGCAAAAAAAACCCGCTACATGAGCGGGCTAATCCCATATCAGGAAGACACGGGAGGAGACATCCTGGAGAACAGCGTATTCGTTTAGCAGTAGTGCGTGGCGACCAAATGCGCGGTCGTTTTCAGCGTCGATCGGAAATCTTTGCGAATCTCAGTGGGCGGCACCCAGCCGTACTTGCGCCAGATGTCTTGCACGTTGTCCACATTCGAACGGCGCAGATAGAGGCGGGTCTTGTCAAGTACCGGCATTGCGAATTCCGTAATTTCTTTGTCTGTTGCAGGCATAGCTGACTCCTTTACTGACAGGAAGCGATGCCCCATGTACAGCAAGTAGCGTGCCCGAAAAAACGTCGGAAATCCGTAAGCTTCCAAATCTGATATCTATCCCGCGACATATCCCGACATACCGCGACATCGCTCGCCACTGCACGCATGTTGGCCCGCTCCACCGCGCCTTGACGCCTCCGCCGGGCTGGCACGCTGCCTGCAATAGACCAGACGACAGCCGGATGCGGCAGCTGCGGCATTCAAAAACTGTCGGAAAAACCGATAACTACGGTATCCATCCCACCAAGGGGGCAAGCACGCACGAAGGCAAGGAGGGTCATCATGAGCATGGAATTCGGCATACGCATCAATCCGTCCGGCAGCGGACGCAGCGGACACGAGCCTCAGGGCGGCAGCCGCCGGCAGCAGCATCAGCAGAAGCTGAAGGCACTGATCGACGCGCTGGATGCTGGCGATCTGGTCGAGGCGACGGTGAACTATCGGTTGCTGCTGGAATTCAGTCCGGCGCTCGCGCACAGCAATTTCGCCCGGGTAGGACAGGCACTGGCCAGCGCCAACCTGGCCATGGCAAAGCGCGTGATCGAAGAGATCTACGGGCAAAGCCAGGCCATCTTCCGGCGCACGACGACTCCCGTCGCGATGAACGCTTCGGCGATGCCATCTTCGTCATCGCGGCTGGGTGTGCTGGTAGATTCGTCGGCCTGACGCAAAACAGACCGCAGAAGGCCTGGGTCAGCGAACGGTGTCGCGTATCGGCGGTACACGCCGCAGCGCGAGCCATACGCGGCGCCCCAGCCTCAGCAGCGGGTACATCAGCCGCGCCAGCCAGCGGTGCCTGAAGAGCGCGGCATGCACACGCTCGATGGTGGTTTGCGCAGCCAACTGCGACGCGAGCCAATGCATCGCATCTGCTCCCGCGTACATTTCTGCGGCGGTGACTACCAGCATGCCAGCATCAAGGTCGATGCCTTGCCGGATGAAATGGCTGACTCTCGCATCGCCGGAACGCGCACTCAGCAACTCGACCGGACCGATCGCTTGCTGTAAACGCAGAAACTTCACGTAGGCGCGACAAAAATAGCAATCGCCATCGTAGACGATCAGTACCCTTTGAACGTCGGAGGCAGCGCTCATCTCAGGCCAGCGCCACCGACTTCACCTGCACCCACACCGGCTGCCCGGGCTGCAAACTCAGATCGATGACAGAGCGCTGCGTCACACGCGCGATCAATACACTCTCGCCAAGCTGCAAGCGCACGCGCGCCTGGCCTTCGGCTTCGTCATGGACCAGCTCGGCAATGTGCGCCGGCAGCACGTTTTGTATGGTGCTGGGCGCGGGTCGCTCACACGCGATACTGACATCGCGCGCGAGCACCCTGACCCGTACCGAGGCGCCGGCACTCAAGCCCTGTGCTCGTGTCCACAGCGCGCCTCCGTTGAATGTCAGCTTCGCAAGCTTCCAGCGTTCATCAATCTCTGCCACGGTAGTCTCAATCACCGTCCCGAGATCGTCTGCGACGCTGATCGGCAGGTCGACACGCGCCAAGGTCTCGATCAGTGATCCACTGGCAAGCACCCTGCCACTTTCGAGCACGACCAGGTGTCGTGCGAGACGGGTGACCTCGTCGGGCGCGTGCGTGACATACAGCACGGGTATCTTGAGGTCGCGCTGGAGGCGTTCAAGGTAGGGCAAGATCTCTTGCTTGCGACGCACATCCAGCGCTGCCAGCGGCTCGTCCATCAGCAATAGTTTCGGGTTGACCGCCAGCGCGCGCGCAATCGCCACACGCTGACGCTCTCCGCCGGACAAGGACTCGGGTCGGCGATCAAGCAGTGGCGCAATGCCGAGTAGCTCGACCAAATGATCGAGCTCGCCCAACGAGACACCGACGGTGCGCCGTCGCCCATACGCGAGATTGCTGCGCACGGATAAATGCGGAAACAGACTCGCTTCTTGAAACACATAGCCCAGCTCACGCTGATGCGGCGGCACCCATTGATGATGGTCTTGCCAGACGAGTCCATTCACACTGACTCTGCCACGCGCATCCCGCTCAAGCCCTGCAATGCTGCGCAAGATCGTGGTCTTGCCGCAGCCCGAGGGGCCAAACAACGCAGTAAAGCCCTCGGCGGGTAAATCGAGCTGCACATCCAGCCGAAAGCTCGCACGCTCTAGTTGCAGCTGAACCTGAATGCCGCTCATCTCAGGCCTCTCGCTTTGCACCCGGGCGCCACAGGTGCAGTGCCATCAGCACGACGAAGGAAAACGCGAGCATGACCGCCGACAGCGAATGCGCCTGCGCGTACTGCATCGCCTCGACATAGTCATAAATCTGCACCGACGCGACCCGGGTCTGACCGGCGAGATTCCCACCTATCATCAGCACAACGCCGAACTCGCCCACCGTGTGCGCGAAAGTCATCACGGATGCGGTGACAAAACCCGGCAGCGCCATGGGCACGGCAACCGTAAAAAATGCATCCAGCGGTGAGGCGCGCAGGGTCGCGGCGACTTCGAGCGGACGTCGGCCAATGGACTCGAACGCCGTCTGCAAGGGCTGAACCATGAACGGTAGCGAGTAAAACACCGACGCGATCACCAGCCCCCAGAAAGTGAACGGCAGCAGCCCCAGACCCAGCGACGCCGTCAGCTGGCCCAGCGGTCCGTTGGGGCCCATCGCCAGCAAAAGATAAAAGCCGAGCACCGATGGCGGCAGCACCAGCGGCAGCGCGACGATGGCGCTGATCGGCACAGTCCAGCGGCTCGCCGACTGCGCAAGCCACCACGCGATCGGCGTACCGATCGCGAGCAATATCAGGGTGACGACGGCCGACAGCTTCAGGGTCAGCCAGATCGCTTGCAGTGCTTCGTGGTCCAGCATCACTCAGAGGTATCGCCGCAGCGCATGAACACAGGTAATATCGGAATTTACTGGTGCTTATTTTGCCTGTCAACCGCGTTCGCTGCATGAGTTCGCACCGCCTGCCCCGCTTACGCTGACTATTCACGAGCCATGTCACGCAGTTCGAAGAACAAATCGATCACCTACAGCTTGGATGCGGAGCTGCAAATCCGCGTTGGCGATGAACTGCTGGCCAATGCCAAGCGCATCGAGCTCCTGCGGCAGATACAGCAGCTGGAGAATCTGACCAAGGCATCCAAACTCGCGGGCTACAGTTACAAAGGCGCCTGGGATGCGATCGACCAGATGGCAACGCTCTCGGGCGGCGAGCTGATCGAGCGATTTGCCGGCGGCAAAGGCGGCGGTCGTACGAAACTGACCGAGCGCGGACACCAGCTGCTGCAGAATTTCACGCTGGTGCAGGATGAACACCACCGCTTCATCGGTCGGCTGAATTCACTGGCGAACGGGCTCGCCGGTGACTACGCGTCGCGTGCCGACACCGCGATGAAGACCAGTGTGCGCAATCAGTTCGCCGGCATCATTGTGTCGATTGCCGAAGGCCCGGCCAATGCCGAGATTGGGGTGATGGTGAACGGCATGCAGATCATCACGGCTTCCATCACTCACGAGAGCTGCCGCGAGCTCAAGCTACAAGTGGGATCGAAGGTATTCGCCTTGATCAAGGCCTCGTCGGTGCTGCTCAGCGCCCGGGCACCGACCAACAGTGTCAATCGCTTCACATCACACGTAATGGCCGTGACGCATGGTGAGCAGCGCTCCGAGGTCGTCGTGGAGGTGGCCGATGGGCTCGCGCTGGTCAGCACGATCGCCAATGCCGATGTCGAGCTGCTGGGGCTCGGCGTCGGCAAACCCATCATCGCGAGCTTCGCGCCACCCAGCGTGATCATCGGGGTCGCTGCCTGAGATGGCAACCCACGGCCAGAGTGCTGATGCATCCCGACTATCCGAACATCGCCCCAGTCACCGCCCAGTGACCTCCGTGGATAAATAGGTTGACGCTCGTTTGCGGTGAATACAAAGTGAGTGTCCCTTTGTAGGCCTTTGTAGGCCTTTGTAGGCCGGCCGCCGGAGGCCTTCTACAAAGGGACACTCACTTTGTACAAAGGGACACTCACTTTGTGTGAGCCTTGTTAGCTATCCCGGAGCACGTATCAGCCCTCACCACTCGTCATCCCGGCGAAGGCCGGGATCCGTGGGTAATCTGGCAGTGACTCGTGTTACTTGAACTGCAGAGTACTAATGACCGACTGCGGCGTGAAATTCGCCTGCGCCTGAGTCGCTTGGGTGGTGTTGCCCGTGATCTGGGTCCGCAGCATGTTGCTGATCGCATTCATATAGGCATTGCCCGACTGCTCCGTCGCTGAGGGTACGGCGCTTGCTTGGCGGGAGGACAGCAGCTGCACTGCCGATACCAGCTGCAGACTGGCCGAGCTCAGACTGCTTTCGCTGTCGCTGATGGTCTTTATCGCGAGATCAATGGCATCGTTCATCGATTTTGCTGCATCGACCGAGCTGATGCCGCCGCGTCGCAGCAGTGACGTGAACGGCGCATCTGGCTGCACTTCCAGCGCGGCGATCTGGCTGAAGGTACCGGGCGTCTTCCAGGTCAGCGTCAGATAACCAGGGCGCTCCTGAGAAATCGTGAAAGGCGCCGCGTCATAGCGCGGATTGGCCTTGAGCGCGTCGCTCAGTTGTCTGAGCGTGGCGTTGCTGTCCAGCGTCCCGGAAAACAGGGCAAAGTCGCCTGCTCTGAGCTGCACGTTGCGTCCTGCGATCGCGCTGGTGCGTACTGCGATCTGTTGTACCTCGCGAGTACCGTCGTCGAGACTGGTGTTGGCACCGGCGGTGGTTTCGTTGGCGATGAGGGTGGACGAACTCACGTTGTCGGTGATGGACAAGGACGCAAGATCAGCAACATCAGCCTCGGATGCCCAGCTAAGAGTCACGCCTGAGCCGACGCCGCCCGTCGTCTGCATGCTCAGCGTGAAGCCAGCGTTCTGGTAATCCTCATCGGCCTGCAGCGCCGTCACCAGATCGGCGAGGGTCGCGCTGCTGCTCATCGCCCCCGAGGACAGCGTGACGTTATTGGCGGTGAGCGTGACCGTCTTACCCTGAATGGCTGCGTCGGTCAGCGTCACGCTCTGCTCCTCGCGCAGACCCGCATTGGCACCGACGGCGACTTGTGAGGCATCAAAAACGCTGGTTGCAAAACCAGTCTGCGAGGCATCCGGCGAAGAAACCGCGAGTGCTGCGAGGCCAGACTGTGGGCCGGCGGATGCCCACTGAAGCCTGAGGCCGCCTGCCTCAGCCGTGACCGCGAAAGGCATGCTGGCCGAGTAACTGCTGTTGAGCGCATCGGCCAATTCGCTGAGCGTGGTGCCCGCACTGAAGGCCAGCCCGAAGCTGTTCTGCGAGCCGCTGCCATCATTCAGCCAGACGGAGCTTGCGCTGGCGAGGTCGCTGTCGCTCACGCTGATGAATTGCGCTTCGCTGACTGCGGGCAAATCGGCGGTGGAAACGCCCGTGACTGAACGCGTTGCCGTCAGCGTTTGCGCGTTCGCGGTCAGCTGCAACTGCGCTGTGTCGCTGATCTCTCCATTGTTCTTCCAGTTGATTACGAGACCATTCGCGCCGTTGTCGGCCAGTGTGAAGGCGGCATCCGCATAGTTGGCGTCGCTGCTCAGCCCCGCCACCAGATCCGCTACCGATGCATTTGCGGCCAGCGCTCCTGTGCTCAACGTGACGCCGCCCACGCTCAATGCGCCGGAGGTGTAGGCGAGGTTTGTGTCCGCCAGACTGATGACTTGCTGCTCGCGGGTGCCGAGCCCGAGACTGCCCTGCACCGCGCGCAGGCCGGACGCACGCACCGCGTCTTCGCGCAGGTTGGGGAGAGAAATATCGATCTTGCCAGCGCTGCCTGAACCCACTCTGAAACTCATCACGCCGTCGCGTCCGGGGCCGGCGGAGCCATCGAACAAGCGTGTGCCATTCCAGCTGGCGTTCTGCGCGGTGGAGAGCAGGCTCTTGCGTATGCCCTCGAACTGCGACACCAGAAACGCGCGCTCAGCCTGAACGGCCTGCTCACTGGTGGCCTGTACCACCACTTTCTTGAGGTTTTGCAGACGGCCCATGATCTGGGCGTTGTTCTTGCCGACGACCTCCAGCATCGCCTGCGCGGTGTAGGCACTGTCAAGCTGGCGCTGCAGGTCGAGCTGCTGCACGGCGGATCGGGTGAGGCTGATGGAGGATCCGCTCGCGGTGTTCGGCGTCGAGACAGCGCCCGTCACCGCGCTCGTCCCCAAAACAGCCGACGCCTGCCCCGCGGCCCCTGCACTGCCCATTTGGGCCAGCGCGAGCTTGAGTGAATTCAGACTGGATTCGAGGGTAACGCTCATCAGGGACGCGGGTTGTGCGTGAACGGACGATCTGCCGGGATGGTTACCGAAAATACCGCTGCCGGGCGATGGCCTCAAGAACTGTCTGTGTAAAGACGATTCATTGCTTGAAGGCATTCGGCAGATACCTACAGATCGTGCCGAATTGCCATATTGAGAATGTGACGCGCCGCGCAGGAGGGTGTACCCGGTCTCGGGCCCTAAAGTTCCACTGCGGCACGTCGATTCATCTATTACATCTTTCCGGGGCACTCGCCATGTTGATCGAGCGCGTTGAACTTAACAAAATCAAGCTACAAGACGATCTGGTCACGCTGGAGTTACTTCAGGTGGGCGAGAGTATCTTCTGTTCAGACTTCAAGAAGGCACAAAGTCTGCGCAGCCTCTCCTACTACCTGATCCGCTCCCGCAACCTGGAGCGGAAGTTCACCTTCCGCAAAATGGATCACGGTTGGCGGATTATCCGCATCAAGTGATCCGGTCCAGGCCGACTCGTCCCTGTTAGCGCAAATACACACCGCCTCCCGCCGGAGGCGGTTATTTGCTTTGGTCGTTCCGCATCTGTACGCGCGATCGTACCAAGCATATCTTTTTGGCAATCATGATGCCAAAAATAAGCTATCCCACCGCCCCGCTTAGCCCCTGAGGCAAGACCCGACTCGGCTCGCCTGATAGCTTTTTCTTCAATAATAATTGTGGATAAGCAACATTTTTAATGCCGGCAACAAATTGCCGGTCTAGAATGGCATTCCCTATTTGCATTTTTTGCTTAATTTGCTCTTGCCAGCGACGACTGGCCGGGCTTGCCTGCGGTGCGCCGTCCCAAGCCGCTGAAGGAACAGCAATGCCATTCTCAACAAAACACGCTCTACCCGCACTCGTGCTCGCGCTGGGACTCGCCAGCGCACAGGCGGCGACGCTGGGTCCGATCAGTATTTTGTCCAACCTCGGCGAGCCACTGTCAGCCGAGATTGAAATCTTCGATCTGGCTGACGATGAGGCCGGCGATCTCGAGGTTGCGCTCGCGTCCGAGATGGAGTTTGAAAAATTCGGCGCGAATCGATCACCGCTAATGGAAAGTCTGAAGCTGCGCATTGTGCAGCAGGGGCGCCGCCGGATGATACAGCTCGCCACGGACAAGCCACTGGACGAGCCCATCTACAGCCTCTTGCTGGAACTGCGCACCGAAAACGAGACCACCCTCGCAGAATTTGCCGTGCTGCCCGAGGAGGCCGTCAAGCCCTCGGAAGCCGTCGCAAGCAGCCCTGCCCCCACCGCGACGGATGACGTCACGGCACCTGCCGCGGTAACGACAGAGTCTGCGCCCCCGACGCCTGCCGCAGCCTCGGTGGCCGAGGCGCCTCCCACCGCGACGAGCAACAGCCCCGAAGCGACTGTCGAGGTGGCAGGCAAAGGCGCACTGAATCTTGCGCTCGCCGATCCGTCATCCGGAAAGCAGCACACCGTGCAGCGCGGCGAAAACCTCACCGTGATTGCCCGTCAGTTTTCCGTGCCCGACTCGGCACTAGACAAATTCATTACCGCGCTTTACCAGGAAAACCCCGACGCCTTCATGCAGCAGAACCTGCACTACCTGAAAGCGGGCGCGGTGCTGGCGCTTCCCTCAGAAGAATCTCTGAGCCTGATCGATGAAAAAGCGGCGCGCAAGACCATCGCCACCCAGTGGCAAACGTTCAAGAGCCTGCTGCCGGCAAAAGATACCGCCGCTGGCGAAGACACCGGAAATCGCTCGAGCACCCGCAAACTCAAGGCGGGCGGTACGCCAGCTGCCGGCACGTCGGGCGATCACCTGACCCTCGCGGCGCTGAAACCATCGGATACGGGCGGCAAGACCGAAGAAGAAGCCATCGCCGCCAGAAAAGCCGCCGAAGAGGCCAATGAACGCATTCGTCTGCTGGAAAAAAACATCCTTGAGATGAAGAGCAGCATACAACCCGAGAAGCCCACCGAACCGGAGGGCAAGCCAGCGGACACCGCTGAAAGTGCCTGGGGTATTCTCGCCTCGCCCGCACGTGACCTGATGATGCAGGGTGCCACGGTGCTTCTGCTGGCGGCGCTGGTGGTCGTCAGCCTGCTCCGGCGTCAACCAAAATAATCCGCGAGCAGCGCTCATTCACCCGCCTCTGATCCACTCCTGATCCGCTCCTGATCCACGTCAAACCGGGCGACGGCTTGCAGCCGTCGCTTTTTTTTGGGAAAAATTACGCTAATGAATCACTAAAAATTCACTGATCGCCCAGATGTTCGATAGTTGAATTATTGCCACTTATTCGTTACTGAACTTGCACTTCGAAAAATTAACCACGTGCAAGGAGGAACGAATGCGTCGACAACATTACGATCGCGTGATTCGCGAATGGTGCGCAGCCACAGGAATGCCACCTTGGAACGAAGATGATGACAAACACATCGAGATTGACGGCACCATCTGCGGCCTGATTCCCGGCGGGGAAGACGAGCCCGATGTCATGCATGTCCTGATCGACCTCGGCCCGGACGACGACGACCAACTCTACCGGTATCTGCTTGAGCAAAACACCCCCTTGGGCAACGCCGATCATGGCTGCTTTGGCCTGCACCCCGACACCGGCTCGGTGATCTACCGCGCCTGCTTCCACCTGAGCACCAGCACCGACGGTGCTCTGCTTCCAGAAAAAATTAATGAACTGATCGAGTCGGCCAGAGATCGCCTCTCTGCGCTCTACGTTCAATAATCAGGAGACCTCCATGTACGTGAATCCCCCACCGCCGTCGGCATCGAGCAGTAAGATCAATGGGACCGGTATCGAACCAACGACTCGACGCGCAGCTACCGCTGTTCCGATAAAAGAAAACTCCTCACAGATTTTTTCTGGCAGTGCAATCAAGAATCCTCCCACAGGAGCGAGTGCCGATGCGCACACCAAGGAAGATCTGCCCTTTTCACCTGAATTCACCACCGCTTTCAAGGCGGCGGTGCGTATGCTCGACTCCAGAGAATCGAAGTTTTATACCCAAAATCTGAATTGGGTTTCGCCGAGAGCAGAAGAAGCGATGAATCATTTGGCCGGGCTCGTCGTCAAGAAAATGCATCACCACACGCCCGACTTCCCCGGTAAGCAATCCTCACCAACCAAACCAATCACCCCAGAAGAAAATCTCGCCTGGAAAAATCTGCTGGACTCACTTCCTTCTGCGTACAAAAACTACCTGAAACAAGCCGTCGACTCCGACTTAACTCGGCTGGCCGCAGGCTCCTATTCGGCAGAATTTGCAAGCGCCTACAAAGCCGCGAGACAGCAGCTCGAATCCGCGGAATGCAAGTTTTACGAGGATCAGCTCGGCTGGCTGTCACCGACAGCGGAAGCGGCAGTCGAAAAACTTCGGGGAATCGTCGACACCAAACATAATGCGTCTCGGTCCACCGAAGCCGCAAGAACGGCTTTTTCGTTTAAACCCCTGACCCCTGATGAGGAGCAGGCATGGACGGCACTGCTCCATGCATTACCCCCGGTGTACAAGACCTACTTGCCGCAAACGTCCAGTTTTAGACCAGTGAAGCTGCACGAGGTGATCGAGGAATTCACTCAGGACGCGGCGATGCGTCAATTGATGGATGAGCAGCCCGCCGAATTCGCAAATTTCTGCAAATCGCTGACCCTCGCCATCAATGACAAGATGACGGTCATGCGCGAGAGCGATAAAGGAATGGCCATCACTTTTCGTTTTCCGCAGTGCTACGGAACAACGGCACATATTGCGCTGGCAGGTGTCTGGCGAGCGGAAGATGGCAAACTGAAGGTAAGCTTTTGCCATCAGGAGAGTGTGCCCTCGAAAGAAAAAAAACAGCCCTATATTGGCGTGGTCTACCCAGGGTTCGACACATCCAAAGATTATCCTGGAGGACGCGCACCGGTGATGGAATCCATGCGCTTGTTCGGGCCACCGTCTGCGAATGTATTCCCCTGTCCCCATCCCGAGGCGATCGAGAAGGCAACTCAGGATATCGCCGGACCCCAGCACGCGCGGCAATATGCTCCGACCTATACATGGGTAAAAGCGATGGGCGCCAAGCCAGCGCCGCTTCCGCCCGAAACCTGCTTCAACGTCACACACAAAGTGCTGGCCGCGATGTACTACGCATCCGCACGTGACGAGCAGCTACTTCCTGATGTGTTACCAAAGATGGCGAGTTTCGCGAGCATAGCGCCCGATCAATTCACTCATCTCCCGATGTCTGACAAGGATAATCAGGTGATCCTTCTGGAGGAGATCCCTTCGCTGCCTTACGGGCAGCAGGTTAATGCCTTCCTCCGAATCGGTAAATTGTGGGGACTGGCTTTGCCATGGGACGTGGAGTTGCAGACAACCGCTTACGAAGGAAAGGTCACTGCCATACCAGGGCAGCCCATCACTGACTGGCCCAAAGGCACGTTTGCGCTGCAGTTTTCTCCCGGTCGGATACCGCTGACCTTGAACGGCAAACCCGTTCAGGCAGGCGTCACGTACACCATGGATCAGGCCAGGGCAATGGTGGGAAGCGGCGACACCATCGCACCCGCGAAATTTGTGTTCACGCTGCCCAAGAATGCGATGCCGGGTAACGCAAAGCTCTAATGCATTGGCCAACGGTTTGGCATGGTGGGCAAATCGAGCAATCAACGAACAGGCTCGGCACTGACCATCATGCTAGTCGGTGAAGCTCGCACGTCTCGACACATCACGCAAGACACTGGATCCCGGCCTTCGCCGGGATGACCTTGAAGGTGATGCTGGCCTCAAAACCGTCGTCCCGGCGAAGGCCGGGACCCAGTGTCTTTGGGATCTCTCAGGGTCCGCGACAATCTGCCCTTCGCTTATATTCCATCGTCCGTATTCCATCGTCCATTCGCGACCACTCGCCTATCCGACGGAGCGGAAGCGGCAGCCCAATTGAAGGCGCTGACCTTATTGTGTTAAAAGCATCCACAAGCAGCGCTTCATTCCCATAATAATTTAATAACGCAGTCTCTCCCAAAGCGATGACTGCCCTAGGTCGAAGATCTGTTCAACGCCAAATCTCATCCTTCCAACCCTCGAACACCAACCCAGCCATGACAGCCTCCCCATCGATTAACACGGTACCGTCCGCAGCGCACTTTGATGTCAGCAAGGCGATTGATGACAGTGGCTTTACCACCTTGCAGAAATTCACCTATGTGCTGGCGGCCTTGGCTATTGTGGTGGATGGTTTCGATGGCCAGATGATCGGCTACGCCATCCCCATGATCATGAAAGAATGGGGCGTCACGCGCGCCGCCTTCTCGGTGGCGGTCGCCAGTGGTCTGATGGGCATGGCGATCGGCAGCCTGAGCGCCGGCATCATTGCCGACAAGCTGGGTCGCAAACCCGTGCTGATTGCCAGCATCATTCTGTTCGGGTCGGCGACGACGCTGATCGGTTTTGCGCCCGACGTCACTGCCATTGCCGTGATCCGCTTCTTTGCCGGACTGGGCATCGGTGCGGCACTGCCGGCCGCGACGACGCTGACCGCAGAGTTCATTCCTTTTCGCTACCGCACGATGGCAGTCATCACCGCGATCGTCTGCTATCCGCTCGGTGGCATGCTCGCCGGTCTGGCCGCTGCCCAGATACTGCCCGTCCACGGCTGGCGCACGTTTTTCTTTATTGGCGGTTCGCTGCCGATTGTCTACGCGCTGGTGCTGATCATATTCTTGCGCGAGTCGCCCAAATATTTAGCGCGGCAGTCAGCGCGCTGGGAAGAATTACGCACACTCATGTCAAAAATGGCGCACGAGGTCAGCCATGTTGCAGAGTTCACTGATGGCATGATCGATGCCGCCAGGCGCGGCAGCGTCGCCGAACTTTTCCGTCAAGGGCGGGCACGCGACACCAGCTGGTTATGGCTGAGTTTTTTCATGACGCAGCTGGCGATCTATACCGCCTTCAGCTGGCTGCCGACGATGCTGACCACTGAGGGTCTGTCCCCTGCTCTGGCCGGCATGGGCCTGACCGCTTACAACTTTGGTGGCGTGATCGGGGCCGTACTGTGCGCACTGGCGATCAATCGCTTCGGCTCGCGCGGCCCGATGACCTTCTGGGCGGCGATGTCGGCAGTGACCGCGCTCTGCCTGAAATTCGTTGGCGTGACCGCCAACCCGGAAATTTTCCTTTGGGGGCTGGGACTGCACGGCTTGTTTGTCACGGCGCTGCAATGCGCGCTGACGGCCCTGTGCGCACACATTTATCCCACGCTGATACGCACCACCGGCGCGGCATCAGCGATGGCGTTCGGCCGTGTGGGCGCCATCCTGAGTTCATTCGCCGGCGCGGCGATGATCACAGCCGGAGGGGCTTCGGCCTATTTGAACCTGCTCGGGGGATCGATGATCGTGGCCGCGATTGCCATCGGGCTGGTGCAGAGCCACATCGGCCCCAAGGATTAAGATCAACGCCACGCTGCGGCGTGTGGCTCAGGGAGTGTTTGTACGCTTTTGTGAGAACAGGCGCGTTATCTCTCTGATATCAACATCTCGTCTGGCAGCGGCGCTGGCGGGCGGGAAGCAGTGCTTGACCACCCCCGCCAGCGAATCTACTATCAGGCCAATAACAAGACCAAGACCGCGTGGAGAGACAGCGATGATCACCGAGAGACAGTCCCGGTTCCGCGAAAGCTATGTCAACCAGATCAGCCCCTGGTATCACGGCCTAGTGCATGTGGGGGTGATGTACGCGGTAGGTATCAGTGCCATCCTCTGGTGTGTCGGCCAGTTGAGTAGCCCCACGTGGGAATGGTGGCTGATTATCCCGATCGCCATCGCCGGCAATTTTGTCGAGTGGGGCATGCACATGCATGTGATGCACCGGCTCAAGGATGTATTCGCACTGCGGGCGATCTATGACCGGCACACGCGTCAGCATCATCAGTATTTCACGGATAATGACACCAGCATCCACAGTGTTCGTGAATTTCGCATCGTGTTTTTCCCGTGGCGTGTGCTGATCGTGCTGGTCGTGACCAGTGCGCTGCTCGGATCGCTGGTATCCATGCTGCTCGGCCCGGACGCGGGTTACATGGTGCCTGTCACCATGATCGGACACTACCTCGTCTACGAGACGTTTCATTTCTGCTGCCACGTTCCCGAGAACGCCTTTGTGCGGCACTGCCCCGTGATCAACACCATACGCCGGCACCATAGCGCGCATCACAACTTGGGGGTCATGATGCACGTTAATATGAATCTGACCTTGCCTTTGGCTGACTGGGCACTGGGGACTAGCGACCTCGACCGAGGCTTGCTGGGTCATCTGTTCAACGGCTACGACACCCGCCACCAGAAGCCTGCGCTTGCACAGATCATGGACAAATATCGCCGCGCACAGGTGCAAGAAGAGCGCGTCACGCTGGAGGGCCCACGGCTCGATGAAGATGACCTGCGCGCACTGACCAGTGCGGGCCGCGTCGTCCCCGGGTAGGGATATCAAGAGCTGCCGGGTGCTTCCATTTACCCGAAGCTCTGAAGAGAAGAACTAAGAATTTTTTATAAACGCTGCATCCCGGAAAGCAAACTCAAGGCTCGGTATCTGTCGGGCAGTCAGCAACGTTTGTGTTTTTTAATCGGCCTCCCTCACGGATCTGGAAAGGATCACGCTCATGACCTCTGAAATTCCCTCGTTGTCAGACGAAGAGAATGCGTATGCCAAAGCGGCGCGCAAACTTATTCCGTTTTTATTCATCTGCTACGTTGTCGCTTTTCTGGACAGGGTCAATGTTGGCTTCGCCAAGCTGCAGATGGCACCGGAGTTGCAGTTTTCAGATGCGGTCTATGGTTTTGGTGCCGGCATTTTTTTTCTGGGCTATTTCATCTTTGAAGTGCCCAGCAACATCATCCTCGAAAAAGTGGGTGCGAGACCCTGGATCGCCCGGATCATGATCACCTGGGGAATCATCTCCAGTGCTTTCATGTTCACTGATCAGATCAGCTGGGGATTTATCTCTCAGAGTTTTGGCTTGACCGATTCAGAGTTCACTTTTTATTTCCTGCGCTTCCTGCTGGGCGTGGCCGAAGCCGGTTTTTTCCCGGGCATCATTCTGTATCTGACCTACTGGTTTCCTGATCATCGCCGCACAAAAATGGTGGCGTTGTTCATGACGGCCATCGCGGTATCAAACCTGGTGGGCTCTCCACTTTCCGGCGGCATCATGCAGTACATGGACGGCTTCTCCGGGCTAAGCGGCTGGCGGTGGTTGTTCCTGGTCGAAGGTCTGCCTTCGGTCGTGATCGGCGCTCTCGTGCTGGCTTATCTCCCCAACGGACCGCATGACGCAAAGTGGCTCACCGAGGAAGAGAAAGCGGCGATCATCGCCGCCGTGGAGAATGACAAGGCAAGCAAATCTCACGCCTCGCAGCACAATCTGATGGCCGCTTTTATGGATGTCCGTGTGTGGGCGCTGGCCGCAGTGTATTTCAGTGGCGTGATCTGCTTTTATGCGTTGAACTTCTGGATGCCGACCATCATTCAGGAACTCGGTATCGATAAAAAAGATTATCTCAAGGTGGGTCTGATCAGCATCATCCCTTGGGGACTGGCCGCGCTGTTCATGGTCTACTGGGGTGCGCACTCCGACCGTACCGGCGAACGACGGTGGCATATCGCCGGTTCGCTGCTGTTGACGGTCGCTGGGCTGGTCCTGCTGGCGGTGGTGGGCAAAGCACCGGTACCCGCCATGATTGGGCTCACCGTGGTTGCCGGAGGCACGCTGGCGTTCGTGTCGACCTTCTGGTCGCTGCCCACCGCCTTCCTGACCGGCACCGCAGCCGCAGGTGGCATCGCACTGATCAATTCGATTGGCAACCTCGGTGGCCATTTCGGACCCGACCTGATCGGACGTATCCGCGCGATGAGCAATGGCGCCACAGAAGCCGCCTTCTGGGCACTGGCCGCGCTGGCCCTGACGGGTTTCCTGATCACGCTATGGGTTTCGCGCAGCGCGTTGGGACATACGCAGAGCGAATGACAGAGGCTGAACACCGGTTCAGTGCGCCTCTTTAGGAAGCGCATTTACCGCGCGGGGGTGCAAAGCCCCCGCGCCGCTGACCGAGACATGCTATCTACCGTTCCGTCGCAGGCTTGACCGGAATGAGTATTTCGTTCCGTCTGCGCCAGGGCAAGGTGAACGGATCATTGTAGCGAGCGACCTGAGGCGCGCCGATGGCTTCAAGCCGCTGCTCGGCGATCCACGCTCTGAGCTTGGCGGTCTGCTCCTGAATCGCGGACTCTGTGGTCCATCCGCTGAAGCGCACGGCGGCCACGGCGTGCTCGGGAATACGGCGAAGGTTCACGTCGGGATGGACAGGTTTTGGCAGGCTGTCCAGGCTCTCATCGCTGGGCATCACGAAATGCATCCGCCAGCCATTTTGGCGGGGTTCGACCGTCACCGGGGCGGTCATGCTGATTTTTCTGCTGCCCCCGTCGGACGATTGATTGTCGCCAAAAATGTATCCAGCAATTCGTCGAAACCCGGTGCGGCTGGCCGCATCAAAATCGCCGGTCAGCTGAGTCTCGGCAATCACGAACCCTGGGTACCAGCGGTGCTCGAACGGAGGATCGCTTTTCAGCGCACGATACGTGGGCTCTTCAATAGCCATAGCAGGAGACAACGCAAAAAAACAGACGAAAAAAACCAGCGCTCGGACTTTAACACTGCGCCTCGTGTTCCGTTGCTCGATACTCATGGTGCGAGGCGCATGCGCCTTACTCAGGCTCTTTGTCCAGCCGCTCAAGAAATTCATCGACGATCTCTTTGTTCACATTGATGACGTGCTCCGGTCCGGGGAATGCTCCGGACTGAACGTCGGCGATATAGTCACGAAACCCTGCCACGCGCTCTGCCTGCATCTGCTGCCGAAGTGCGTAAAGATCTCGGTATTGTTTGGAGTGACGAGGGAACGGACCCGGACCATCGCCCAGAATGTCTTCACCAAACAAGAACTGAATATCTCCACCGCTGCCGGCTCCGATCGAGGACGTGATCAGGCTGGTGCGGCGCGACAGCTCTTGCAATATCTGCTGCGGAATCACTTCGATCTCTACCGCCCACGCACCAGCATCCTCCAGCGCTTTGATATGGCGATAAAGTTCGATTGCCTCATCGGCCGTCTTGCCCACGGCGCGCAGTCCGCCTGTCCAGGTACTGCGGCGCGGTACTAGACCGACATGGCCTTGCGCGGGCACCCCGGCTTCAGCCAGCGCTTGAATGAAGCGTGGACTCCACTGGCACATGATGGCATCTCCGCCGATTTCCATGGCTGAGAATGCGAGACGCAAGGCCTCTTGCGGACTGGTGACGGCAATGAGCGGCAGCGAAAACGACATAAAGGTATGCGGCGCCGCCTGACGAATCTCTGCAGCGAGCTCGGGGTACTTGGGATCGAATCGCACCTTCAGGGTATCAATGCCGGCTGCCTCAGCCGCTGCAGCCTCCTCTGGGGAGAACGCTAGCGTCTCGACCAGCGTACGTTTTCCCTTGAGCTCACGTATATCTCGCACCGTGTAATTGCGCAGGCCGTACGCCCCCGCCATCGTCGAAATGCGCTTGAGATTTTTGCTCTGGGCGTCACGCGGAGGCACTGCGCCGCTGCTACGAGAAGTTCGCATCATCTCTCCTGGTTGTTGTTTGTTTGAAGACGGCTGACTTGATTGTTTTATCTTCTTTGGATATTGCATTTATAGCAATAAATAGCAAACATGGCACTGTTTTCGTGAGTGAATATCAACCATATTCGCCGTGTGTTGCGTCAACTGATGTGGAAAAGCGAGCGGGGTAAACCACCGTCGGGGAGACTTATTTGGCAGATTAACAGATATGGCTTTCCGGTTAATCTAGCCCTTGAGCAAGGGATTGTTTTATGGGATAAGCTGCTTGGGAAGTTTTGACAAACCCTGAACGGAGGTACCTATGAAATACCTAGTCGCCGCGGTCCTGTTTTGCGTGAGCAGCCTGTCCTTTGCCCACAACTGCCCCAACGAGATGAAGGCTATCGATGCTGCGCTGAACGGTACCAAATTGACGGGCGCTGAGCTGGCAAAGGTCAAAGCGCTTAGAGCCGATGGCGAAAAAGCTCACTCGGATGGCAAACATGCTGATTCAATGAAAGCATTAGGCGAAGCGAAGAAATTACTTGGCATTTGATGCGCATTAGTTTTTTCAACCACGAAAGGAGGTGATCGTGAAATATCTCGCACTGGTAGTCTTGCTCGTATCGAGCCCATTCACGCTGGCCAATGATTGCTCTGGCAAAATGAAGTCAGCACAATCATCGTCGCCCGCCGACAAAGTAGCCAGCGTCGAAGTTGGCAAAGATAGCAAGCAAGCTGACACCAGCAAGACCCCTGCTGATACCAAAAAGACGTCAACGAATTAACGCAGGAGAGAATTCTTTCAAAGCCACTGCAGAGTGGCTTTTTTTATGATGTCGACAGCGACGCCGCTGTCTCCTCCTCAAAGCACAATACCTGCTGAGTTCAGCGGGCATTTTGTTTAGCACTATCGGGACCACGGGATTCGAACCCTCGACACAGGTTTACGCCCATACGCTTCCTCAACAGAGAAGTACCCACAACCACGCGGCCAGGCCTCCCCGCCGACCAGTTTGCAAGCCTGAAAGGCGACAAACCATAGTTTTCAAGCCCCATCTGCTCAACCGGGGGTGACGATTCTGCTTCTGCCCTGCTCTGCTCTGGCTAAGTATGTCCCAACGCAAATCTCACGACGCATGCGTAGGTAGGCGCACCTCACCCCAGGACCTTGCGAGCCTCGCTGAGCACGCTCAATCGCCGCTGCCGGATGACCCCTCAGGATGCGATACACCAAGATGCTATCGAGTTTGGGTGGATACGATAGACAGGGTTGGCTACTACGACCTTGGCTTCACCGGGACGCATGATGTGGCCGACTTTCTCGACGTTCAACCCTAGCCCACTCGGAGCAAGCAGATGCGCAAATTATCTTTGTTAGCCAACGTTATCCTCGCGATTACGATATTGATCTCCGGCGGATGCGCCTCGACAAAAACCAGCGAAGGCACTGGAGAGTATTTTGATGACAGCTGGGTCACGACCAAGGTGAAGGCTGCATTGTTCAACGAGCCGACCCTAAAATCGGCAGAGGTCAATGTCGAAACCTTCAAGGGTGAAGTGCAGTTGAGCGGCTTTGTCAGCTCTGAAGAAGATATCCGTAAGGCCGTTGCGCTGACCAAAGAAGTGTCCGTAAGGCCGTTGCGCTGACCAAAGAAGTGAAGGGAGTCAAGAGCGTCAAGAATGATATGCGTGTCAGAGGCCGATAAATCTTGCTGGCTGGTGTGCGAATCAAGGGCGGTGACACGAAACAAAGCACCGCTCTTGTTGGATGCTTAACGGCCAATCAGATTGATTATGTTTGGTTAGAAGCAGCCACTCAACTCTTGCGCTCCATCATAATCAGCCTAGCGGCAAGTCCAACAAACACGACCCCCATCAATCGTTCTAGTAAAAGTTGTCGACGAGTGCTAGACAACAACCATTGACCAAGACTCCCACTTGCGATGGAAAGCGCAGATTGAAATAGCAAACCCAGGCATGCCAGAGCTGCGCCTAGTCCAACGATTTGTTGAAACATTGGTCCGTAGGCAGGAGTCGCAAATTGAGGTAGAAACACGCCTGAGAATAAGATGGCCTTGGGGTTAAGCAGATTCGTTAAAAATCCTCTCTGAAAATTCTTCATCGATGACCGAGATGTTACCTGCGTAGTTGTCTGCACTGGAACCGAACGGAAGCATTTGAAGGCGAGGTAGATGAGGTAAGCAGCGCCACCAAACCGAATGACATCAAATGCAAGAGGCGACGTAGCCACGATGGCAGCTACGCCAGCGGCAGCAAAAACCGAATGTACAAACATCGCCAAAGAAATACCGACTGATGCCCAAAGAGCGGGACGACGACCTTCTGTGACACCTGTTGCCACAATGAATGCAACATCGGGGCCCGGCGTTACAAGCAAGACAAAAGATACGGCGACGAAGACAGGTAGCACTGAAATATCGAATGGCATGATATCTCCTCAAAGCTTGCAATTTCTAAGCTGTTTCGATTCGATTTTATATGCAATCAACTGGATTACGATGAATAGCTGCTACGCGCCGATGTTTTGAATAGCTGGAACAGAACAGCGTCTCGATCAGCATCTCGAGCCTGTATTGGGGCACGGTCTTCAAAATCTCATCGCCACCTGATTGAAAAATATCAATCAGATCAAGCAGTAATATATGCGACCGCATGGCCGCAGGCAAGCGCATTATTCACCACGAGCCCGACAGTGAGCCCGGTGGCACCGAAGACAGCCAGTGGCGACCTCGCAGTTACCACCTTTCCACCGACGGACGCAGATCCAGTTCAAATGTCCACGCATCGCGCGGCTGCTGATGAAGCCACCAGTATGCCTCCGCGATGTGATCAGGATTCAAGATACCATCCGGCCCGAATTCGGCAACGCGCTGCGCGAAATTCTCCCGTGCAAAGGCGGTATCAATCAGCCCATCGATGATCACATGCGCCACATGCAACCCCCGTGGGCCGAACTCCCTTGCCATTGACTGGGCCAGCGCCCGCAGCGCCGCCTTTCCGCCGGCGAAGGCCGCAAAACCCGCAGCACCGCGCAGGCTGGCCGTTGCGCCTGTGAAAAGAAGGGTGCCGCGCCCGCGAGGCAGCATGACACGCGCCGCCTCACGGCCTGCCAGAAAGCCAGCCATAGCGCACATTTCCCATACTTTGAAATACTTCTGAGCCGTAGTTTCAAGAATCGGAAAACGAACATTGCCGCCAACGTTAAACACCACAACCTCAATCGGACCAACCTCCGCTTCGGTTCGATTGAAGAAGCTGATCACCTGATCCTCGCGCCGCGCATCGAGACCAAACGCGATTGCGTTCCCACCCTGCTCATGGATCTGTTGAACGAGAGGCTGCAAGGCTTGTTCACTTCGTCTGGCCACACAAACCGTGTAACCCTCTTGGGCAAAGCGTCTAGCTATTGCCGATCCTGTTGCGTCACCTGCGCCAATTACGCAGCAAACACTTGGCTTAGACATTCTCATCCCCTCCATGCTGAAGCTAGGCTCTAGCTGTCGGACGTGCTGTCACCTCGGTAAACCAGCGAGATAGTTCGCTCATCTCCGTTGGAATACGCAAGCCAACTGCCTTACCCAGAACCAAGGCGCACTGTGCAACGATGTCGGCGATTGTGTAGTCCTCACCCGTGATGTGGCGGCGCCCGGCGAGCTCGTGATCGAGCCAGGTCATCGTCTCGAGTGCACGACCACGCGCCCAGCTGGCGACTTCCGGTATTTGCTCAACACGCCCGCGGTAGAAGTCACTGCTATGTACGAATGCTAGCGCAATCATTTGTGACAGCTCATGGTCCATCCGCAGAGCCCACATCTCGATATCAGCTACTTCACGTGGCGTGCGGCCCATGAGAGGCGGATCAGGATGCATCGCCTCAAGGAAGCGGCAGATCGCAAGTGACTCGGCGATCGCACTGCCATCGTCAAGTTCAAGCACGGGCAATTTACCCAAAGGATTAAGCCGGATGAATTCTGGCGTCGCATTCGCGCCTCCTGCAGCATCCATCTCGCGACGTTCGATCGACACACCCTTTTCCGCCAGAAAGATGCGCACGCGACGCGGATGCATTCCTGCTGCTAAATCGTGAAGAATCATAGACTAGCTCCGGTTAGGTAGTACAGGAATAGCGCGACCAATAATTGCTGCAATTCGTCGATCTCGTGTTCTGGGTGCAAGCGACCCAAGGGTATTTAGTCGACCCGCCACCAATAAATCGGCCAACCCGTGCGCGACGGCCCATGCAGCGGCAACATCGAGCATCATGGCGCTGTCTTTTTTGGGCGAACTCTTGTCTTCGGTGACGCCCCTGACATGTTCGACCAACTCCTCGAAAGCAGACTCGGCAACTTGCTGAAGGTCAGGGTCGTCAAAGTCGGGACGATCAGAGGAAAACATCAATCGAAATATCGCAGGATTTTCCAGAGCAAAAACGACATACCCTACCCCGGACGCCTCTAACTGAGCACGCGGATCTGAAGGCGCGCGCTGTCGAAAATCGCGCTGGCGCTGAATAAATCGCTCAAACCCTCTTGCGGCCAATGCAGTCAGCAAGCCGTTCGCATCGCCGAAGTGATGCGCTGGCGCTGCGTGGCTCACGTTTGCACGTTTGGCGACGCCACGCAGTGAAAAACCTTCAATGCCGCGCTCAATCAACTCTTGTTCGGCCGAATCGAGCAGCACCGAAAACAGATTGCCATGATGATAAGGACGCTCTTCGACTGGTTCGATCGTGGTCTTCATGGCTGTAATGATTACCTCAAATTATGACAACGTCAAGATTAATGTTGACAGTGTCAAATCACCCCATTAATCTTGACACCGAAAAGATAAAACAGCCTGCTGAACTACTTGATTTCAAATAAGGAGGTAACAATGCGCCAACATTGCCGTGACTACCTTGATTACTTTGTCCGTCGTACATCGTTTGTGGCTGCAATGGCTTTCCTTGCCTCGCCAGCGTTTTCTGAATCTCCATCGAACGTTCTAATCGAGGTCTCAGGATTTAAAAATACTCGAGGCACGCTCAACTGCCGCCTGTTTACCAAAGCCGCAGACTTTCCAGATGGCGAAGGTATTGTGACCTTACGCGTACCGATTACAGGTCCAAATACCAGCTGCAGCTTTTCAAATGTTGAGCCTGGTACCTATGCGATAGCCGTTGTGCACGACGAGAACGGTAACGGAAAACTCGATAAGAACTTTGTTGGCGTCCCGAGCGAAGGGTATGGTGTCTCGAACAATAAAACGTATGCCCTTTCAGCACCAAAGTGGGATGAATCGACTTTTACACTCGGCACCACTGAAAGCAGAGCACTTCTGGTAAAGCTTAGATACTAATTTTCTTAAAACGAATTACTTTAAAAATAGTGCCTTTGCTATGTTTAAATATCTCAGTGTAAATACATAATGTTTTTCATAATCATTCAGCGTAGCTAATCTTATCGGAGTGCTTATGAGTCAGCCAAAGACTGTCCTGCTCACCGGCGCCAGTAGCGGTATCGGTCGTGAGATGGCGCGAATGCTCGCTTTACAAAAACATCGCCTGATATTGGTAAGTCGAAGTAACGACAGATTGGAAGAAATCGCCACTGAACTTAGGCACAAAACCGGCGCAGACATCGTGGTTCATGCGCTTGATCTCAGCTTGCCACGGGCTGCGGATCACTTGGTTGGATATTGCGATTCGCAGCGGTTTCAGATCGATATACTGATCAACAACGCCGGGTTTGGCCTTCTAGATGAGCATGTCAATCTTGAACCCGAAAAACTCAGGCAAATGCTACAGCTGAATGTGGTGACGGTTGCCGAGCTTTGCCAAATATTCGGCGCAAAAATGAAGCAGCGAAGAGAAGGCGTCATTTTGAATGTCGCCTCTACGGCAGGGTTTCAGGCAACGCCCTATTTTGCGGCATATGGCGCGTCTAAAGCGTTTGTGCTTTGCCTGTCTGAGGCACTTGCCAAAGAGCTTGAAGATGATGGCGTGCGGGTTTGCTGTCTGGCGCCCGGACCGACCGATACTGCTTTTTTTGATGGGATCAGTCCGCAGCAGATCAATGACTATCACTACTTCAAAAAAGCGGGCCGCACGGATGTGCGTCGCGTTGCGCAAGCTGGCGTAGCGCTATTGATCCATGGCGGTACTACGCGTGTTGTAGGACTGCTTAACCAGATTATGATCCTTGGCAACCGATTTGCGCCACGGTCAGTGGTTGCGGCTATATCGAAGCGACTTCTCAAGCCGGTTAACCTCAAATAGACGGACAGCAAAATAGTAGGAGGCTCCAAATGGCAAAGCTGAAGATAATACTGCTAACGGCTACGCTAATCGTTGCCACCCATGTTGTTTTTAGTCAGCCAATCGTACCCAAAGACCGGCCAATCAGATTTCAAAATAATTATTTGAATTTTGAGCCGCCGGGTCTGTTTGAGTTTTTTAAGTGGCGCTGGCATGCCCTGATCGATGGGCATCCGAAATCAGCACGGGCGCCCACCCCTCGAGTTGATGCCGACTTGGTATTCATTCATGCTAATAGCCAAGCAGGCAGCCAGATGCAGCCCACAGTGACTTGGATCGGTCACGCCACTGCATTGGTTCAATTTGCCAGATTGAGTATTCTGACGGATCCGATTTTTTCAGATCGTGCCTCTCCGCTTGCACTGGTTGGACCGAAGCGAGCCCATCCGCCTGGCATCGCATTGAAAGATCTTCCGCATATCGACTTAGTGCTCATCTCGCATAATCATTACGATCACCTTGATGAGGCAAGTGTTCGTGCGCTTTCGACCCAAGCTGGTGGATCTCCCTTGTTTTTGGTGCCATCGGGTGTAAAGGCCTGGTTCAAAGAAGTAGGCATTTTAAATGTCATCGAGCTGGCCTGGTGGCAATCCCATCGTATGCAATCCCCTTCGGGAACGGTAGAAATCGTTTTTACACCTGTACAGCATTGGTCAGGCCGTACTTTGACTGATCGAATGGATACCCTTTGGGGTGGGTTTGCAGTATTTGCCGATGACTTTCATTTCTTTCATGTTGGCGATACTAGCTATTCGCCCGATTTTCAAGACATTGCCAGACGCTTCGCCGATCGACAACCCGATCATGGCTTTGACCTGGTATTGATTCCAATTGGTGCCTATGCGCCTCGCTGGTTCATGAAAGATCAGCACGTCGACCCCGTGGAAGGCGTTCAGATCCATAAAGATTTGCGGGCAAGGCAATCGGTAGCCTACCACTGGGGTACTTTCAGTTTGTCGGATGAGGCGCTCGACGCGCCCCCCGCTGCACTTGCCGCTGCTCGACAGGAGCACGGTCTATCCGAATCGGCTTTTGCGGCGATATCAGTTGGGCAAACGCTACGTTTACCCTTACGAACCGCGCACTAGACCCAAACAAAAAATTCAACAGCAAGAACGAAACAGGAGTGCTGCGATGTCCGAAATACCGAATGAGTTAGAGAGACGCTGACTAACCCCACATTTTGTGGCGCGCCAGCGCAGCTGTACGACGCGAGGCCCAGCCAAATCAAGGGCTTAGTGTGATTTGTCTCGCTACACAAGTTGCTAATTTTATTTAATCAGTACTTCATTAGGCGTTTCAATGCCAGTTATCATCGTCGGCTGATTGATCATCAGCCATTGGCATAATGTCTGTCCCCAGTAGGTCAACAAACAACCAATACAGGAGAATTCCGATGAATGCCTTATCGCGCCGTGACTTCCTCCGCCAGGCCGGCTGGCTCAGTGCACAAGGTCTGCTGTTTGGAACCGGACTGGTATACGCCAGTCCCTCTCTGGCACAACACGAAACAGGGAAAGCCGTAGATGGTGTCAAGGCAATGGTTTTCGACGTGTTCGGCACACTCGTAGATTGGCGCACTTGCGTGGCGCGCGAGTCCCGCATGATTCTTGAGCCCTTGGGCTACAAACTGGACTGGATCGCCTTTGCCAATGCCTGGCGCGCTGAATATCAGCCGGGGATGGAAGAGATCCGCGCTGGCCGCAAGCCCTTCTCGCGCCTCGACGTGGTACATCGCGGTATGCTCGATCGCGTGCGTCCTCGCTTCGGACTTGAGTCGCTCGATGAGCCGACGCTGCGCAATCTCAATCTCGTGTGGCACCGGCTCGATGCCTGGCCCGGCGTCACCGCCGGCCTGCATCGTCTGCGCCGCAAGTTCATGCTGGGGCCGTGCTCTAACGGTAACATTTCGCTCATGGTTGATCTGGCCCGTCGCAATGAGTTTCCATGGGACGCCATTCTGGGTGCCGAGATCGCTGGAGACTATAAGCCTAAGCCTCGCGTGTATCTTGCCGCTGCAGAGGCGCTTGGCATCGAGCCCCATGAGTGCATGATGGTGGCGGCACACAGCAATGACCTTGAGGCGGCTTCCAAGGTGGGCCTGCGGACTGCTTTTGTGGCTCAACCAGATGAGTTCGGACCTAACACGGGCGAGGCGATACCCGCACTCAAGGTCGATATCGCTGCCTCCTCCTTTCAGGAGTTTGCATCGCGCATGGTGCCCTGAGGCGGAGTGCCCTGCCGCCTTCTCTACGAACACAGATTCGCGCTTGACCTGGAAGACAAAGCGACCGAATCGGTTCTTGGCTTCAGTGGCAAAGATGCGCATGAAGGGGTCCTGAAAGTGTCAGTCAATGATTTGTCGGGACACGACGGCAAGCCAACTCTCTCGAACCCAAGCCGCAATGTCCGCAGGGACATGGCTGGCTCCGCCTGAAAACAAAATGCCCGCTTCGCAGCGGGCATTTTAGACCGAGGGATTCCTATCATGCCTTGAAACGTAGTTCATAAGCCATTTTTGAGATTCGACTCGTGGCTTTTACCCGTATTTTTACCCTCAAGACTGGCAACCGTTAAAGGAGCAAGAACCTCTGATACGGCGTCTGGCAATGTCACGGGGGACGACAAGGAGTTCGATTCAACG